>CAVFYB010000130.1:0-2013 GCA_963626845.1 Bacteroidaceae bacterium | reverse complement strand
CTGCGCACCCAGAAATGGCGTCCCGACTTGCTGGAGGGCGCCAACCTTTCCGAAAAAGAGCGTGCGTTCTTGGCTTCACTTCAGCAATAGGCCGATCAATGCATTTGTGGCGGGTCACCGCCATTTGCTTTATAGTGGGACTATTCGACCTAACTCTGCGACAAACCCTTGAAAGGGAAGGGAAACTCTTGGATTACGGATATCATGCGGGTACGAAATCTCCCAGCCTAATTCGCCGTTTCCTGAACTTCCTTATCTGCATTGCCATCGTCTTGGCGGCCGCATGGGGCATCCGCACGTACGTCTGCGAACCGTTCGAGGTTCCCTCTGCTTCCATGGAAACCACCATCATGACCGGCGATAGGTTGTTCGCTGAAAAGGTGAGCTATCACTTTAGTTCGCCGAAGGCGGGTGACATTGTGGTTTTTTCCGACCCGCAGGTGCCCTCGCGCGTGTTGGTGAAGCGCGTTATCGCCACGGAAGGTCAAACCGTGAACCTGGTCGATGGCACGGTGTACATAGACGGCGTGGCGCAGGTGGAGCCTTATACCCAGGGGGATTCCTATCCGCTTTCCCTTACCGCGGGCAACATCGATATCTCGTATCCCTACACCGTGCCCGCCGGCAGCGTGTGGGTGATGGGGGATAATCGCGAGAACTCCTCTGACTCCCGTTACTTCGGAAGCATTCCCACCGGCTCTATCTTCGGCAAGGCCATTTTCGAGTATTGGCCGATGAACCGTATCGGTACCCTTGAGTAACCTATAGATCGTATAACGATTAAGGAGCATAGATGACTAACCACGAGGAAGGCATGGCAGCGACTCAAGCCTCCCAGGTGCTGACGTTCCAGGACATGATCCTGCGTCTGCAGCGTTACTGGGCCAACCTGGGCTGCGTGATAATGCAGCCCTACGACAACGAAGTGGGCGCGGGAACGTTCCATACGGCAACCACGCTTCGCAGCCTGGGCCCCGATGCTTGGAAGGCAGCGTACGTGCAGCCCTGCCGCCGACCCGCTGATGGCCGTTATGGCGAAAACCCCAATCGCCTGCAGCATTACTACCAGTTCCAGGTTCTTATGAAGCCCTCGCCCGACAACGTGCAGGAGCTCTATCTGGAATCGCTTCGCGCCATTGGCATCGAGGTGGAAAAGCACGATGTTCGCTTCGTGGAGGACGACTGGGAAAGCCCGACGCTGGGCGCTTGGGGCCTTGGCTGGGAAGTCTGGCTCAACGGCATGGAAGTTACCCAGTTCACCTACTTCCAGCAGGTAGGCGGCTTCGAGTGCCGCCCGGTTCCTTCCGAGATCACCTACGGTTTGGAGCGACTGGCTATGTACATCCAAGGCGTGGATTCTGTCTACGACCTGGTGTGGGCCCGCAGCTCTGACGGTACGGTGTTCACCTACGGCGACGTGTTCCTGGAAAACGAGCGCGAGTTCTCTACTTACAACTTCGAGGTAGCCGACACCGACCTGCTGTTCGGCGAATTCGACCGCTACGAGGCCGAATGCCTGCGTACTCTGGAAAAGGGCCTGCCGCTACCGGCCTACGATTACGTGCTCAAATGCTCCCATGCTTTCAACCTGCTTGATGCGCGTGGTGTTATCAGCGCCACCGAGCGTATGGGCTACATTCTTCGCGTTCGCACCATCGCTAAGGCCTGCTGCGCTGCATATCTGGAGCATGTCGTCGGTATCGTGCCCGAAGGCACAGAAGAGAAGAAGGGGGAGTAGCAGATGGAACAGCGCACGCTCGCTTTCGAGATCGGTACCGAGGAGATCCCGGCATTCGACCTGGCCAACGCCGTCAAACAGCTGGAAGAGCTCGTTCCCGAGCTGCTCGACAATGCTGCCATTCCCCATGGCCAGGTGAGCATCTTCAGCTCGCCGCGCCGCCTTATCGTGGTGGCCGAGGATATCCCCGCCGCAACCGAGGAAAAGAACGAGGTGTTCAAGGGCCCTTCCACCAAGATCGCCTTCGACGCCGACGGCAACCCCACCAAGGCCGC
>CAVFYB010000129.1:0-2205 GCA_963626845.1 Bacteroidaceae bacterium | reverse complement strand
TCTGCAGCATCCAGAGCTTGCCCTGCTCGATGGTGAACTCGATGTCGCACATGTCGCGGAAGTGGTTCTCCAGGATGGTGAACACGCCTTCCAGCTCGCGGCCGGCCTCTTCAAGGCCGGGGGTGTTCTTCAGCTCGGCGATGGGGCTGGTGTTGCGGATACCGGCAACAACGTCTTCGCCCTGGGCGTTGACCAGGTAGTCGCCGTAGAATTCCTTTTCGCCGTTGGCGGGGTTACGGGTGAAGGCAACGCCGGTTGCAGACGTGTTGCCCTTGTTGCCGAAGATCATGGACTGCACGTTCACGGCCGTGCCCAGATCGTCAGAGATCTTATTCTGCTTGCGGTACAGTATTGCGCGGGGGTTGTTCCAGCTGCCGAACACAGCTTCGATAGCCAGCTGAAGCTGGGTGTCGGGGCTCTGAGGGAACTGCACCTGGCCGTCTACGACCAGCGAAGGGTACTCTTCGGCGCTCACGTTCTCGGTGAAGATCTTCTTGAACTCGCCTACGAGCTCCTGCAGGTCTTCAGCGGTGAGGTCGGTATCGGATTCAACGCCGCGGCTGCGCTTCATGATGTTGATGGCATTCTCGAACAGGTCGCCGTCGAGGCCCATAACAACGTTGGAGAACATCTGGATGAAGCGGCGGTAGGAGTCCCATGCGAACCGGGGGTTCTCGGTCTGCTTGATAAGGCCGTTGATGGACTGGTCGTTCAAACCGAGGTTCAGAACCGTGTCCATCATGCCCGGCATGGACATGGGAGCACCAGAACGAACGGAAACCAGCAGCGGATCCTCTGCGTCGCCGATCTTCTTGCCGATACGGTTCTCAAGGTCGAGTCGGTATTCCTGGATAGTGTCAAGAACTCCCTCAGGCCACGTGTTGTCAGAGTTTGCGTACTCCATGCACGTCTGGCAGGAAATCGTGAATCCCGGAGGCACCGGCAGGCCGATGTTGGCCATCTCGGCGAGGTTAGCACCCTTGCCGCCGAGGATGGGCTTCATGTTGGTGTTGCCCTCCGTAACGTTCTTGCCGTTTGCGTCTTTGCCGAATGCGTAGACGCGCTTAAGTTGGTCCGTCACCATCTTCTCCTTAGACTAAACGTTTCTCTCTCAATCCCGCGGGGCGAAGACCTGCGGGTGAGCGTTCTCATAATATCGTAAAATTTCCTGCGCCGTTTCTTCGATAGCCCTGTTATCAGTGCGAACGACGATGCAGCCGAGCTTCCTCATCAGGGCGCGGGCGCTCTCCAAATCCTGGTACACGCACTCCAAATCCGCATATGAAGCAGCCACATTGCTGGCATTCCCCAAGCGCCGCTTACGGATGTCGGAAAGGATTTCCGGGGAAATGATCAAGCCGAACAAGCGCGTTGGATCAACTTCATAAATCTCTTTAGGCGGCTCGCTTTGGGGGTCGAGCGGCACGTTAGCCACGCGGTAGCCCATCTGCGAAAGGTAGATGGAAAGCGGCGTCTTCGAGGATCGGGACACGCCGATAAGCACGATATCGGCCTCGGGAAGGTCCTGCGGGTTGCGCCCGTCATCGTGGGAGATGGTGAACTCCATGGCCTCAATGCGCCTGAAATAGTACTCATTCACCGAATGCACGCGGCCGGGTTCGTTCAAAGGACACTTGCCAGTGGCGGAAGTGAGGGCATCCAAGACATTGCCCATCAAGTCCACGCCCAAGATCCGATCGGAGTGCGTTTCGATGTAACCGGCCATGGCGTTGCGCATCTCCTTGTCCACCAAGGTGTAGAACACCACGAAGGGAGTGAAGCCGCGACTTGCATGGAAGTTGAAATGGGCGTCCAGCTCCTCGATCATGCTCTCGGAAGAAACCACGCGCGGCAGGATCTCGATAGCCGGGTCGTACACCTCGAAGCAGGCAGCGGCGGCGCGCACCAGGGTCTGTGCGGTGGTGCCCACCGAGTCGGATACAACATGAATAACGGGAAAGCCCTCATGTGCCTTGCCCTGAGTCATCCAATTCTGCATAGAAACCTTCCTAAAAACGAAAAGGCCCCTTTTCAGGGGCCGTATTGAAACCGATTACTTTGCCTTTGAAAGAAGCGCGAAGTCGGCCACGTTACCGAACACGCCCACAAAGCGGTTCAACAGCCGCAGGCGGTTCTGGCGCAGGGCCGTGTCTTCGTCCATGACCATCACCTCGGCGAAGAACGCGTCGATGGGCTTGCGCAGGG
>CAVFYB010000128.1:0-2280 GCA_963626845.1 Bacteroidaceae bacterium | reverse complement strand
CTCCGATGCGCTGCAGAAGGCGGTTGCGGCGGCGAAGGGCGACGGCGGAAGCGATGGCGGCAAGGGCGATGGCGGGTCAGACGACAAGACCGACCCTGTCGACCCGAGCCCTTCGCCCGACCCCAGCCCCGGTCCGGTTGACCCCGACAACCCTGATGAGACGGTGCATTACGCAGACGGAACCTATACGGCCTACGCCTATTGTGCCGATACCGAGCGCCCCGACCGCTACGACCCGTATTATGTCGCGCTTACCGTTACGGTGAAGGACGGCGCGGTAAGCAACATCTCCGACATCCACGGCTCTGCCACGGGCAACGCCGGCGATGCGGTGCTGAACCCCTACAACGCCGACGACAACGACGTCTACCTGGGCTATGCCAAAGACGGCCGCACCCGCAAGGGCGTCGAGTACGTGGGCGTGGTGAACCAGCTCCTGAAGGGCACGGCGTCTTCTTCGGTGACCGTCGTTTCGGGCGCAACCTATTCTTCGCGCGCCATCGCCAAGGCCTACGATGCGGCGTTGGAGCAGGCGGCGGCCGAGTATAAGAAGCAGCATCAGGATGCGGACGATGCGGGCTCTGATTCCGGCTCTGGTTCTGACGGCGGGGATTCCTCCGCCGATGGTTCGGGTGGCAAGGTCGGCTCCGATTCGGGTTCGGAGGGTTCCGGTTCGGTGAAGGCAGGTGCCGATGCTTAGTTTCCTGGCAGAAAAACGCCTGTTCATCGTGAAGGCGGTGAATGTTGCCGTCGTTGCCGGCCTGGTGGTTTGGTTCAGCGTTTGGGCAGGGCAGGCCGCTGCCGCCGATGCCGAGGTGCAGGCGCAGATCACCGCCGCCGAGCGCGCCGCCAACCGCGGCCCCTTCGCCACCGACGGCACGTTCACCGGTTCCGCTCAGGGCTATGGCGGCCCGGTGACCATGCAGGTGACCATCAAGGACGGCTACATCGACGACGTGCAGGTGCTCTCCGCTCCCAACGAAGATGCGCCGTACCTTTCGCAGGCCGTCAAGCTGATCGACGACATCAAGGCGGAGCAGACCGTGAACGTGGATACCGTTTCGGGTTGCACCTATTCTTCGGTGGGTATCCTGAACGGGGCAAAGGAAGCCCTGGAGAAGAGCAATTCCGGCCAGGCAGGTGAGGGCGCATGAGCGAAGAGAAGCTGACGTCGCCTGTCGCTGAAGGCCAGGTTGCAGAGGACCGGGGCGTCGACAAAGCCGCGGAAGCTGCTGGGGCTGCGCGGGCTGCCGGATCCGCGCGCCGCGCGGGCAGCGGCGCTTCGAGCAAAGCTGCGGTGGGGGCCGCGGAGGCCAAGAAAGCCGCCAACCCCGCCAAGCCCAAGAAATCGGGCAAGGCGGCGCAGCGTGCGCGGGCCATGCGTGTGCACCGCATCGTGCGCTGGTGCGTGCAGATAGCGTTCTTCGCGCTGGCGCCTTCCATCTTCAGCGCAACGTTCAACGGCGTGAAGTACATGGCTACCCAGATAGGGCTTGGCCAGGCTGTTGAGCCTACCTCGTTCGTGGTGCTGCTTGTTGCCGTTTTGGGCTACACGGTGCTGTTCGGGCGCTTCTTCTGCGGGTACGCCTGCGCCTTCGGCACGTTGGGCGATGCGGTGTATCTGCTGTTTACGCCCATGCGCAAGCTGTTGGGCGTTCCCGATAGGCCTCTTTCGGGCAAGGTGCAGCGCGCGGGGCAGTACGTGAAGTTCGCGGTGCTCGCTGCCATCGTGCTCATGTGCTTCTTCGGCGTTTGGGGCCAGGTTTCCGGCTACAGCCCTTGGACGGCGTTCGCTGGCATCGTCGCATTTTCCGTCGAGGGGATAGACGCCGCCGCGTTCGCAGTGCTGGGCGCCTTGGCGCTGGGGATGGCGTTCGTGAAGCGCTTCTTCTGCCAGTTCCTGTGCCCGCTGGGTGCGGTGTTCGCGCTGATGCCGGTGCTGCCGTTTTCGGCGTTTTCCCGCAAGAGGGCCTGCTGTTCCCCGCGGTGCGGCCATTGCTGCGCCGGCTGCCCCGTTTCGGTGTTTCCTGATGCCGATTCCTTCACGGCGGGCGAGTGCATTTCGTGCGGCAAGTGCGCCGACGTGTGCCCCATTGGCAATGCGGGCCTGCTTCGCGCGAAGGCCACGGGCGAAGAGCGCGTGGGCAAGCCCCCCAAACGCATCCTGCGAGGCAACGAGGCGTGGCTGGTACTGCTGAAGGCCGTGCTGCTGGTAGGCGTGCTATGGATCGCAGGAGCCCTGGGCAACGTGCCCTCGTTCACCGAGGTCACCGGCATCTC
>CAVFYB010000127.1:0-2348 GCA_963626845.1 Bacteroidaceae bacterium | reverse complement strand
TGAATATGAACGATAAGAAGATCCCATTCGGTGGCCACCTTGGGGGAACGGGACTTTTGGCTATCCTGCTGGTAGTTTCCCTTGTCTTAGTTATCGTGTATGCTCGCGAAGATCAGGAGGGCCCGCTCCATTCGCTTCAGTCCACCACGGCTGCGGCTTCTTCGCCCCTTACTTCCATCGGCGCTGCAACCGGCTCTCTTGCCGCTTCGGCATCGACCTCGATCGAGGACCTCACAGCCGACGGCCAAACCATGAGCCAGCTGAAAGAAAGCAATGCAACACTTTCCCAGATGGTGGTCGAGCTTGAGGAATACCGTCAGGAGGCTACACGCCTGGAGTCCCTTCTTGGATTGCATGATGCCTACGGCTTCTCTTCCATCGCCGCGCACGTGACGGGCTATTCGTCTGATTCGTATAACCGCATCATCACCATCGACGTCGGCGAAGCATCCGGCGCGAAGGCTGGTTTGCCGGTGATGGGCTCTACGGGTGTAGTGGGTCAGATAATCTCCGTTTCCACATACTCATCCCAGGTTCGCCTGCTCAACGATGCGCAGAGCGGCGTGGCGGTGATGCTGCAGAACTCCCGCGCAGAGGGTATCCTCAACGGTTCGGTAGAGGGGACGCTCTACCTCAAGGGCGTCGATGAAAGCACCGAGGTGAAGGAGGGCGAGGCTGTCATAACCACCGGCTTGGGCGGCGGCTACTTCCGAGGCCTGGTTGTCGGCGTGGTTTCCAAGGTCGAGCAACGCCAGGGCGATGCAACGCGCACCATCGTCGTTTCACCCAATGCGTCGTTCTCCAACGTCAGCGAGGTGCTGGTTGTTCTTGGTATGGGAGGAGAGGCTGCGGCTTCGGCCGATACCAACGCGGCGAGCACGGTAATCAACGCGGTTAGTCCCAGTGCACTGAGCTCTTCCTCGTCTCGGGCGAGCACGACCGATTCCGGCTCCAGCACGGATAACACTTCGAACGGAGGCGAGTAGTCCCGATGCGTGAATGGTTGCTGCCCCTAATCTTTTCCGTTGTCATCGTTGTGGTACAGGTGGTTTTTGCGCCGATCCTTGCGGTGTTCTCGGTCGTTCCCAGCTTCATTGTTCCGTTTGTGTTGGTGCTCTCCATCATGCGCCGCGCCGATACCACGTATGTCTATGCTTTCGTGCTGGGCCTCATCGCCGATTTGCTTTTGTACACGCCGATCGGGCTGACCTCGCTGCTGTTGCTGGTGGCAGTGTTCTGCCTCTCCCGTGCCTTCGAGGTGCTTGACGACACCACCATATCCATGCCCGCCATCGCTTTGGCAGTTACCATCTTCGCGTTCGAGCTTGTGTTCGTCATTGCGCTCATGGTGTTGGGGTACCAGGGCTCGTTCTTCGAGCTGCTGGTGCAGCGCGTTATCCCTTCTACGGTGTTGAACTCGCTTATTGCTGTTCTTCTTTTCATCATTATGCGTCGCTTGCCGTTTGCCCAGGCGTCCAACGATGCGTGGCAGGTGCCTACCTCTGGGCGTTTCCGCTAGGTCGGTGAGCTAGCGGTGCTCTCTGCCATACTCACCACTATTGCCGCCCTTCTGTTCCTGGGTGTGATCATCGCGGTCGTGTTCCGCGTGCGTGCCAATTCTGCGCAGTCGCGCGCCCGTGAGCGCATGCGCGTGCGTTCGGTTACCTCGGTGGGCATTGCGGCTGAAACGCCGAAGGTTTCGCAGGGCAGTGCGCCTAACCTGGCCGGTTCGTCGGGCGGTCCTGCCGTTTCGGCCAACCTCCGCAGCCGCTTCGTTGCTGTCGGTGTGCTTATCGGCGGTGTGTTCGCCGCCCTTACTGCCAAGCTTTTCGGCTTGCAGGTTATCGATGCTGCAAGCTATAGCGAAGAGGCCGATGCCAACCTGTATACCACGGTTGCCACGCCTGCCCCGCGCGGTATCATCTACGATCGCAACGGCATCGCACTGGTTTCCAACCGCCAGGTGCAAACGGTGCTTGCCGATGCCGATGTGGTGAAAGACCATGATGTGCTCCTGCGCCTTTCCTCGCTTTTGGGGATTCCCTACGAGGTTGTCCATGCGCGCATCTCCGATTCCACCTCGGGCGCGCAGAGCCAGCGCGTGGTGGCAAGCGATGTGAAGCTGCGCGATATCGCCTTCATATCAGAGCACCGCGACGCCTTCCCCGGCGTTACCACACAAGTACGCACCACCCGTTCCTATCCGTATGGCGCCCTTGCTGCGCATCTTCTGGGATATACCGGCACGGCCTCGCAGGACGATCTGAGCAACGCCGCCGAAGGGCGCGACATTCAATCGGGCGATGCGGTGGGCAAGAGCGGCATCGAGCAGACCTACGATTCCCTGC
>CAVFYB010000126.1:0-2378 GCA_963626845.1 Bacteroidaceae bacterium | reverse complement strand
CGGCGCTGCCCAGCCATTGGCCGGCGAACATGGCGTCGGTGGAATTGAGCAGCTGTTGAAGGATGCTGGTGATGGCAAGCGGGATGGAGAACAGGATGATCTTGCCGGCCAAGGGGCCATGCAGCATATCCATGCTGTTTGTTTTCTTCGCACCTGCCGCAGCCACCTGAAACGCTCCCTTGCCCCGCAACCTGACGCAAGCATACTACTCTCGCGACGCTATGTAAGCAACACAGCGTCACGTATTTAGCGCAATAGCGCTGAGGTGGCCGTTAGACGCCCATCACCGAGCCGATCAAGAGCTTCGCATAGTCGGAGCGAGGGTTGCGAACAGCCTGTTCAACAGAGTCTTCCTCTTCCACGACGCCATTGTGCAGCACCACAACGCGACTGCACAGGCCCGCCACCAACGCAATATCGTGGCATATGAACAGCACCGCCATGTTGCACTCTTCGCCCAAGGATCGGATAAGCTCCACGATCTGGCTTTGGGTGGTGGCGTCGAGCGCGCTGGTTGCCTCGTCGCACACCAGCAAGCTCGGGTTCACTGCCAGGGCGCGCACCAGGGCGGCGCGCTGCAGCTGTCCACCGCTCACCTGACCGGGGAAGCGCCGGGCAATCCCCTCTTCCAAGCCGCAGCGGGCCATAAGATCCGTCACCTGGCAAAGAGCTTCGACCTTGCCCATCCCGACATTCAGCAAGCCTTCTGCCATACTCAGGCCCAAACGCCGGCGCGGATTGAACGAGTCGGCAGGGTTCTGGAACACCGCTTGCATGCTTCGGTACGCGCTTCGCAGCTGCTTACCCTTCAAGTGGGTGATGTCCCTTCCCTCAAGGAAGACTGAGCCGGACGTGGGGTCCGTAAGGCGCAGGGCGATGTTTGCAAGCGTGCTCTTGCCGCTGCCCGATTCGCCCACCAAGCCCACGCATTCCCCCGGCGCTACCACCAGCGAGACTTCGCGAAGGGCATCTTTCTTGTTGCCGGAGGCGTCCTCGAAGCACTTCGACACCTGGCGCAGCTCCAACACACTAGGGCTTACTGCCGGCATGCACATGGACCTGCACCCCCTTCAAGGGAAGGGACTGCAGCAAGAAGCTCGCGCGTGTACGGGTGCGAAGGCGTGCTGAACACCGCATCCGTTGTACCCGACTCCACAACGCCCCCCTCCTTCAAGATGGCCACCTTGCCCACCAGACATTTGATCACTGCCATGTTGTGAGACACCACCACCAAGGACGTCCCCCGGCTGCGGCACAGGCCGGCCAGCTCTTCCACCACCATCTTCTGCGAAACCGCATCGAGCGCGCTGGTGGGCTCGTCGGCAAGCAGCACGCTGGGCTCCAGCATCAGCGCGAAGGCTATGCCCGCACGCTGGCCCATCCCGCCCGAAAGCTGGAAGGGATAGCTGTCCAGCACGCGCTTTGGCTCGGCAATGCCAAGGCGCGAAAGCAACTCAGCTGCATGGTCCCCCCATCCCGGAAGGGAGCGATCGTGGGCAGCAAGCGCTTCGCCCAGCTGGCTGCGCAGCGTGCGCGTAGGTGCGAACGACGCAAGGCAATCCTGGAATACCATGCCCACTTCCGCCCCGCGCAGCCGACGAAGCTCTTCGGCGGACATATCCGCCAGGTCGGCGCCACGGAAAAGGATGCGACCCGCGCAAACCCTGCCGCCGCGCCCCAGCAGCCCCATCGCTGCTCGCAGCAGCGTGCTCTTCCCGCTGCCCGACTCGCCGGCGATGCCGAGCGATTCGCCTTCTGCAACCGAAAGGCTCACGCCCTGCAATACGCGCAGGCCGGCATACTCGATGCTCACGCGATCGAATTCCAACAAAGGCGCCGGCCCTTCGCCTGCCGCCCGATCAGGTGCTTCACTGTTTGCGAAAGATCCAGCCAACGCAGCCCCTAAGCAATATCGAGATCGACGGTGATCTCGTAGTAGTCGCACGGATGGGGCGCGATGCCCGTAACGCCGGCGCGGGAGACGATGCCCATGGAAAGGTGCGAGGCGAAGAAGTAGCCGTTGCCCGCCAGCAGCTCCTGCTGCATTTGCGCGGCGATCTGGCCCCGCTTCGCGGAATCGAACTCGGTGTGCAACTGAGAGGCAAGCTGCTCCAGCTGGGAGCTCTGGTACCCGCCGAAGTTCTTCGGGGAGCCGCCTAGGCAGGTAGCCGTGAAGAAATACTCCGGATCGCCCGTGGGCGAGGTCACCAACGCGCTCACGTACACGTCCCAAGCAGAAGCGTCCTTACGGATCTCAGTATGGTTCGCCGTGCTGTTCACCTGTACATCGAAGCCCAACTGCCCCAACGTGCTCTGCGCCGACTCGGCCAAGAGCGGAAGCTCCATGCGGCCGGGGTACGTGAGCCAGCGCACGGTGA
>CAVFYB010000125.1:0-2399 GCA_963626845.1 Bacteroidaceae bacterium | reverse complement strand
CGCCACAACAGCGCACACAAAATCACCCCTACGCCACCGGCGTGGCGTTTTACCGACGGCGTGGAAAGGAGCGCGGGCATTCGCCCGGAGCTGCAAGCTGCGGGAAGAAGCGCGGGCGATCGCCGGAACCGCACGCCGCTAAAACAGGCGCCGCGGGCAGAGCTATCAAGCCCCACAGGCCGGCTCACGGCAAAGAAAAAGCCCGCCGAAGCGGGCTTTCCAAATTCGGTTGTTCCCTACCTGCTAGTAGCGAACGTAGATCATGCTGCTCTGAACGGAGCTGATCTTCACCACGTCGCCCGTCTGGGGAGCGTGGATCATCTGGCCGCCGCCGATGTAGATGCCGCAGTGATGGTCGTTGGTAACGACGTCGCCCGGCTGCGGGTTGGTAACGCGCGTCCAGCCCATGAAGGTGTAGGTGGTGCCCAGGCGGCTGTAGCTGCCGGTAAGGCAGTAGCTTACCAGGCCGGAGCAGTCGAAGGAGTTCGGGCCGCAGGCACCCCACGAATAGGGCTTGCCCAGCTGGGAGTAGGCGCGGTCGACAACCGTGTTGCCCGTTACCGTCTGGGTCTTGTCGTTGTTGGTATTGCTGCTGGAATTGCTGCTGTTCGAGCTGGTGTTGTTGCTGCTGCTGTTGCTCGAGGTATTGCTGGAAGCGCTGTTGCCAGCGGTGTTGCTTGCCTCTGCGGCAGCGGCTGCCTGCTGCTGTGCCGCCTCAGCTGCAGCCTTTTCCTGCTCTACCAGGGCCTGAGCCTCGGCAGAGAGATTATCGTAGACCGACTGCATCTCGGAAGCCTTGGCTTCGGCGCTAGAAGCGATGGACTTGGCTTCCTCTGCCTTGTCGGAAGCCACCTGGGCCTGCTCCTGGGCTTCCTTCTTCGCTGCCTCCAGCTCAACGCGAGCGTTCTTGGTCTCGGCAACCAGCTCGGCATCGTTGCTGTTCAGCGTTTCCAGCATGTTCCAGGTGGTTGCGAACTGCTCGAAGGTGGAAGCGCCAAGAATAACGTCGATGAAGCTGGTGTCACCGGAACGGTACATGTCGCGAGCACGCTCGCCCAGACGCTGCTGATCGTTTTCGATCTGTGCGGTTTTCTCTTCGATCTGGTTCTGAGCTTCCTGAACCTTGGCCTCAGCATCAAGCTGATCCTGATGGGCGGCTTCGTAGTTTGCCGTGGCCTGGTCGAGCTCGGACTGGTACTGGTTCAGCTTCTCCAACGCAGCGTTGGCTTCTGCCTGCTTGTCGTCGGAAGGGGCGGCGTATGCGTTTGCCACCGGGACGGAAAGGCCAACGGCCAAAACCGCTGCAACCGCAGCGTTCATCATTGCCTTAGGTTTAGATATGCGCATCTGTTCTTTCATGTATAGAGCCTCCTAGCGCTTTTGGCATTGTTCCTGCGCATCGAAACGTTCTTTGCGCAGAAATAAGCTTTCGTCATGGTAACAAACCCCCGTTCAGCTAGGCAAAATAATGTGAAGAGGCACTACATAACACCAGATAGAACACATAGCACGCGCTTCCGTTGCGCAACACAGCGCAATCGCCCGCAACAACGAGCAGCCGGGCGGCACGCCTGCGTTTGGCGCCGCCCGGCGCCGTGGCATGAAACAGCAGGGTATCGTTTTAGAACAAGTTCATTTTTATTGATGAATCGAACATGAAGTGCGTTATGCTAATAACAAGCAAACGGTTGACGAGGGGATTTGAGAAGCCGTTTCTTGCCGAATGTGAAGCAGGGCTGGCGCTCCACGCAGCTGCCTTGCGTGCGCAACCTACCATCGGTTGGCCTCGGTTTCCCGGAACATCTCGTCGATCTAACAGTTCGTTCCAGTATGAGAGGTGAAATCATGGAAATCACCATCACCGGCCGCAAGATGCCCATCACGGATGCTATCCGCTCCTATGCCGAAGAGAAGATCGGCAACTCCATGAAGGTCATGGACATCAGCCCCCTTACCGCCGAGGTAGTGCTCCAGGTGGAAAAGAACCCGGCCAACCCCACCCCCTGCAAGTGCGAGGTAACCATGCGCGCACGCGGCCACGTTATCCGCGTCGAGGAAAACGAGGAAACCATGTACGCGGCCATCGACGTTGCCGCCGCCAAGGTCCTTCGCCAGCTGCGCAAGTTCAAGACCCGCGTCATCGACAAGAAGATCGCCAGCGCTCCCAGCAAGGCGGAAGCCGCCGGCGAGCTCGATCTCGACGGCCTGATGAGCGAGCTTTCCCAGGACGACGAGGTAGTACGCGTGAAGGAACTGGTGCTCGAGCCCCTCACCGAGGAAGAGGCTCTTATCCAGATCGACCTTCTGGGCCACGACTTCTTCGCCTTCATCGATCGCGACACCAACGCAGTGAACATCCTGTACCGTCGCGAGCATGGCGGCTACGGCCTGCTGAAGGC
>CAVFYB010000124.1:0-2437 GCA_963626845.1 Bacteroidaceae bacterium | reverse complement strand
ACAGCTTCCTGTTCGCCTTCATCACCGTGGGGCTGCTGTTCTGCCCCTGGCAGGACGCCCAGGCCTTCAACCTACCCGTTCTGGGATACGGCTTCCTGCTGGCGCTGATTCCCACCTCGTTTGCGTACCTGCTGTACTACAAGGGCGTGCTGAAGATGCGCGAGACCAGCAAGGTGCCGGTAATCGCCTCGGTGGAGATGGTGGCCACCGCAGCCGTAAGCGTTGCGTTCTTCGGCGAGACGCTGAGCCCGGCGGCCCTCCTGGGAATAGCGCTGGTCATCGCCTCGATCGCGCTCATGAGCGTGAAGCCCAAGGCGGCGCGGCCTGCCTAGCTGGGCGAGGAATGGGGCGGCGGCGTTTCGCGCAGCCAGAACCGTACAACAGACCCAGCGCAGGCAACGACGATGCCCAAGCGGCCGGACCGCCGCTACACCCCCGGCTTCGCGAAGGCGCGCTTTCGCACGTAGAAGAACAGCACGATCATGGTGGTGCCGGTAACCACCCAGGTAACCGGGTAGATGAGCATCAGGTTCTCGAACGAGGCGATAAACGGGTACAGGGTGAACACGTAGACGATGCGCAGCAGGCACGACCCGACGATCACCACCACGGTGGGCAGCACCGACCATCCCATGCCGCGCATGCCGCTGGCCGTTATCTCGTACGAGCAGGGCATGAACTCCAACAGCTCCACATGCCATAGCCTGCTGTAACCGTAGGTAAGCGCGCCGGCCTCGGTTGTGAATATCGCCAGACCCCAGTCGCCGCCCAACGTGAACAGCAGGCTCAGGGTAAGGGTGGAAACGAAGGCGGCGGCCATGCAGAAGCGCATCACCTTGTCGCAGCGCTCAAGGTTGCGCGCCGCATAGTTCTGCCCAATGAAGGTAACCGCCGCCTGGCTGAAGGCGTTCACGAAGAAGTACGTGTAGAACTCGAAGTTCATCGCGGCGGAAGATCCGGCAGTGGCGTCCGAGCCGAACATATTGATCTCGCCCTGGATGATGATGTTGGAAAGGGCGAACACCGCACCCTGGAGCGCTGCAGGGAACCCGATGTGCACCATGGTTTTAAGGTCGGCACCGACGATGCGGGCCCCGCGCAGCACCAGGCGGTAGTCCTCTTCTTCGGTAAGCAGGAACACCACGATGATGGCGGCGCACACGGCATCGGCGACCACAGTGCCTGCGGCGATGCCGAACACGCCCATGTCCAACACGGCAACGGCCAGGTAATCGAACGCGATGTTCAGGGCCGCGGCAGCAGCCAAGGCATACAGCGGGCGGCGCGTGTCGCCCTTGGCGCGCAGGACCGCAGAACCGAAGTTGTACACCACCAGAAACACGATGCCCACAAAGTACACGTGCAGGTACTGGGCACCATCCTGCCAGGCTTCCGCCGGCATGTTCACCAAGGTAAGGATCAAGTCGGTGGAGGCAACGCCGGCAATCGCCAGCACGAGCGAGCAGACCACTGCGGCGATGGCCGTGGTCTGCACCGCCCCGCGGATCTTCTCGGTATCGCCATGGCCGATATGTACGGCAATGACCACATTCACGCCAACGGAAAGCCCCACGAACAGCGCAACGAACAGGCTGATAATGGGTGCAACGCCGCCAACAGCCGCAAGCGCGGCGCTGCCCAGCCATTGGCCGGCGAACATGGCGTCGGTGGAATTGAGCAGCTGCTGAAGGATGCTGGTGATGGCAAGCGGGATGGAGAACAGGATGATCTTGCCGGCTAGGGGGCCATGCAGCATATCCATGCTGTTCGATCTCTTCGCACCTGCCGCAGCCACCTGAAACGCTCCCTTACCCCGCAACCTGACGCAAGCATACTACTCTCGCGGCGTTATGTAAGCAACACGGCGTCACGTATTTTGCGCAACAGCACGGCGTCAGAACTCAGACGCCCATCACCGAGCCGATCAAGAGCTTCGCGTAGTCGGAGCGGGGGTTGCGAACAACCTGCTCAACAGGGCCTTCCTCTTCCACTGTGCCATTGCGCAGCACCACAACGCGGCTGCACAGGCCCGCCACCAGCGCGATGTCGTGGCATATGAACAGCACCGCCATGTTGCGCTCTTCGCCCAAGGATCGGATAAGCTCCACAATCTGGCTTTGGGTGGTGGCGTCGAGCGCGCTGGTGGCCTCGTCGCACACCAGCAGGCTCGGGTTCACCGCCAGGGCACGGACCAGGGCGGCGCGCTGCAGCTGCCCGCCGCTCACCTGGCCGGGGAAGCGCTGGGCAATCCCCTCTTCCAAGCCGCAACGGGCCATAAGCCCTGCCACCCGGGCAAGCGCTTCGGCCTTGCCCATCCCGGCATTCAGCAGGCCTTCCGCCATGCTCGCACCCAGGCGCCGGCGCGGGTTGAACGAGTCGGCGGGGTTCTGGAACACCGCTTGCATGCTTCGGTACGCGCTTCGCAGCTGCTTACCCT
>CAVFYB010000123.1:0-2510 GCA_963626845.1 Bacteroidaceae bacterium | reverse complement strand
TATGGTCGCCAAAGCGCATGAATAGGCGAAGAAAAAGCCTCCAGCGACGATTCCTCCGTTCATGTACGATTCATATCGCTTCCGACCTGCGGAAGAGCCCCGCGCCCTGCCCCGTCGTCGTCTGACCACCTGTATTGGCTCATGATTGAGCCACCTTGAAAACCCACTCGCTATCCGCCGTGACCCCATGGCGGGCAAAAAGCCGTGACCCAGATTTGACCGCATGCCCGCTCGGGTTTTTGTGAGACTCAGTGTCAATAGGACAAACTGGGGCAAACTGCGACAAACTGGAACAAACTGGGGATACTTTTTAACTATTGAGTGGGAATAGATATTCCGACTGATATTCTCCATTATTAACAATATTACGTCCTTACTTTCTCCATTTTGTGCGAAAATAAGGACGTAATTGTTTTAGGAGGCGCAACATGGACAGAACGCTGATGGGGAAGCTCATCGAGTGGAAGAACAACCCCAGGCGCAAGCCGCTCATCCTCAACGGCGCAAGACAGGTCGGCAAGACGTGGCTCCTCAAAGAGTTCGGCAGAACCCAGTTTGCAAACGTCGTCTACATCAACCTCGACCAGAACGTAAGAATGCAGGAGCAGTTCGATCTGGGTTACGACATACCCCGACTCATCTCGGCGTTCCAGTTTGCCACGGGCGAACGTATAGTTGAGGGCGAGACGCTCATCATCCTCGACGAGATTCAGGAATGCCCCAAGGCGCTGACCTCCCTGAAGTACTTCTGCGAGGACGCGCCAGGATATGCCGTCGCGGCCGCTGGCTCGCTTCTGGGGATCACCATTCACAGCGGAACAGGCTACCCGGTGGGCAAGGTGGAAACGCTCGACATGTACCCCATGGGTTTCGG
This sequence comes from Bacteroidaceae bacterium, assembly GCA_963626845.1. Taxonomy (GTDB): domain Bacteria; phylum Actinomycetota; class Coriobacteriia; order Coriobacteriales; family Eggerthellaceae; genus Anaerotardibacter. The sequence continues at coordinate 1,636 of CAVFYB010000123.1, read as the reverse complement.
GGAGTTCCTCGTCGCGACTGGAAACACCAACATGGCAGAGCTCATCGCCTACGACGACCCCTCCATGATCGATTCCTTTGCCGGCAAGCTCATCCCGTTGCTGCGCCAGTACTACTACGTGGGCGGGATGCCCGAAGCGGTTGAAGCATTCCTCAACCATGGCATGCTTGAGGACGCCCGCGCAGTGCAGGAGCAAATATTGCGCGGTTACGAGCTCGACATCTCAAAGCACCTCACGCGTGTCGAATCCGAGTACGCCATCGCAGCATGGAGGTCCATACCCCAGCACCTGAGTCTGGAGAACAAGAAGTTCGTCTTCGGCCACATCGCCAAGGGAGCCAGGGCGCGCAACTACCAATCAGGCATCACCTGGCTGGAGCAGGCGGGGCTCGTAACGCGCGTGCGCAGGATTTCGAAGCCGGGGCTGCCCTTGTGTCCGTATGCCGACGACACCGCGTTCAAGCTCTTCATGGTAGATGTCGGCCTTCTCGGCGCGATGGTTCACCTGGATAAGGACACCGTGATTGGCGGCAGCGGCATTTTCACAGAGTTCAAAGGGGCTTTGGCCGAGCAGTACGTCTGCCAGCAGCTGGTCTCCGAATGCGGGCTCGCCCCGTACTACTGGTCGGCGGAGAACTCGACAGGCGAGATCGACTTCCTGGTACAGCATAAAAACCGGGTGGTAGCCATCGAGGTCAAGGCTGAGGAGAACCTGCGGGCGAAGAGCCTGCGCGCCTTCAAGGAGAAGCATCCCGATGCCGTCGCGCTACGCTTCAGCATGTCAGGCTACCGCGAGCAGGACTGGATGCGCAACGTGCCCCTGTACGCCATGGCGAATCGGAAACTATGGGGCACCTCCGATACGGTCGGTGCGAATGCGCTTTCTGCCAAGGCATGCCATGCGCAGCCGAACGCAGAGGGCGTTGCCGTGCCACCTGCAGGAAGTACCAGTTGATCGTCGAGGCGAACCAGCAAACCGCCCGCACAAAGCGGAATAGCCCTACACTGTGAGTGCCGATTGGGTATATGAAAGCCTCTTTATTTCGCGACTTACGCGCCCACTGAGGTCATTTCGCGACATGAGGAACCACGATGATTCACGTTCTTGCAATTGAGTGGGAGTAAATCAGCCCAAATTACACTATGCGACAAGATGTGACTTTATACGCATTTTCGCAGGTCAGAAAGGGTGTTCTCGGGAAATCGAGGGCACCCTTTACTACACTACAGGACGACATGTTTGGGATTATTCTTCCATAGATTCTTCCATGGAAGAATTGCCAACGTCTCAGAGAGTCGCCGAGAAAGAAGGAAGAGCAGCGACTTCAAAGGCGAACCCGCTTCAGCTACCAAGAAGCGAGCCTAAGGGAATCAGCCATCAAAAAAGCCGCCCCGAAGGACGGCCTTGAAGCCAAAATTGCGGCAGCCTCAGAGCGGGCGAAGATCCTCCAACCCCACATGCACCGTGGTGATCGGGTGTTTTTGATAGCTTAATTTCTAAGGAAATCACGGGATGAGTCCGAAATCCGACCCGCGCGGGCCGGCGGAGCCATGCCCAAAACTCAGCCGAACGCCCCGCCGGGCATCTTCGGGACCGAATCCGCCTGGCAAAACGAGGGACGGGCGCATAGGCGCC
>CAVFYB010000122.1:0-2652 GCA_963626845.1 Bacteroidaceae bacterium | reverse complement strand
GACCTTGGGATTAAGAGTCCCCTGCTCTACCAACTAAGCTAACGGTCCATGGTAATGTCGCTTGAAGCGACTATCTATTATGCATCTAAGCGATGCGAGTTATCAAGGTTGCGCTGGGGTGGGTAATCGGACTCGAACCGACGACCTCCAGAGCCACAATCTGGCATTCTAGCCAACTGAACTATACCCACCGTAGGCGCGAATAGATACTATACACGAACCACGCCAAAGCGCAAGGGAGAATTTTAGCGAACTGCGCAGAAACGTAAGAAGGGGCCCGATGGCCCCTTCCCTGTCGAAAATGCGCTGGCAAAAGCTAGCTGCAGGACCACCGTAACCTAAACGATGCCCTGCGCCATCATCGCATCGGCGAGTTTCTTGAATCCGGCGATGTTCGCACCGGCAACATAATCCCCCTCAACGCCGAACTCGCACGCAGCGTCATCAGCGGCGTGGAAGATATTCACCATGATGCCCTTGAGCTTTGCATCGACCTCTTCGAACGTCCAAGAAAGACGCTCGGAGTTCTGAGACATCTCCAGACCGGAAGTTGCTACACCGCCAGCGTTCGCAGCCTTGCCGGGCATGAACACAACACCGTTTTCCTGAAGGTACTGGGTTGCGTCCATGGTGGTAGGCATGTTGGCGCCCTCGGCAACGATCTTGCAGCCGTGGACAGCGAGCAGCTGGGCATCCTCGATGAAAAGCTCGTTCTGAGTAGCGCAGGGCAGCGCGATATCGCACCTGACGCCCCAAACACCGCGGCCCTCGTGGTACTCGACGCCCTCACGGCGCTTAGCGTACTCAGAGATGCGGGCGCGTTCTACTTCCTTGATCTGCTTTACCAGGTCAACGTCGATGCCGTTCGGATCATAGATCCAACCGGTGGAGTCGGAAAGGGTAACCACTTTCGCACCGAGCTGCTGGGCCTTCTCGGTTGCGTAGATGGCAACATTGCCCGAGCCGGAAACCGTGACGATCTTGCCCTCGAACGAGTCACCCTTGCACTTCAGGTACTCTTCAACAAAGTAGATCAGACCGTAGCCGGTAGCCTCGGTACGGGCGAGGGAGCCGCCGTAGGTCAGGCCCTTGCCGGTGAGCACGCCCTCCCAAACATTGCGGATGCGTTTGTACTGGCCGAACATGTAGCCGATCTCACGAGCACCCGTGCCGATATCGCCGGCGGGAACATCGGTATCGGCACCGATGTGCTTGCACAGCTCGGTCATGAACGACTGGCAGAAGCGCATTACCTCGCCATCGGACTTGCCCTTCGGGTCGAAGTCGCAGCCGCCCTTGCCGCCGCCCATAGGCAACGTGGTAAGGCTGTTCTTGAAGATCTGCTCGAAGCCGAGGAACTTGATGATGCCCAGGTTGACCGAAGGATGCAGGCGAAGACCGCCCTTGTAGGGGCCAAGGCAGCTGTTGAACTGAACGCGGAAACCGCGGTTCACCTGCACTTTGCCCTCGTCGTCTACCCAGGGCACGCGGAACATCACAACGCGCTCGGGCTCAACGATGCGCTCAAGCAGACCTGCCTTCTGGTACTCGGGATTCGCGTCGATCACAGGCTTCAAAGACGTAAGAACCTCGGTAACGGCCTGAATGAATTCAGGCTCATTAGCGTTCTTGGCCTTAACCTGCTCGATGACGGAGTCAACGTAGCTCATAGGACCTCCTTTTGTAGAAACTCAACGCGTTCAATAATACTTTCGAAACATTCCCGAAACCTTTGGGCAATATTCCTGTAACACATTGGAAACAAAGAAGATCGTAAGCGTGTATTCAGTTGGGATAAGCGGGAAGCCTACATGCGCTCAGGCGCGGAAACACCCAGGAGGTTCAGCGAAAGGGCCAGCACGATGCGCGTTGCATCCACCAGCGAAAGGCGTGCCTGCTCCAATTCCTTGTCCTCTACCAGCACATGGCAGTTGCCGTAGAAGGAGTGGAACAGCCCAGCCAGCTGCTGAGCGTAGTGCGTGAGCCTGAACGGTGCTCGATCGCGAGCCGCGCCTGCCACCAAGTCGGTGAAGTCGGCCATCTGGCGCATGAGCGCCAGCTCGCTTTCGTGCGACAAAGGCGAAAGATCGGCGCCGTCGAGCTTGAGCATTCCCGCAATAGCCTCGGCGGAAACCGACTCGGCGTCCATGCCGCGCTCGGCAGCAGCCTTGCGCAGGATAGAGCAGATGCGCGCATGGGCGTACTGCACGTAGTAAACCGGGTTGGAGGAATCCTGCTTCTTGGCAACCTCGATATCGAAGTCGATAGCCTGATCAGCGGATTTGGATAGCATCAGGTAACGGGTGGCGTCGACACCCACTTCGTCGATGAGCTCCTGGAAAGTAACCATCTCGCCCGTGCGTTTGGACATGCGAACCGGTTCACCGTCGCGAAGGAGGTTAACCAACTGGCCCAGCATAACCTCAAGCGCGCCCGGGTATCCCCAAGCGGTCATCATGGCCATGCAGCGCTGGATGTATCCGTGATGGTCGGCACCCCAAATATCGATAAGGTGGTCGTAGCCGCGCTGCATCTTGTCGTAATGGTAGGCAACATCGCTCATGAAGTAGGTAAGGTCGCCATTGGCCTTCACCAGCACGCGGTCCTTGTCGTCGCCGAAATCGGTGGAACGGAAGAAAGTAGCGCCATCCT
>CAVFYB010000121.1:0-2694 GCA_963626845.1 Bacteroidaceae bacterium | reverse complement strand
TTGCGGACGTTGTCCTGGATGTTGTCGGTGGTGTCGCGGTCGGTAATAACCTGATAGTCGGCAATTACGATTCGAGTCGTGATGCCCTTGCCCTGCAGAGCAACACGCTCGCGAATGGTTCCGAAATAATGGCCAAGATGCAAACGCCCCGTGGGCCTATCGCCCGTAAGCATGGTGTACTTGCTGGGATTGACCTCGATATCGGTGCGGATTTCCTCACTGCGCTTAAGGCTTGCCTCGAAACTGCTTGAACTCATGCGCTATTAGCCTCTTTCGGTGTCTTGATGGAACGAGCGTAGGCCGCTCGAATGTGTCGATTCATACAGCTTCCAAGTATAGCATTGAGGATCTTGCGGATAGACTATTGACCTGCCCTCCCCTACACTGGAGCTATGACTGACATTACTTTCAACTCACTTGGCTTGACCAAGCCATCGCTCGAGGCCGTTGAGGCCCTCGGGTTCACCGAACCGACACCCGTCCAGGCACAATCGATTCCTCCCGGAATCGAAGGCAAGGATATCCTTGCTGCAGCCCAGACCGGTACCGGCAAAACCCTTGCCTACCTGCTTCCCATCTTCGACCAGATGGTGAGTCATTTCGGCTCCAAGCGCCCGAAGAAGGGGCCCTATGCCTTGGTGCTTGCGCCCACGCGCGAGCTTGCCCAGCAGATCTCCGAATGCGCTGCAACCATCGCCGAAACAACCCGTTTCCGTACTTTGACGATTATCGGCGGCAAGAAATACACCACCCAGATAGACAAGCTGAACAAGGGCTGCGATGTCCTGATCGCCACCCCAGGACGCTTGCTGGACCTGGCCAACCAGGGAGCCCTTTCCCTCGATTCGATCCATTACCTCGTGCTTGACGAAGTCGACCGCATGATGGACATGGGCTTTTGGCCTTCGGTGAACTCCATCGTCCGCAAAACGCCGAAGGAGCGCCAAACCTTCCTGTTCAGCGCGACGCTGACGGCAGATGTGCAGGCGAAGGCCTCCATAGTGCAAACCGATCCCGCCATCATTGAGATCGCGCACAAGGGCGAAACCGCAGACACCGTCGCTGAGTTCGTGCTGCCGGTTGCCGAGCGCCAAAAGATCGAGCTCCTGGTTGCCCTGCTGAAGGAAAAGGGCACCGAGCGCGTTATCGTGTTCACCCGCACTAAGCAATCTGCCGATTCTTGCGCCAATCGCTTAAAAGATGCGGGCATCAAGGCCGACAGCATCCATGCTGACAAGCCCCAGGGCAAACGCGACCGCGCCTTGAAGAACTTCCGCGAAGGGAAGATCGACGTGCTGGTTGCGACCGACGTGCTGGCGCGCGGCATCGACGTCACCGAGGTAAGCTTCGTCGTGAACTTCACGGTGCCCGATTCCCCGGAAGACTACATCCACCGCATCGGCCGAACCGGTCGCGCTGGCGAACAGGGTGCCGCCTATACCTTCCTCTCGCCCGATCAGATCCTAGAACTGCGCGAGATCGAGTACCACACGAAGCACCTTCTGGAAACGTACGACTTGGACGGGTTCGAGTATACGAGCGACCGCCTGGTGCCCAACCCCAAGCGCCCGGTAAAGCGCGCCTCACGCACCGGGCACGGACGTAGACGTCCCTCGCTCAGGCGTCGATAGCCAAACGCTCATCAGCCCTGCCAACCGCAGAAGGAAGGCAGGGCTGATGAGTTTATTGCACCGTGACCGACGGGGTCCATGCTCACATAGCAGGACAAGGGGACTGCGCGAAGCCCACCCTCTTCCCCGACCGAAATTGGCCAGATCGCCTCAGGACGACTGAGCTGAATTCTTTTGAAAAAGTTGTTGCGCTCTCCTCCAAGATGCGTATAATAAATTCCTGCGTCACGAAGAACGCACCGAATTCCTCGGTAGCTCAACGGCAGAGCATCCGGCTGTTAACCGGAGGGTTGTAGGTTCGAATCCTACCCGGGGAGCCAGAATTGACAAGCCCGCTTATGCGGGCTTTTTTCTTTCCATGGCCTTTATTCCGCACGGCCCCGTTGCTCACCGAGGTGATCTTATGCCTTCCATCCTGTTCCTGTGCCACGGCAACATCTGCCGCTCGCCTATGGCCGAATTCGTTATGAAGGATCGCCTTCGCAAAGCAGGACTCCAAGACGGCGTTCACGTGGAATCGGCCGCCCTGCACCGCGATGAGATAGGCAGCGATACCCACTATGGGACCAAGGGGATACTCGATTCGTACCACATTCCCTACGAACCACATGCAGCGCGCTTAGCGACAAAGGCGGATTACGAGCAGTTCGATTACCTTATCGGAATGGACCGCTACAACATGCGCGACCTGCGTACGCTGTACCGCAACGACCCACAGCACAAGCTGAGCCTTCTGATGGAATGGGTGGGCGAATCGCGCGATGTTGCCGACCCGTGGTACACCGGCGATTTCCAAACTACCTTCGACGATGTAGATGCCGCCTGCATCGCGCTGGTGGAGCACCTGAAGAACAGCCTGAATCGCTAGCACTATGGACAACGAATTCCAGAAGCGCTGGGAGCGCATCCAGCAAGCTATCGCCACCGAGCTTTCCGACGAGGTGAAACCCCGGGTTTCCAGCGGGCGCACCTTGTTCGGTATCAAAAGCGAGGGTGAATCGAAGATGGATGAATTCGCCAAGCGGATCGAAGAGGAATACGCAGCAAAACGCCGCGAAGAGAA
>CAVFYB010000120.1:0-2984 GCA_963626845.1 Bacteroidaceae bacterium | reverse complement strand
GCGGGCGGCATACTTTCAGTCATGCACAAGCTTTACTTCGCATACGGATCAAACATGGACTTCGACCAGATGGCGTTCCGCTGCCCGGGCGCCGAGTACCTGGGCGTTGCCACGCTCCCCAACTACGAGCTGAAGATGGACGGTGCGGGATTCGCCACCGTCGTCCCCGCTCCGGGCAAGCACGTACAGGGCGCCTTATGGGACCTGAGCGGCGCCAACGAGTCGAAGATGGACGGCTTCGAGGGCGTTTCCTCCCATTGCTACGAGAAGACCTTCGTCGAGGTCCAGTATGCGGGCAACCACACGGCAGACACGGTTATCTGCAACGCCTTCGGGTTCAACGACTACGACCCGGAAGCGCACGATGCCTACACGCTCGAGGCTCTCATCTACCTTTCCCTGCGCGGGCCGTTCAAGGATTGGTCGTTCCGCGAGGACTACGTGACGAAGGTGCGCAACGGCGCCGCCGGAATCGGGGTAGACGCCCACACTATGGATCAGCTGAACTGCATCCAGGTTATCCCCAACGCCAACGTCGCCTAACAAAGGGCGTCTGGCACCCAGCCTTTGCCCGCAGCTCTCTTTGGGCAGTTTGCCGAAGATACTGTGCTGAACACGCAAAGAAGCGCAAAACGGCCTTCGGGTTTGCGCCATACTGTTATCCTTGTCACGAACGAGCTGAAGCCCGCCAGGTAGGCGGGCTCTTTGTTTGCCTGAGGGCAGCTGAAGGAAAGGCGTAGGGCTGGGCACGTATTCTGCCCGCAAGCCGCAGCCGGTGCGCCCGCCTCTCGGGTTTCGCCATTCCGAGCGGCGGGCATTATGGATAGGGAAGGCCAGGTGGTATGTGGTGATCGGGGCAGTGAAGCGTCATTACGAGAAGGTTATCGCCCTGTGCTGCTTCCTTATCCTGTTCACCAACATCGGCCTGCCCTCCACCTCGTTTTCCGTGTACCAGCCGTACCTGGTGGAAATTCCCGGGGTGGGGCATTCCGGCGGCTCCGTCATCATCTCGGTGCGCACGTTCGTTTCCCTGATCGCCATGTTCTTCGTGGCGCGTTACTATGCATGGCTGAACTGCCGCCTGGGGGCGTTCGTGGCATCCATGTCCGTGGCCTTGGGCTTCGGGATCTATGCCTTCAACAGCGGTAACTATCTAGGCCTTTGCGTCGGCTCTGCGTTCACCGGCCTTGGGTATGGGCTGGGCGGCATGATAGCCTCCACCATGCTCATAAACCGTTGGTTCGAAACCAACGTGGCAACGGTGGCGGGCGTGGCCGCGGTAGGCTCGGGCGTTGCGGCGGTTGTCCTGCCGAACCTGGTGGTGAGCATCATCGACTCCTCGCAGCTTTCCTCGGCCTTCGCGTTCGAGGCGGTGCTGGCTTTGGCCCTGGGCCTTCTGGTGTTCGCGCTCTTGCGCAACTTCCCCCAAGATATGGGGCTTAAGCCGTACGTGGAACCGGAAAAGCCCAATCACGGCAAATCTGCCAAGAAGCATGTGCGGCAGAACCGCGATGTACCGCACAAGGCGATGCCCCTGGTCCTGTTCGCCATGATGGTCATCGGCTGCGTTTCCGTCGGCGGTACCAACTACCTTGCGGTTCTTTTCACCTCCGAGGGCTTCACCGTCGAAGCGGCTGCTTCACTGGTTGCGCTGTGCGGCGGCTGTCTCACTGTTTCCAAGTTGGCAAGCGGGCTGGTGTTCGATCGCATCGGCACACGCAACGGATCGGCGCTGTTTTTCGTCTTGTTCATTGCGGGTCAGGCACTTATCTGCCTTACCGACATGGGCAGCACAGGACTGGCGGGCATCGGCGTGTTCCTGTACGGCCTGGGCCTGAGCTTGGGAACCGTGGGCATTTCCGTATGGAGCATCGAGCTGTCCCCGAAGGGCAGCGAGGTGAAGACCATCAAGAACTTCCAGATCTGTTACGCGTTGGGCGGCTTCATCTTCACGTTCCTGCCTGGCTTCCTTACCGAGACGTTCGGTACCTATCTTGTTTCATATGTTGCATTGTTTGTCATGCTTGTCGTCGCTGCCATGGTTATCATCGGCATATATACGGCTTCTGACCTGCAGAAACGGAAAGCTGAATAAGCTTACGTAAGGTTAACTCCGCTTTACATCCGTTTAACATTATGAAGCGTAATCTGTCGCAGTCAGCATTTGCGCTGGGTGCGTATCGGAATACGTGAACACAACCGTTCGGGATGGGCCCGGGCACCACGCATCCTTCTGCTCCGCTGATGCGCAAAACTGCGCGAAGAAGTAGATGTTTCTAAGGAGGAACAGAAGGAAGCATGGATATCGCAACTCTTGTTGTCGTCGGCCTGGTTATCGCCGTGGCACTGACGTTCGACTTCACCAACGGGTTCCATGACACGGCAAACGCCATGGCAACCTCGATTGCGACGGGCGCTCTGAAGCCAAAGACCGCCGTCATCGCGGCAGGCACCTTGAACCTTATCGGCGCATTCCTTTCCACGGAGGTGGCCAAGACCATTTCCGGCGGCATCATCAACGAGCAGCAGGTGACCATCGGTGCGGAATTCATATTCGCCGGCCTGGTGGGCGCCATCCTATGGAACCTCATGACCTGGCTGGTGGGCCTGCCTTCCAGCTCCTCGCACGCGCTGTTCGGCGGCCTGGTGGGCGCCGTTATCGTGGGTGCGGGCGTTGAGGGCGTGAACTTCGGCGCGGTCGTCGCCAAGGTCCTTATCCCGGCCCTGGTTTCCCCGATCGTTGCCGGCCTGGCGGCGTTCATAGCGGTGAAGCTGATATACACGATCGTGCGCAAGCTCGACGAGAAGTACGTGGAGAACGGTTTCCGCCACGGCCAGACCATCACGGCTTGCCTGGTTGCCCTTTCTCACGGCACCAACGACGCCCAGAAGACCATGGGCATTATCACCCTTACCCTTATCGCCGTCGGCATCCAGCCTTCCGGCACCGGTCCGCAGCTTTGGGTTATCGCCGCATGCGGCCT
>CAVFYB010000119.1:0-3015 GCA_963626845.1 Bacteroidaceae bacterium | reverse complement strand
TGGACCAGTGCGAGACCGTGGCCAACAAGATGAACATGGTGATGGTGAAGTACGCGTAACGGCACTCGCCGCTTGCAATGTTGTATGGCGCGCTTCGGGTTCGGCTCCGTGGGGAGCGAGGCCCGGGGCGCGCTTTCGTTTGCGGTGGGTTTTGCGTGCGGGCGATTCCATCGGTGGCCGATATGTTTCCACTTTGGAGCGAATCGTTGCTGTACGCGTTCGCGGCGGCGCGTTTTGTTAAGATATACGAGTTGTCTCATATCGAGGAAAGAAGACGATGTCTCTTATAGTTTCCAAGTTCGGGGGCACTTCCGTTGCATCCCCAGAACGCATAAAGAACGTGGCCAAGCGCCTTATCGCCATGAAGCAGGAGGGCAACGACGTTGTGGCCGTTGTCTCCGCCATGGGCAAAACCACCGATGAGCTGGTTGGGCTTGCCGCCGCACTGAACGATCATCCCTCCAAGCGCGAGATGGACATGCTGCTCTCCACGGGCGAGCAGGTGAGCATGTCGCTTCTGGCCATGGCCATCCAGGCGCTCGGCTACAGCTCCGTCAGCTTCACCGGTTGGCAGGCCGGCATCTCCACCGACGATGCCTTCTCGGCCGCCAAGATCGAGGACATCAACACCGACCGCATCCGCGAGGCGCTCGATTCCGGCGCCATCGTGGTGGTTGCGGGCTTCCAGGGCATTTCCCCCGACGGCGACATCACCACGCTCGGCCGCGGCGGCTCCGACACCACGGCGGTGGCCCTTGCCTGCGGCATCGGCGCCGATGTGTGCGAGATCTACTCCGACGTAGAGGGCATTTACACGGCTGACCCGCGTGTGGCGCCCCGCGCCAAGAAGCTCGACCGCATCTCTTACGACGACATGCTCGAGCTTTCCAGCGGCGGTGCCGGCGTGCTTCAGTCGCGCGCAGTCGAATTCGCCCGCAAGTACAAGGTTGTAATCCATTCCCGCTCCGCATTCTCTGATGCAGAGGGCACGCTTATCGAGGAGGTTGTTCCCTCAATGGAACAGGCAGTCATTTCCGGTATCGCACACGACACGTCCGAGATGAAGATCACGCTGCGTGGCCTTCCCGATGAGGTTGGCATGGCAGCTCAGCTGTTCAGCATCCTTGCTGGCAACAACGTTTCGGTTGACATGATCATCCAGAACACCACCAACGACGGCAAGGCCAACATCTCCTTTACGTTCCCCGGAAGCCAGAAGGAGCAGGCGCTCGAGGCCGTGGATTCCCTGGTGCAGAAGTACGGCGCCGCCGTCCTTACCGACGATAACATCGCGAAGGTTTCGCTAGTGGGCACGGGCATGAAGTCCACTCCCGGTGTTGCGGCAAAGGCATTCGCCACGCTGGCAGAGAACCACATCAACATCCTGATGATCTCCACCAGCCCCATTCGCCTTTCCGTCGTGGTCGAGGGCAGCCAGGTAGACGCCGCTGTGCGTTGCCTGCACACGGCATTCGGTTTGGACTCCGACACCATCTTCGAGGAAACCCAGCTTTCCCCTGAAGAGATCGCCGCGAAGATGGCCAAGGGTCGTTAATCGCGCAAATCGCGTTTTTGGCGCCTGCGAAAGCGGGCGCTTTTTTGTCTGCCGATGCAGAAAGGGCCGATGGAAATCCATCGGCCCTTTCTGGGTTGCATGGTGAAGGCAGCGCTTCTATTCGTCGTCCTTCTTGGAAACGAGGAGCAGGATGCCGCCAATAAGGTTAGCGAAGATCAACGTACATACGCCGAAAGCAACGGTGTTGGGCTTGTTGCCCTTGTAGATGCCCCAGCTATGCACGGTCATGGGAATGAGCCAAGCGAGCGGGATAATAAGCCAGCAAAGTCCAACGCAGCTGAGAATGTTCAAGACGAATGCGATAAGGCGCAGCGTCTTGTCCTGTTCCGTCATCGGATAGATGGTCTCGTAGCTTGCGGAGGGAGTGGCCTGGGGCGCCGGGGGAGCCTGGTAGCTCGCCTGGGAAGGGTTGGTGGCTTCGGGTGCAGGCTGCTCAGCGGCGGGTGCGGCTTCGACTTTCGCGCCGCACTTGGGGCAGAATTGGCTGTCATCGGCAAACTCGTTGCCGCATTTCGTGCAGAACATGGGATTCCTTCCGTTGGATGTTTCCGACTGCCTTTATTGGACAGCTAGATAATAATTGTACATTTTTAATGCTAACACAACCGTTCCTCGACTTTTGTAAACTCGGAAGAAAGGTTGCAGCAAAGCGTTGTATCATGGTTGCGCTAGTACCCAACACAAAGGAGCTTCTATGTCCTGGACGAAGGAAATGCCCGCCAACCCGGTAGTTGCGGTTGCAGGCGCCACGGGCGCTGTCGGCAACGAATTCCTTGAGGTCTTGCATGATCTCGATTTCCCCGCAAGTGAGATTCGCGCGCTTGCTTCCAAGCGCTCAGCAGGCAAGAAGCTTCCCTTCAAGGGCTGTGGCCAGGTTCCTGCCGGTGAACTTACCGTCCAGGAAATGACCCCCGAATCCTTTAAGGGCGTGGACATCGCACTGTTCAGCGCAGGCGCCGGCGTTTCTAAGGAAATGCGCCAGGCAGTGGTCGACGCTGGTGCAGTCATGATCGACAACTCCAGTGCCTTCCGCATGGAAGATGATGTGCCCCTGGTTGTTCCCGAGGTCAATCCACAGGACATCAGCTGGCACAGCGGTGTTATCGCCAACCCCAACTGCTCTACCATCCAGATGGTCGTTGCCCTGCATGCCCTTGAGCAGATCGCTCCCTTGAAGCGCGTTGTCGTTTCCACCTACCAGGCTGCATCCGGCGCCGGCGTTGCCGCAATGAACGAGCTGTTCGACCAGACGCGCGACTACCTTGACGGCAAGCCGTTCGAACCCAAGGCCTTCAGCGACCAGATCGCCTTCAACATCATTCCCCATATCGATGTGTTCCTGGAAGACGACTCCACCAAGGAAGAGTGGAAGATGGTCGTGGAAACCAAGAAGATCATGGGTCACCCCGAACTGGGCGTTGCCGCCAACTGCGCCCGCG
>CAVFYB010000118.1:0-3166 GCA_963626845.1 Bacteroidaceae bacterium | reverse complement strand
TCGCCGTGATAGTAGCGCTGCTTTCCAACCGCAGCCTGCGAAAGATCAACATGATAGAGGCGCTGAAGAGCGTCGAGTAGGTAAAGGGGCCCGTTTCGAGGGACCTAGGGAATGCCCCTTCCCCCAAGGCTGCCAACCCGCGAAGGGGTCTGGGGCCAGGGTGCGGCAAACGCCACCCTGAGCACTTTTCCTGTTTGATTCGCGAACGCGAATCTTCTTCAAATGCATGAAGCAATGCAGCGCACGAAGGAACGAGGATCTCTGATCCGCGTTCCTGAGCAGCGGAATGGGTGGCTTGAGCCGCATGCCGGCCCCAGGGCCCTTCGCGGGTTGGCCTTCGCTGGCTTCCCGTTTGCGGGCTGACCCTTCGCGGCGGTTCGGCTATTCCTCTTCGGATTCCTTGCTATGGCCGGGCTTGCGGCGCGGATTGAAGTGGTGGTTCAGCGCATCGCCCAGCAGGTGCAGCTTCACGATGCCGTAAGCGGTGATGGCACACACCACGATAACCACGGGGATGCGCACCAGGTTGTCGGCACGGGTAACCACCACGGCGCACACGGAGAGCAGGATGGTCCAGCCCCACATGATAAGCACCGTTGCACGCTGGCTGAAGCCCGCCTTCATCAGACGGTGGTGAATGTGCCCCTTGTCGGCTTCGTCGATGGGACGATGCTCGCGCTTGCGGCGCAAAATAGCGAAGAAGGTGTCCAGGATAGGCACGCCAGCAGCAAGGATGGGCACCAACAGCGAAACGAACAGGGCCGAGCGCGCCACCGCGAACAGCGAGATAAGACCCAGGGAAAAGCCCAGAAGAAGGGCGCCCGAGTCGCCCATGAAGATCTTGGCGGGATAGAAGTTCGACTTCAAGAACCCAACGCAAGTACCCACAAGCACCACGCTGAACAGGGCGGCATCGGGGCGCTGGGTTAGTACGGCGAACACCAAGATGGTGATGGCAGAAATGCCCGTGATGCCCGAGGCCAGGCCGTCGAGCCCATCGATAAGGTTGATGACATTCGCGAATGCCACCAGGTAGAACACGGTGATGGGGTATGCCAAGATGCCGAAGTCGATGAACCCGGAGCCGATGGGGTTGTGGATATTGGAAAGCAGAACGCCCGAAGCTGCCACGATGCAGGCAGCAACCACCTGGCCGAGCAGCTTCACCTTCGCGTTCATGTCGATGATGTCATCGATGGCGCCCACCAGGAAGATAACCACCACGCCGACAAGCACGCCCCAGTAGTTCACGTCCATGCCGGGGATGGAAACGAACGGGTCTTCCCAATGCAGCAGGTGAACGCCCGCAACGGCCACGATAATGGCCGCAAGCATTCCGCCGAAGATGGCGATGCCACCCATGCGCGGGATGGGCAGCATGTTCACACGCCGTGCGCTGGGATAGTCGATGGCATCGAGCTTGATGGCGATCTTGCGCGCAAGCGGGGTGAGCACAATAGTGACCAACGCCGCCACGACGAAGAGCACGGCATATTCAAGCCAGTTCATATGTGCTCCCCCTTGGCGGTTCGGTAAACAAGTAAACGCCGCCGTTTCAGGCAACGCCGAATGATAATTATATACTGGCCACGCTGAAACCACGGCAAATATGCCCCATCTGGGGTCGAACCGCCACCGATACGCCCGATGGTGCGCGCAGAGAGTCCACTTGTGCGGCGTTTGTGAAGAGGGCGCGGGCAAAACGTGGAGCTACCTTGTTTGTGACATGTAGGTGACAGGCACAGCACCTGCGGCAGGTAGAATGAACGCGTTGGAAACCGAATCGTAGGTCACAGAAGAGGTGCACGTGTCACACAGCCCCGCGATAAGCGTCATCATCCCCGTGTACAACGTGGAATCGTGGCTTCGCCGCGCCGTGGGCTCGCTGCAGAACCAAACGTGCACCAGTTACGAGATCCTTCTGGTAGACGACGGCAGCACCGACGGCAGCGGCCCCCTGTGTGACCGCCTTGCCGACGACGATGTGCGCATCCGCGTTATCCACCAGGAAAACCAGGGCGCAGCTGCCGCACGCAACGCCGCCATGGAAGTGGCCCGCGGCGATTACCTGTACTTCATGGACGGCGATGACTGGTGCGAGCCCACCATGTTGAAGGACATGCACCGCGTGGCCTCTGAAAACAACCTGGACCTTTTGATAACCGGTTTTACCATCGACACCTACTACGATGACGAGGGCAAGTACTTCCGCGAGCTTCGCAATGCCCCCGACCACGTATTCGAAACGCGCCAAGAGTTCCGCGAGAACGCCTGCATGCTCTTCGACGCCCAGCTTCTGTACGCTCCCTGGAACAAGCTGTACCGCCGCGCGTTCCTGAACGAGAAGGGCATCCGCTTCCCCGGTACCTTCTGGGACGATTTACCCTTCAACCTGGACGTTCTGCGCGATGTGGAGCGCGTTGGCTGCCTGGACGGCCACTACTACCACTTCCTGCGCGCCCGCGCGGAAAGCGAGAACACCAAGTACCGCCCTGACATGTACGGCAAACGCGAGGAAGAGCATCGCTGGATGAACGAGCTGTACGCGTACTGGGGCATCGACACGCCGGAAGTGAAGGAGTTCCTTGCACGCCGCTACGCCGAGCGACTGGTAGGCTGCATCGAGAACGTCACCAACAGCAACTGCACGCTTTCCCGCGAAGAGAAGCGCGCCGCCATCAAGGAAATGATCTCCACCCCGCAGGCGCGTGAGGCGTTGGCGTACGCAAAACCGCGCACCAAGATGATGGGCGTGGTGCTTACGCCGCTGAAGATGGGCAACGTCACGCTCACCAAGGCCGAAAGCGAGCTTATCAGCTGGGTGCGCCAGAACAGCACCAACCTCTTCGCTCGCCTGAAGGCGAACCGCTAGAAGCTCCGCGCCAGTCAAGCGATCGCGCGGTCAAACGGCTGTGTTCGGCCGGCCTCCCACGACGCCAACCCGTGAAGGGCCCTGGGGCCGGTGGGCGGCGAACGCCACTCTGAACACTCTTCCTGCTCGATTCGCGAACGCGAATCTTCTTCAGATGCATGAGGCAATGCAGCGCACGAAGGAACGAGGATCTCTGATCCGCGTTCCTGAGCAGCGGAATGGGTGGCTTGAGCCGCATGCCGGCCCCAGGGCCCTTCGCGGGCTTCCCGTTCGCCTACTTGAACAGCAGCACGC
>CAVFYB010000117.1:0-3324 GCA_963626845.1 Bacteroidaceae bacterium | reverse complement strand
AGTCCACCACGCTCAAGGTCGGCGCATAGGCGCTGTACGCAAGGCCCCAATTGCCTACCTGCCAATTCAGGTACGACTGCTTGATGTCGGGATAGGTGACCGCGGTAACGCCCTCGAATCCGATGTCGGTGGAAAGCACCGGTATCTGCCCATCTATGCCCGTGCCCTGGTTTTCGGCGACGGTCTCCGCGAACCACTCCAACGATTTCCGGTTTTCCTCGCTGTAAGCATCTTGGATGAACATCAGCTGGCTCACCACCGATGTGCCCAACAGGGCAACAACCAGCCCGAACAACACACTGCGGCGGGGGATGCTTGCCATCAGAACCGAAGCCGCCAAGATAAGCGGTCCGAGCGCTACGGACAAGTAGCGCGTCTGTACGATAAGGATGTCGAGCGCCGCAGAGGCGATCACCCCGAAGCCCAGCACGCACAGGTAGAAGAGCACGCCCACGAATGCGGCAAGTGCGCCGTCCCTCTCAAGCAGCCAGGCCCTGAAGCGGCTGGGTGCACCGAGGGAAGGTGCGCGTCCCGCAGCCTTGGCGTCCTTTCCTCCCCTGCGCAAGGAGCGGAACAGCCCCGCCGCACCCACAGCGGCAGCTGCCAGCGCAACCATTCCGCAAAGGTACAGGGCAGTAACGTACTGCCAACCCGACTGGTCGGCGAAGATGATCTGGCTGGTGTACACCGGGTAGAACGCCCATTCTACGAACGTTCGCGGGAAGGCGGCGTCCGACCAGTAGGTTCCAGAAGAAACAACCCCCACCTGACAAGCCAAGACCATCAACCAGGGCGCATACAGCGCAAGCTGCACCGCCGCCTGGGCGAAAAACACCGCAAGGCCTTTGACGGGCGCATGCGAATCAGCCTCTTGCGAAGCTGGGGATCCTTTCGAGCTGGAGCGTTTCGCAAGCACCCGTTTCACGCAGAACACCAGCAGAAACAAGTTGATGAAAAACGCGGAAAGCACACCGTAGTAGTGCAGGTAGGCAGACATCAAACTGGCAACGAAGAAGACGATCCACCAACGGCACGGCACGCCAGCCCACTTGCGCATCCGCCCCAGTCGGGGATCACCGCCTATGCGCACCCACCAGCCATCAGGCTCCGCAGCCCCTTGCGCACGCATAGCGCAAGCGATGCGCCACGCCGTGAAAGCGCACAACGCCACGGAAAACGAAGCCCACGAGTACATGCGAATCTCCACCGCCATGAAAGCCATGTACGGAAGAAACAGCGAAAGCGCGCTGAAGGCCAAACCAGTGCGCCAGCCGAAATCGCGTCGCACTACGAACAGCCCCAGCAGGGAAAGCGCCAGCGTGCCGGCCACCGAGAACAAGCGGTATACCAGCATGTCCTGCCCGAAGGCAAGGTTCAGCACATGCAGGCACCAGTAGAACAGTACCGGGTGCACGTCGCCCGAACCGATGCACCAAATCTCCTGGAAGGAATGGTTGGCGATGGCCACCGAATAGCTTTCATCGAACCACACGTTTCCGTGGAACGCCCCGGTCAGGATGAACGCGAAGCCAAACAGGATAACCAGGCAATGGAATGTCTTCGACCCGAGGAAGGGCGCGCGCATTGCAGTGTCGGTGCGGATGGTCAGCTTCGTTCATCTCCTTGTTCGGCAAAACGAAGCCATGGTTCGGAGCGCCCCGTTGCAGGGATGACATTACCCCTCGAACGCTGGGAACCGCCCGGCGAGGAAAGCTTTTAAGGCAATCGTTGCCGATCCGACACCTTGCGGAGGAAGCGTCACGTACACTGAAGGGGAGAGAATCGAGGGACCATGGGCAATCAAGAGGCAAACGTTCTGTTCCATGCCGACGACTTCGGCATCACCGAAGAACAGGTACAAGACATACTGGCGCTCAGCAGCGCATGCGGCGGCAAGGGCGCGCTGGAAAGCGTGAGCATCTTCACCAACTCGCCTGCATTCGAAGGCGCAGCGGCGCTGGCCAAGCCCCTCGTTGAAGCAGGCAAGCTGAAGATGGGCTTGCATCTGAACTTGGTGGAAGGCTACCCGGTAGCCCCGGCAAGCGAAGTGCCGCTGCTCGTAAACGAACGCGGTGCCTTCCGTCACAATTTCATGGGACTCCTGCTTGAAAGCAAAGGGCTGCATCGCCGCGCGTTCGCCCAGCAGGTTGAACGGGAATGCACCGCCCAGCTGGAACGTTTCCTGCAGGCCTTCCCCGCAAAGAGGGCGGGACTGCGCATGGACAGCCACCAGCACACCCATGCCATCCCCGTTATAACGAACGCGCTCGTACGCGCCGCCGGGAAGCTGGGGTGCACCATCGAGCATCTGCGAGCACCGGTAGAACCCCTGCAGCCCCACAAAGCCGCGGCCATCCTGCGCAGCGAGCTTGAGCCTGGAAAGCCCGACCCGCGCATAACGCCCGATAACCGCGCGAAGGTTGTGCTGTTGAGCAAGCTCTGGAACAGCAAGAACGGCGGTGCCGGCCTGGGGCTTCCCTATTCGCTGTTCTGCGGGGTGGCCCTTTCGGCCCATATGGATGAAGCGGACGAAGAGCTGGTGCGCGCCTTTGCGCAAAGCGCCGCGAAGCGCGGGATTGGGGCCGAGATCCTGTTCCACCCCATCAGCGTTCCCGTAAGCCAGTGCCTCGACCCGGAGAACACGCCCTTCGCGCAGGCATGCGCCAGCGCTGCGCGCGACCGCGAGGCGAAGACGTTGGTGGAGTTGGGAGCCGCCGGCAAGTAAGGACAGCCGCAACAGTGGGCAAAGGGCAGACAGCAAGGCGCGCCACCTCTGCTACATAGGCTATCCCGCACCGCGCCTTGCTGCGACCAAAGTGCGGTGTCCAGCCCACAGGCATCCTGGCTAACGGCCCCGTCCAACCTAGCGGCTCATCAAGAACGGCGAGCCTCTACGACGGCCACGGCCCGGCGAAGAAGCGGGCTGACCCACCGCTTTCGCATCGCATGCCTCCACGAAGGCCTGGAACACCTGGCGTTCGGCGCGGTCTTTCTCCCACAGGAACTCGGGGTGCCATTGCACGCCCCAGGTAAAGCTCTTCATGGGATGGTAGAACGCCTCTATCAGGGAATCCGACGCGAGGGCCATTGGTGAAAGCTGGAACGACAAATCGCGTATTCCCTGATGGTGGTAACTGTTCACCTGCAGTTTCGTTGATTTCAGCAGATAGTACAGGGGCGTGCCCGGAATCAGCGACACCTCATGGCAGGGGCGGTCGTACGGCGCACTCATATGGTGCTGCACCGCGCCTGGCAGCTGGGAGGGCAAATCCTGGTACAGCGTTCCGCCCAGGCACACGTTGATGAACTGGGCGCCGCGGCATA
>CAVFYB010000116.1:0-3384 GCA_963626845.1 Bacteroidaceae bacterium | reverse complement strand
CCGTGTTCATTTCCTCGCGTGGCAACGACATGAGCGCAAACGCCATCCGCGTCGTGTTCAAGCGGGCCCTTCGCAAGGCGGGCCTCGACGAATCGCTTTCCCCCCACGCCATGCGCCATTCCTTCGCAACCGACCTGCTTGCTGGAGGGGCCGATCTGCGCAGCGTCCAGGAGATGCTTGGCCATTCGAGCCTTTCCACCACGCAGATCTACACGCACTTAACGCCCGAGCGTCTGCGCAGTGCCCACCATCAGGCACACCCGAGGGCTTAACGCCGCGCGCATGCCTGTCGGGCTTTCCCGAAACCATCCTTATCGATTTGGCGAAAACCGGTCAATTGTGGCTTCCTTGCATTACCTGCGAATTAGAATCAAAGGTCACAGATTGCAAGGAAAGGGCTGGCATGGGTCAGAGCTCCATCGTTATCAAAGGTGCGCGTGAGCACAACCTCAAGAACGTCGATGTCGTTATCCCGCGCGATGAGCTGGTGGTGATCACCGGGCTTTCGGGCTCGGGCAAGAGCTCCTTGGCGTTCGACACCATCTACGCCGAAGGGCAGCGCCGCTATGTGGAGAGCCTTTCCAGCTATGCCCGCCAGTTCCTGGGGCAGATGAGCAAGCCCGACCTCGATTCCATCGACGGCCTTTCGCCCGCTGTCTCCATCGACCAGAAAACCACCAGCAAGAACCCCCGCTCCACCGTGGGAACGGTGACCGAGATCTACGACTACCTGCGCCTTCTGTTCGCGCGTATCGGCGTTCCCCATTGCCCGGAATGCGGGCGCGAGATCAAGGCCCAGACCACCGACCAGGTAACCGACGACGTCATGGCCCTCGGCGAAGGCGAGCGGGCGCTCATCATGGCGCCGGTGGTGACGGGGCGCAAGGGCGAGTTCACCAAGCTGTTCCAAGACCTTCAGAAGGAAGGCTTCAGCCGCGTGCGCATCGACGGCGAGGTCACGAAGCTCGGCGGAGAGCCTATCACTCTGAACAAGAAGCTCAAGCATTTCATCGAGGTTGTGGTAGACCGCGTCGTGCTCAAGGAAAGCGCGCGTGGCCGCATCGCTCAGGCAGTGGAGATGGCGTGCCAGCTTGCCGAGGGGCGTGTGCTGGTGAAGGTGATGCAGAAGGGCGATGAGGCTGCCGATGTGGTTACTTCCTCGGGCGCTACCGGGGGCCTTGCCCCAGGCGAGCATGTGTTCTCTTTGGCGCTTGCCTGCCCCGAGCACGGCCATTCCATGACCGAGCTGCAGCCGCGCGACTTCTCGTTCAACGCGCCCTACGGCGCCTGTCCAGATTGCCTGGGAATCGGCAGCCGCGAAGAGGTGGACCCCAGCCTGGTGGTTCCCGACAAGTCGCTTTCGCTGGAGGAAGGCGCGGTGGCGCCCTTCCGCACGGGGAACTACTACCCGCAGGTGATGCGTGCAGTGCTGCTGCATTACGGCGTGGACCCCAGCACCCCTTGGGAAGATATCCCCAAGAAGGTGCAGAGAATCATGATGAACGGCGCCCCGGGGCAGAAGATCCGCGTGGACTACGTCACGGTGGACGGCCGCGAAACCTACTGGTTCATCGAATGGGAGGGCATCTGCGAGGCGGTTATGCACCGCTACAAGGAGGCCACGTCTGACCGCCAGCAGCAGAAGTACGAGCAGTACTTTTCCATCATCCCATGCGCCACCTGCGGCGGCAAGCGCTTGAACCCGCAGATCCTGGCGGTCACGGTGGGCGGCAAGAGCATCCACGAGGTGTGCGAGATGTCCTCGCTCGATTCGCTGGCGTTTTTCGAGGCCCTTCCCATTGCCAAAGCCCAAGAGGCCATAGCCGTTCCCATCGTGAAGGAGATTAAGACGCGTTTGAAGTTCCTGGTGGATGTGGGCTTGGATTACCTCACGCTCGAGCGGGCAACGGCAACGCTTTCCGGCGGCGAGGCTCAGCGAATCCGTCTTGCCACCCAGATCGGCGCGGGCCTTATGGGCGTTCTCTACATCTTGGACGAGCCTTCCATCGGCCTGCACCAGCGCGACAACGAGCGCCTTATCGGCACACTTGAGCATCTGCGCGATCTGGGCAATACCGTTGTGGTTGTCGAGCACGACGAGGACACCATCCGCAGCGCCGATTACGTTATCGACATGGGTCCGGGCGCGGGTGAACTGGGCGGGGAAGTGGTTGCCGCCGGCACCCCCGAAGAGGTCATGCAGGTGGAAGGGTCGCTTACGGCGCAGTACCTGAGCGGGCGCAAATGTGTGCCCATTCCCTCCGAGCGCCGCAACCCGCGTCGCGGCTCCATCCAGCTGAAGGGCGCAACCGAGAACAACCTGAAGAAGGTGGACCTCACCGTTCCCCTGGGCACGTTGACCCTTATCACGGGAGTGTCTGGCTCAGGGAAGAGCTCGCTGATAACCGACACGCTGGCGCCTGCGCTGGCCAACCGCGTGAACCACGCCCGCCGCAAGGCTGGTGAGTACCGCCGCCTTCTGGGGGCCGAGCTGCTGGACAAGGTGATCAACATCGACCAGAGTCCCATCGGCCGCACCCCTCGCTCCAACCCGGCAACCTATATCGGCCTTTGGGACGATATCCGTGCGCTGTTCGCCAGCACGCCCGAGGCCAAGGCCCGCGGCTACGCGCCCGGCCGCTTCAGCTTCAATGTTGCGGGTGGTCGTTGCGAGGCCTGCAAGGGCGATGGCCAGAAGAAGATCGAGATGCACTTCCTGCCCGACGTCTATGTCGATTGCGAGGTGTGCCAGGGCAAGCGTTACAACCGCGAAACCTTGGAGGTAACTTACCGCGGCAAGAACGTCTACGAAGTGCTGGACATGACGGTCGATGAGGCGCGCAGCTTCTTCTCGAAGATCCCGGGCCTTGCCCGCAAGCTCGACACCTTGCACGATGTGGGCTTGGGTTACATCCGCCTTGGTCAGCCGGCCACCACGCTTTCGGGCGGCGAGGCCCAGCGCGTGAAGCTGGCCAGCGAGCTGCAGCGCCGCCAAACCGGCAAGACCTTCTATATCCTCGACGAGCCCACCACTGGCCTGCACTTCGACGACGTGCGCCAGCTGCTGGAGGTTCTGCAGCGTTTGGTGGACGCCGGCAACACGGTGCTGGTCATCGAGCACAATCTCGACATCATCAAGGCGGCAGACTACGTGGTAGATCTGGGTCCTGAAGGTGGCAGCCGTGGCGGCACCATCGTTGCCCAGGGCACGCCGGAGGAAATCGCCCGGGTTCCCGAGAGCCATACAGGGCGCTTTCTGGCCCGCATCCTGGATTTGCCCGCCGCTGACGCCTCGGCGCAAGCCTAGGTCCGTGATTGTCTTACTATCGTTTCCATGAAGACCTCTCGTGAAAAAGCAGCCCTTGGCGTGTTCCTGTTCCTTGC
>CAVFYB010000115.1:0-3442 GCA_963626845.1 Bacteroidaceae bacterium | reverse complement strand
AGGACATCCGCGTCATCGTCATCAAGCTGGCCGACCGCCTGCACAACATGCGCACGCTTTCGGCCCTGCGCGAAGACCGCCGCATCTTCAAGGCACGCGAGACGTTGGAGATCTACGCTCCCATCGCCCATCGCCTGGGCATCAGCTCCATCAAATGGGAGCTGGAAGACCTGGCGTTCTTCTACCTCGAGCCCTCGAAGTTCAAGCAGGTTTCCCGCATGGTGGCCGAAACGCGCCACGAGCGCGAGGAGTACCTGGCCAAGGTGATCTCCATCCTCCACGACGAGATGGGCAAGATCGGCGTGGAATCCCAGATCATGGGCCGCCCGAAGCACCTGTACTCCATCTACCAGAAGATGACGAAGAAGGGTAAGGGCTTCTCGGAGATCTACGACCTCATCGCCGTGCGCATCATCACCACCACGGTGAAGGACTGCTATTCCGCGTTGGGCGCGGTGCACAGCCTGTGGCATCCGATGCCGGGCAGGTTCAAAGACTACATCGCCATGCCCAAGTTCAACATGTACCAGAGCCTGCACACCACCGTCATCGGCCCGGCAGGCCGCCCACTCGAGGTGCAGATCCGCACCGAGGAAATGCACCGCATGAGCGAGTACGGCATCGCGGCCCACTGGCGCTACAAGGAAAAAGGCGGCAAGGGGGCGGAAAGCGCCTTCGACAAGCAGATCGCCTGGCTGCGCGAGATGGTGGACTGGCAGGACGAGACCAAAGACTCGCGCGAGTTCCTGAAGTCACTCAAAACCGACCTGGACCCGAAAGAGGTCTACGTCTTCACGCCGAAGGGCAAGGCCATGAGCCTGCGCTTCGGCTCCACGCCGGTCGACTTCGCCTTCGCCATCCACACCGAGGTGGGGTACCGTTGTGTGGGCGCGAAGGTGAACGGCTCTATCGTCCCGCTTTCCTACAAGCTCCAGATGGGCGACCGTGTTGAGATCCTCACGCAGAAGAGCGCCACGCCTTCACGTGACTGGCTGAACATCGTGAAAACGCCTTCCGCCCGCTCGAAGATCCGCTCGTACTTCAGCAAGATGAGCCGTTCGGACGACCTGCAGGCTGGTCGCGATGCCCTGATGCTGGAAATGCGCAAGCACGGTCTGGGCATCTCGAATGCCCGCAGCACCCGAGCCATCCGTGAGGTGGCCGAATCGATGGGCTACAAGGAATCCGACGACATGCTGGTGAACATCGGCACCGGCAAGGAAAACGCCACCCATGTGGCCAACCGCATGCTGAAGATCCTGGTGGACACGGGTACCGAGGAAGCCTCTAAGCCCAACATCGGCATGTCGGCTTCCTCTACCGGCAAGATGCCGCCCATGATCACCAGCGTGAAGCGCCCGAAGAAGCACGAGACGCATTCATCCAATGGTGTGGTGGTTCGCGGCATCGACGATGTGCTGGTGCGTATCTCGCGCTGCTGCAATCCGGTTCCCGGCGACAAGATCGTGGGCTTCGTCACCCGCGGCCGCGGCGTTTCGGTGCACCGCGACGACTGCCCCAACGCCGCCGAGCTGAAGCAGCATCCCGAGCGCATCATCGAGGTGTTCTGGGAGAAGGACGGCCCCTCGGGCGACACCTCCTTCAACGTGGAGATCTTCGTCGAGGCGCTCGACCGATTGAACCTGCTCATCGACGTTGCCTCAGTGCTGGCCGATCAGGGCGCGAACGTGCTTTCCGTGAACACCACCACGCACCGCGACGGCATGGTGGAGATGCGCTTCCTGTTCCAGATATCCGACACGGCGGCAATCGACCGTATCCTCTCGCGCATCCGCGGGGTTGAAGGCGTGTTCGACGCGCGCCGCATGATGCCGGGCACCACGTCTTCCAAGCGATAACGAAAGGCGAACAGCATGAAAGTCTCAGTGAAAAGGGAAGGGCGCACGTACAAGGTGACGGGCGCCGCCGTCGACATCAGCTTCTTGGTGCTCGGCCCGATAGAGAACAACACGTACATCGTCTCCGACGATGCGGCCACGTTCGTGGTGGACCCTTCGCACAGCGCCGATGCCATCATCGCTGCGCTTGGCGGCAAGAAGCTCGATGCCATCGTGGTCACCCATCATCACGCCGACCACACCAGCGCCCTGTACGACCTGAAGCAGAAAACCGGTGCACCGGTATACGCTTCCGCCGTCGATGCGCCGATTATCGAAAATCAGCCCGCTGGCGGATTCCCGCCTACGAAATCGTGCAAGGTTGATACCCTGCTCAATGATGGCGGCAAGCTCCGGCTGGGCAACATGGTCTGGCGCGTCATCGGCACGCCGGGGCACACCCCGGGCGGCATCTGCCTGTTCTTGGAATCGGATGCGGGGAAGTACCTCGATGGGGCCAACGTGCTCATCTCGGGCGATACGCTCTTCTGCGGCTCCATCGGCCGAACCGATTTCGAGGGCGGCAACGACAAGCAGATGCGCGCCTCGCTGCGCAGGCTGTCCCAACTGCCGGGCGACACCTTGGTGCTGCCGGGTCACAATTCGCTTACAACCATCGCCGACGAGCAAAAGCGGGTTTTCGCCTATTACTGTTAACGCAGGGAATTTCCGCCCGATCGTTGGATGGGGCGCTACCGTACGAAGCTGCCGCGCATACGCTTTGGGCGCGGGAACCGAAATGGAGGGGTTATGGCAGGCATTGGAAAGAAGAAGAACAAGAAGAAGAAATTCGACTACTACGACGCATTCGATGCGCAGGCTGCCTTGGCAGTGAAGGAGGCCAAGCTGCTCAAAGACGTGGTGAACGGCTTCTCTTCCGCATCGGACCTGGAGGCCGACCTTGGCCGCGCCCATGCTATCGAGCGCGAAGCCGACGGCATCTGCCATAGCGTGTTCGAGGCCCTGCTTCCCGATTTCGTCACCCCGCTCGACCGCGAGGACATCATCGCCATCGCCGAGAGCCTTGACGAGCTCATCGACATGACCGAGGAAATCGTGCAGAGCTTCTACATGTTCGACATCCACTACATGCACGACGACGCGAAGAAGTTCGCCAAGCTCATCGTGCGCGCATGCGAGGCCTTATCCGACGCGATGGCCGACTTCCGCAACTGTAAGAAGTCCGACAAGTTCAAAGAGCTTATCGTGCGCGTGAACGATATCGAGGACGAGGCAGACAAGATGTTCCTGCGCATCATCCGCGAGCTCTACACCGCCGAGCGCGAGCACCCGGTGCGCGTCATGGTGTGGACGCGCCTGTTCAGCTCCATGGAGGATTGCGTGGACCAGTGCGAGACCGTGGCCAACAAGATGAACATGGTGATGGTGAAGTACGCCTAATGGCACTCGCCGCTTGTAACGCTGCTCGGCGCGCTTCGGGTTCGGCTCCGTGGGGGAGCGAGGCCCGGGGCGCGCTTTCGTTTGCGGTGGGTTTCGCATGGCGGCGATTCCGTCGGCAGCCGATATGTTTCCACTTTGGGGCG
>CAVFYB010000114.1:0-3619 GCA_963626845.1 Bacteroidaceae bacterium | reverse complement strand
AGGCACTGCCCAAGCTGAAGGCAGAGGGCTACAGCTTCGTCACCGTGCAGGAGCTTATAGAGAAGTACCCCTATAAGGCCAGCTAAGGAAAACGAAAACCGCCGAGCATAACCCCAGAACAGAAGCGCCGTTGCGACCCATCGCAACGGCGCTTCTTGATTTGTGGAGGAGCCCCAGACCAGGCAGTTTAGAGCCTAGGCCACAAGCGATACGCTACGGCTTGCGGACTTCTACTGATTTGGCGATGTAGGCGGGGCGGTGCTTGGTTTCGATGTAGATGCGCGCGATGTACTCGCCGATAATGCCCAGCGTTCCCAAAATGAGCCCGCCCAGGATAAGCATGACGCACATGAGCGTTGGGTAGCCCGAGGGCACGGCCGGATTCACCACCGACTCAACGATGACCTCGATAAGCAGCAACAGGCCCGCAAGAGTGGCAAGCGCGCCCACCAGTGTGGCTATCTTCAGCGGGAAGGTGGTGAACGAGAGCACTCCACCCAAGCCATAGCTCAGCAGTTTGCGGAACGACCACTTGCTTTCGCCCTGCGCACGCTGCGCCGGCGTATAGGGGAACGACAAAGTTTCATAACCCACCCAAGCGAACATTCCCTTCGAGAAGCGGAAGCTTTCGGGCATAGAGGAAAGCGCTTGGGCAACGCTGCTGCGGAACACGCGGAAGTCAGAAGCATCTGGCGGAATATCAAGCTTCGAGGTGGCATCGAATACCTTGTAGAACGAAGTCTTGAAGAAACGCAGCAAAGCGCCTTCCCTGCGATGCTCCTGGTAGGCTGCAACGCAATCGGCCTGAGGGTTAGCCTGCAGCATGCGATACATCTCCAGCAGGGTGGCAGGCGGCTGCTGCAAGTCGGCATCCATGATGGCCACGCAGTCGCCCTCTACGTGCTGAAGGCCCGCAAGCAAGGCCGATTCCTTGCCGAAGTTGCGCGAGAAATCAACCACTACCGACCGCTGGCAGGTTGAGGGAACCGGAAGCTCGTGCAGGACGCGCGAGGTGCCGTCGGAGCTGCCGTCGTTCACCAAGACCAGTTCGAAAGCGATGCCCTGGCCAGAAAACGCGTTGTCCACCGCGCTGAACAGCAGCGGCAGATTCGCTTCCTCGTTATAGCACGGCACGATAATGGACAAATCCACTTTGGCGGCTCCCCTTCCTTAGACGCTTCCTGACATAATAGCCCCAACGGCGGCCAGCGAAGCGGCAGAGCGAAGCCGTTGAATGCCCGTTGCCCTACCTACCAGCCTTCAGTTTTTGGAAGACATTACGCAGAGCGCCGTTTTTTGCAGCATGGATCAAGCCGCCCAAGGCCAAGCACTTGGAAGCATTACGCTGCTGCAGCGGTTTCAAGCACACGCTTAGAGCACGGCTATCGGCCTGGGCCAGGGGGATCAGCTCGCCGAACAGCGGGTCGGCGAACACATCCTGCAGCCATTCGCGCTGCTGCACCGCCGACATGCCGCTTTCCTTCTGCCGATTGCGCTCCAACGCGGAAAGGATGTAGCGAGCATACAGGGAGCCAAGCGTTGCCCTGGCCTCATCGTCGAGCAGGCCCCACGATTCCAGCTGGTTGCGCAGCAGCTCGATACGCATGCGGTGCACCTCATAGTAGCGGGAGACGAACTTGTTGGTAAGGTTAGCCTGTTCGCGCTTGGCATAGCGATACAGGGGCTGGCCCACCACATTGAGCGCAGGAAGTTCTTGGAACACGCGGATGTTGAACTCGATGTCTTCGATAAGCGGAAGGTCGTCAGCGAAAAGGAAGCCGCCTTTTTGCAGGTAGGAGCGCTGGTACACCTTATTCCAAGCGTAGCCGTAATGCGTGCCCTTCTCGAATTCGAGCACATGGGAGCGCAGCTTGGCGCGCCCGCAGTGGTGCGTCTCCAGCGGATACTCAATGGCATTATGAAAATTACCGGCAACGTAGAACTCGTCCACATGGCCGAACATGACCACCGGGGCTTCCTGCTGGGCAAGCGAACTGCGCACGCTTTGCAATAAAGTGAAGTCGTAGCGATCATCCGGATCGGGGAACCACACGTATTCCCCGCGGGCCGCAGCCAAGCCTGTATTGCGCGCAGCGGAAAGGCCACGGTTCTGCGCATGCGTTTCCAGGCGAATACGGGGGTCGTCAGCGGCAAAACGTTCAACGATGGCACGGCTGCCATCGGGCGAAGCATCGTCTACCACGATGAGCTCCCAATCCTGGCAGACCTGATTCTGCACATCGAAGAAGGCGTCGGCGATGTACGCCTCGGACCCGTACATGGGCATAACGATAGAGAAGAAGGGGGCGTCCTCGGTGCAGCCAGAGCCAGCCGCCCGTGCGCCCGTTTCGCCCTGCGCAGAGGCCCCGCCAGTGAACACCGACGTCGCCGCTTCGGCCGCTCCACCCTTTACCCTGCGATTCAACGCAAGCACGCCCCTTCCGTACGTTCAGTCACGAATCCCATGATACACGCCCGGGACGATAGCGCAGTTCTACTTGGCTGCACGCCTACGACGAGCCGCCCGTACAGCGATGAAAGCGATAATGCCCGCCCAGGTCAATCCGGAAACCACCGCGCCCTGCACGAGCAGCGGCGAGCAGTAGGAAAGCTCAATGCTGTTCTCGCCCTCGGACACCGGGATAGCCATAAGGCAGTCACCCACCAGCTCGGGCTGAACCTCTTGGCTGTTCACCTTCACCGTCCAACCGGCATCATAGGGAATGCTCATGAACAAGTAAGCATCTTCCGTCGAGGCGGTATAGCTGGCAGAGATAAACCCATCGCGGAATTCGTTGAAGGTGGCCGCCTTGGCATTGGCTTGCTCGGTGAAGGAGTCCAGCAGCTCCTTGTTCGCCTCCACCAAATACAGGGTCATATTTTCATCGGAGCCGATCTCGGCAGGGCCGGTAAGGGCAATCTCCTCGCCAGCAGTAACGCTGCCAACAGGCACGATGCCCTGGGAAAACGATCGGTAATAGCCTCCCGCAACCGCATTGTCGCCTATGCTCAGCGCAAAGCCGCTCCAGAAGTACTTCTCGTAGTTCTGTGTAGAACGGATCTCGACGTAGCACAGATCGCTTGATGAGGCCTGGTCTGCCGTCCAGCGTATTCCCGAATCGTCGGAAGAAACCTTGGTAGAGTCCAGGGTTTCGTAGATCTGCGCATTCGTCCCAAACAACGCTTGGAACAGCTTGTTTTGATACGTGAACGCATCCGATTGCTCACCGATGGAGGCAGTAGCCCCAGCACTCACGCCAAAGGCAAGCGGAAAGGAATTGTTGTTCTTGTACCAATAGTGCGTATCAGCATCCGCGCCGCCCGTGCGGTCGCCCGACTCCAGTCCCGTTTCCTGATAGCCGTAAATCGCATCACCTGTAGCAACATAGCGCAGGCCGAGCAATGAATCGGAAGGCAGAATAGCCGAAGGATAGGTTCCCTGGATCACGCCCGCCGCATCGGTCTGACGTGACATATAGCCCATATTGCCCATGAAGCGCAATACCGATGTGTCGCTTGTGGACAGATACGAGCTAAGCGGCATATACCCCAGAGCAAGGCTTTCGCTAGTAGGCACGCGCAAACGGGTGTGATCCTGCAAATGGGAATAGGTTTTGTC
>CAVFYB010000113.1:0-3641 GCA_963626845.1 Bacteroidaceae bacterium | reverse complement strand
TGGTTGCCGGCCGAGCAGGTTACCACGCCGAGCTTCTTCTGCTCGTCGGTGAGCGTGCTCATCTTGAAGTAAGCGCCACGTAGCTTGAAAACGCCGGTGTGCTGAAGGTTCTCCATCTTCAGGTACACCTGGGCGTTACTGAGAGGAAGAGAGATGGGTACTAGCGGCGTGGTGATGGTTACGTCTTTCAAGACCTCTTCGGCCTTCTTGATCAGGTCGAAGCTGATGTCGTCGTAGCTCATGTCCTCGGTGCTTGCCTTGCTGTTGTTCGAACTCTTCTCGGAGCCGTTGGAGCTGCATC
Source organism: Bacteroidaceae bacterium (assembly GCA_963626845.1). Lineage (GTDB taxonomy): Bacteria > Actinomycetota > Coriobacteriia > Coriobacteriales > Eggerthellaceae > Anaerotardibacter. The sequence goes on along the minus strand of CAVFYB010000113.1, from coordinate 3,340 downwards.
CGGAAAGCATAAGGCCAAGGCCCAGCGCAGAGATACCGCTTGCTTTAAGGAAGGTGCGGCGGGAAAGGCCGATAACTGTCTGATCCATGATTTCCTTTCGGTTGACTTCCCCTAGCATAAAGCTTTGAGCGGTGGAGTTGTTCCCAACGGTGCCATCTGACCGGATATTAATTCGTCGCGTTCTATGGCCTGTCTGCCGTCTGGTCCGCTGCCTTTGACAGGAATGCCACAGCGGTTAGAATGGGGTCCAGTATTTTTGCGGCACATTTACAATGCAATATCCCATTTGGGGGCGACTGGTTTCGACATGGTAAGTCGGACCCGAGGAGCAGGTCGTGGTCTCCTCGCCACGTTAAACAGGGGTACCGTCAAGTTAATTGGCAAAAACAACACTCAGGGCCAGCTGGCCCTCGCTGCTTAATTTAAATGCAGCGTGACGGCGCAAGCTCTTTCTCCGCGCTTGTTGCCGTTATCATTTTCAGGGGAATGCTCCTTGCGATGTAGCTGGTATGCGCAAGGCTAAGACCAAACCCGCTAGGACGCTTATCGGACCTGTCAATGGGTCTTGGGCGTCCGAAGCTCGAACATTGAATAAGCTTGTAGAGCCTCGTCGATGATTTAGTATGGACCGGAGTTCGATTCTCCGCGCCTCCACCAGAAGCGTAAGCGTCGAACTTTCCTTGTGCAAGGAGGGCTCGGCGTATGTAGAAGGGCGGCCTTGGGGCCGCCTTTTTTCGTTTTAATCAGGAATACTGTCTTGATGTTGTTTGAGGGCGGCGCTTTGGGTCTTTGGCTATGCCTCGAAAAGGACAGCGCCGCTGGTGAAGCCGCCGCCGAAAGCCACCAAGATAACCTTGTCTCCAGGTTCGATGCTTCCGTTCTCGTAGGCATCGGCCAGTGCCATCGGCACGCAGGCCGAAGAAGAGTTGCCTCGTTCTGCGATGGAGACCTGGAAATGATCGAGAGACAGCCCGCAGCGTTTCGCAGCGTATTTGATGATTCGCTCGTTTGCCTGATGGGGGATGATGCACTTCACATCGTCGGGCTGGATACCTGCGCGTTTGCACACTGTCTCAATGGCACGGCCCATTGCCATGGCGGCGAATTTAAACACCTTCTGCCCGTGCATATACAGAAGCTGGCGCGCTCGACCGTCCTGCACCGCCTCTGCGATGCCGATTTCCTCGTCGATTGCGGAAAGGCTCGGATCTTGTCCATCCCAGCTTTCCTGAGAGAAGCCGTCTTTCGTGAACGGCTGTTTTGCGTCGAAGGACATGGGGCAGGTAAGTGCATTGTCGTGGTCGGTGTCATTCACGATATACGTGGCCAGGATTCCCGGTTTTGCATCGTCCCATTCAATGATAGCTGCGCCGGCTCCATCGCCCAAGAGGATGCAGGTGGAGCGGTCTTCCCAATTGGTAATGCGGCTGATGCGCTCTGAACCGATAACCAGTGCTCGTTTGAAGTTGTTGCGCGTGCAGCTGCCGATTCCTGGTGCGGAAGAGGCGGCAAGCATCGCCTCGGCAACCGTCATGCCGTAGACGAAGCCGGTGCAGGCAGCGTTCAGGTCGAACGTTGCTGCGTTTTTCAGGCCCAGGCGCTTGCGCAGAAGGGCAGAGCAGGATGGCACGATGGAGTCGGGGGAAACCGTTGAGTAGATAATTAGATCGATGGATTCCGCCTGGATGGAGCCTTCGTTGGTTCCCGGCTCCCAGCCCAGCGCGCGGCGGGCGGCGGCTTCGGCCAAGTCGACATTGGTCTCGGTGGTGGAGATGCGTCGCGACTTGATGCCGGTGCGTTTCGTTATCCATTCATCGCTGGTATCTACCAGGTCCAGGAAGTCGTTGTTCTTTACCGAGAGCTCCGGCAGTGCTTTGCCGCAGCCGATAACCGTGCAACCCATCTAATGCATGCTCCTTGCGATGCAGCCGATCGGCTGCCCTAGGTTGGTCTATCAGTTGAAGGATTATATCACTCGGCGTATTCCCGTTAATCTGCTGGGAAGCTCGTTGCAGCGGAAACTCAGCCATTTGCCGCTATTCATCTAGGCAAGTTGACGTACGCGGCTTTGTGACCGCTCTGCTTTGATGGTATGTTCCTAGATGCTTTTCAAAGGGAAAGGAATGGAATGCTTCGCATCAATCACGCTGTTCTGCATGTCTTCGACTTCACTTCCTGCGTCAATGTTTTTTCGCAGGCAGAGCTCGACCTTGAGAGCCGTCAGATCAAGTCGTACGTGATGAAGCAGGCTAGAAAATGCCTTACCCATCTCGATAACAAGCGAGGTGAGTTTTCCGAGGAGAGCACCTTTGCCCCCGAGCTGCGGGCGTATTTCCGCGGGGAGCGCGATTTTATTGGGCTTTCCGTTCAGATCGCTGAGTTCATCGCCGACGAGCTTGGGCGTATGGAGAGATCTGACTCTACCGACCTTTTGGTAGTCGACTTCGAGGAAGAGGCCAAGCTGGAAGCTGGCAGCACGAGTGAAGAAGAGATTGCCGCTTCGTTCGATGGTCGGGTTAGCCGTTATTTCGGCCTTTTCCTTCTGGAAAGCAAGCAAGCCTACATTCATTCGGTGGGCTACGGCGAGGATGGAATGCCGATGAACGCCATCGAGCGCCACCATGCCATAATGCCGAACCCCTCCCAGAAAATTGCTTCCTTTGCCATCATCGATGCGCGTACGCTCGAGGTTGCGTTCCAGGACAAGCTACGGTCCATTGCCGGTCAAGATACCTATTTGATCCCTGACGGCCTTTTGCAATGCTCCATAGAGGCTTCGAGCAAGGAAGTGATTGACGAGATAACCGATATCGTTGAAGAGGTTGCCGTTGAATACGGGGCGAACAGTGCTGTGGCACTTTCGCGCGCAAAGGCCTATGTTGCCGAAGTCGCGGAAGAGGGCACTGGCATTTCCCCTCAGGAACTTGCCGAAGAGGTGTTCGAGGACGAGCCACTGCAGGAGCGCTTCGTCAAGGCTGCGGAAGAGGAACGTATTCCCGAACGGGTGCGGGTGGACAAGAAGGCGGCCGAGCGGATTGCCCGCAGCCATAAGATCCGCACCGATACCGGCATTGAGATCACATTCCCTTCCGAGTATGCCCACAACTCGGATTTCATCGAGTTTGCCAGCATGCCAAACGGGCTCATCTCCATCGAGCTTAAGAATATCGGTCAGATCGAGAACAAGTAGGGGCGTGCAGCCTGGGCTGTTTTCCTTTGCGGGGCACATCGTTCAGCCTGCATGCTGCGCACCGCAGCCCTCAACCGCTTTAGAGCATAAAAATGGAGCCCCATCAGGGGCTCCATTTCGTTTGGCGTTGTTTTCGCTCTATTAGAAAAC
>CAVFYB010000112.1:0-3650 GCA_963626845.1 Bacteroidaceae bacterium | reverse complement strand
TCGACATCGACGCCAACGGCATCGTGAACGTTTCCGCTAAGGACCTGGGCACCGGTAAGCAGCAGCAGATCACCATCTCCGGCTCCACCGCCCTTACCGACGATGAAGTCGATCGCATGGTGAAGGACGCCGAGGCACACGCCGAGGAAGACAAGGTCCGCAAGGAAGAGGTTGAGGTCCGCAACAACTGCGACTCCCTGATCAACGCTACCGAGACCACCCTGGCCGAGGTCGGCGACAAGGTGAGCAACGAAGTGAAGCAGCAGGCCGAAAGCGCAATCGCCCAGGGCAAGAGCGCTCTTGAGGGTACCGACGTGGAGGCCATCAAGGCCGCCATCGAGGCAATGCAGCAGGCTGGCTACAAGCTGGCAGAGGTTGTCTACGCCAGCGGCGACGCAGCCCAGGCCGGTGCCGGTGCTGCAGCCGGCCAGGCCCAGCAGCCCGCCGACGACGACACCATCGAGGCAGACTTCGAGGTTGTCGACGACGACGAGAAGAAGGACAAGTAGTCATGGCCGCGCCAGAGAACGACGAGGTACGCCAGGAAGCGGAAGAGGCCAAGGCCGAAACCGCGCCTGAGGAAGTAGAGGCCGAAGTGATGGACGAGGAGGCAACCGAAGAGGCTGCCGCCGAGGAGGATCCGCTCGAGGCTGCGCTTTCCCAGGCCGATGCCTGGCGGGACAAGTACCTGAGACTCCACGCCGAATGGGACACGTACCGCCGCCGCATGAACGAGCAGCGCGAAGAGGAAAAGCTCCGCGCTACCGAAAAGCTGGTGGAAGGGCTGCTCCCGGTGATCGACGACTTCGAGCGCAGCATCTCCTACGCCGAGGGCAATGGCGAAGAGGGCCTGCTTGGCGGCGTGAAGGCCGTGCACACCAAGCTCGGCGAGGTGCTGAAGAAGGAAGGCGTCGAGATCATCGACCCGAAGGGCGAGGCCTTCGACGCCATCGAGTGCCAGGCGGTTGCCACGGTAGACGACGCAAGCGTTCCCGATGAAACGGTTGCCGAGGTTTACCAGAAGGGCTACCGCATGGGCAACAAGGTTATCCGCGCGGCGATGGTCACCGTAACGGTCGGCGGCCCCAAGCGCGAAAAGGCCGAGGAAGAATAAAGAAGAGGCAAGGGCGGGCGATCAGATTGTCCGCCCTTGCTGTACCGGGAGCGTTGGCTGCCCGGTGGATTGAAAGGGGAAACGGGCGCGGCCGCCCCGGCTATTCGGCCTAGACGTAGCGCCGGTCCGAAGCTTGGGACCGCGCCTGTTTCCCACAGGAAGACAACAGGAAGAAGGTGGAGCGAATGGCGACAACTCCCGACTACTACAAGACGCTGGGCGTTCCACGCGACGCCGATGCAGATACCATCAAGAAGGCGTTCCGCAAGCTTGCACGCACCCATCACCCCGATGCCGGCGGCGACGAGGCCAAGTTCAAGGAGATCAACGAGGCGTACGAGGTGCTTTCCGACGAGAAGAAGCGCCAGATGTACGACCAGTTCGGCACCGCCAACGCCAATCAGATCCCCTATGGCGGCGGCAACCCCTTCGCAGGGGGCGCTAACCCGTTTGCCGGCGGCGGCTTTGGCGGCGCATCGGGCTTCGGCAGCTGGGCGGACATCTTGGAAAGCCTGCGCAACGGCACGGGTGTCCATGGATCCGAATGGGACTTCGGCGGCAGCCAGCCCCGTCCGCACAAGGGTGCCGATAAAGAGGTGTCCATGACGGTGAGCTTCGAAGACGCCTTCAACGGGTGCGAGAAGCGCATTCGCATCGGGCGCGGCGGCACCGCCGAAAAGGAAACGCTCAACATCAAGATCCCCGCAGGCGCGGTGGACGGCGGCCGCATCCGCATCAAGGGAAAAGGCGGCCAGGGCCAAAACGGGGGCCCCGATGGCGACTTGCTGGTGAACATCAAGATCGCAAGCCACCCGTTGTATACCCGCAAGAAAGCCGATGTGCTCATGGACTTGCCGCTATCCTTTCCCGAGGCGGCGCTGGGTGCCACGGTTACGGTTCCCGCCCCCGATGGCACGAAGGTGCGCCTGAAGGTGCCGGCCGGCACCGTCGATGGGCAGATCCTCACGGTGCGCGGGAAAGGCGCGCCGAAGCTGGGCCGCGACGAGACGGGCAACGGCAACCTGCTGCTGACCGTGAACATCGTCGTTCCCCAGAAGCTCAACGATGCGCAGAGGAAGGCGCTCGAGGATTTCCAAGAGGCGACCGATGAAGAGGTGAGGTCATGGCAATAGAGGACAAGGACCGGCCGCTGTACATGATCAGCGTGGCAGCGGAGCTTGCCGGCGTTCACCCCCAGACCCTGCGCATCTATGAGCAGAAGGGCCTGGTCTCGCCCCAGCGCACGCGCGGAAACACGCGCATGTACTCGCAGGCCGACATCGAGCGCCTGCAGCTTATCAACGAGCTCACCGACGAGGGCATCAACCTTGCCGGGGTTATCCGCATCCTGGACCTGAAGGGACGCCTGGACGAGCGCGACGACGAGATAGACGCGCTGCATAGGCGCGTGCGCAAGCTCGCCGACCGCGTGCACGAGCTGGAAACCCGCGAAAGCGTGAACTCGCTGGTAAGCGAAACGAACGCGATAGTTTTGAAGCGGTTGGTGTAGCACCGGCCGCAACCAAGGAGGAAACAACGGTTGGCGCATCGGGCGAACGAGGGGTTCGCCTGGCGCTCGGGTCCCGTGCCCGACGCGGCGCCAACCCGTTTCTTTCGCCCGAAGCGAAAGAAAGGAGAAGCATATGTGGATAGAGAAACTGGCGGTGACGGCCCAGGAGGCCTTCAAGAACGCCATGGACATCGCCTCCAAGCACGAGGCGGGTACCACCGAGCCGCTCCATTTGCTGGATGCGGTTCTCTCGGCCGATGAGAACAACCTCAAGGCCATCATCACGCGCATCGGCGCCGACCCGGCCATGCTGAAGACGCGCACGGAGGAAGAGGTGGCCCGCCAGCCCAAGGTGAGCGGTCAGACCTTCATGGGCATGGTTGCCCCCTCGCGCGAGTTCGACGCGCTGATGAACAACGCCGAGAAGATCGCCGACAAGCTGGGCGACAACTACATCACCACCGAGCACCTGCTCATCGCCCTGGCCGAAGACAAGGGCAGCGCCGGGCGCATCCTGAACGATGCCGGTGTGAACCGCAAGAACATCGAAGAAGCCTACGAGGAGCTGCGCGGCGACACGCGCGTAACCGACGCCCAGTCGAAGACCGAGTTCGAGGTGTTGGAGCAGTACGGCAACAACCTTACCAAGGCTGCCCGCGAGGGAAAGCTCGACCCGGTTATCGGCCGCTCTGAGGAGATCCGCCGCACGGTTCAGGTGCTTTCCCGCCGCACCAAGAACAACCCGGTGCTCATCGGCGAGCCCGGCGTTGGCAAGACGGCCATCGTAGAGGGCCTGGCCCAGCGCATCGTCGCGGGCGACGTGCCTTCCAGCCTGAAGGACCGCGAGCTTATCGCGCTGGACCTTCCGGCAATGCTCGCCGGCGCGAAGTACCGCGGTGAGTTCGAGGATCGCCTGAAGGCGGTGCTGCGCGAAGTGAAGCAGTCCGATGGGCAGATCATCCTGTTCATCGACGAGCTGCACACCATCGTGGGCGCCGGCTCCACCGGCGACAGCTCCATGGATGC
>CAVFYB010000111.1:0-3782 GCA_963626845.1 Bacteroidaceae bacterium | reverse complement strand
TGGGCCTTGCCACCTACGCCGTGGTCGCCTTCCTGCACACCCGCCGCATCAAGCGTGTCCCCCTGGCCTTGGCACTGAAGGTGCAGGAGTAAAACCCTACCCGCCCGCGACAGAGGGCAGGGCAGCGCCACTCGGGGGTTCCCGTTCCGCTGTTTGGGGCGCTCGCTGCGCGAGCGCCCCTGCATGCGCTGCACTGCTTCATGCATTAAAAGGAGATTCGCTTCGCGAATCCTTCAGGAACGGCGTTCAGAGAACCCCTCGCGGCACCGCCCCGCCCTCCGTCGCTGCGTTTTCGGGGCTGATGAGGGCGCGTCCGCTCCCGCCGGGACCCGTGCGCCGAGGTGCTCTCCCGGAGCGCGGCTTTCGAGCGGGCGCCTTCAAGGCGGCGCCCCAAGTACTTGATCGTGAATGCGGGGATGCGGCGAACCATGCGTCAAGCTGATTCTCCGCGCCGCCCCTTCGCGCCTGCTCGGAAGCCGAATCGAGCGCAGGCGAGCGCCGAGGTGCGCGGGTCCCGGCGGGAGCAGGCGGGCAGCTGCCCTCCGGCGCGGACAGATTCGACTAACTAGGCTTCAACCAGATGGTTCACCGGCCCGTGCCCGCGGCCTAAACCGGGGTTCTGGCGGATGGCTTGGGTAAGGTAACGTTTGGCCAGCTCAACCGCTTGTTGCAGGCTTTCGCCCTTTGCCAGGTACGCTGCGATGGCCGAAGAGAGCGTGCAGCCGGTCCCGTGGGTATTCTGAGTTTCTATGCGCTCGGACTCGTACCAGGTTTCCTGAACTTCTGCCCCATCGCGCTGCACCAGCACATCGCTGGCGGTGCCCGCCAGGTGACCGCCCTTCACCAACACGGCAGCACAGCCCTTTTCCTGCAATATCTTGTACGCAGCCTGCAGCATTTCCTCGCGCGATTCGATGCGCATGCCCGAGAGCACTTCGGCCTCGGGGATGTTGGGGGTTGCCACGTGTGCCAGGGGCAACAGCTCATCAAGCGCCGCAACCGCACCGCCTTCCGAAAGGGCCGCACCGCTGGTAGCCACCATAACCGGGTCCACCACCACGAAGGGCGCATCCCACGCGCGCAGGCCTTCCGCCACCGCATGCACCGCACTGGCCGTGGGCAGCATGCCGATCTTCACGGCATCGGGGCGGATGTCGCTGAACACGGAATCCATCTGCAGGCGGATGAAGTCGGGCTCGGTGGCAACCACGCCGTCGACGCCCAGCGTGTTCTGGGCGGTAAGGGCCGTTATCACGCTTTCGGCGTACACGCCCAGGGCGCTCATGGTCTTGATGTCGGCTTGGATGCCCGCCCCACCACTGGAGTCGGAACCGGCAATGGTAAGCGCGCACCTCATGGCGGCCTCCCCTTTCAACGAAACAGCTTCGGGCGGCGGACTACTTTTCCGCCATTTCCTCGCCCAGGTCGATGGTCAGGCCGTCCATGATGGTGTTCACTGTGCGAACCGCGCACATCTTGCCGCACATGGTGCAGGTGCCCTCGGTGGAAGGCGGCGCGCTCTCGAAGTACTCGCGCGGCTTCACCGGGTCGATGGCCAGGCTGAACATCTCTTCCCAATCCATGCGGCGGCGTGCATCGCTCATGCGGTTGTCCACGTCGCGCGCATGAGGGATGCCCTTGGCGATGTCGGCGGCATGGGCGGCGATCTTGGTGGCCACCAGGCCCTCGCGCACATCGGCCGCATCGGGCAGGCGCAGGTGCTCGGCGGGCGTCACGTAGCACAGGAAGTCGGCGCCGGCCGTGGCGGCGATGGTGCCGCCGATGGCTGCCGTGATATGGTCGTAACCAGGGGCGATGTCGGTAACCAGGGGCCCCAATACGTAGAATGGCGCGTTGTGGCACAGGCGCTTCTGGAACTTCATGTTCGCGGCGATCTCGTCCACCGCCATATGACCGGGGCCTTCCACCATAACCTGCACGCCGGCGTCCCAGGCGCGCTTGGTGAGCTTGCCCAGCTCGATAAGCTCGGAGATCTGGCCGGCGTCGGTGGCGTCGTAGTTGCAGCCGGGGCGCATGGCGTCGCCCAGGCTGATGGTCACGTCGTGCTCGTGCAGGATCTCCAGCAGCTCGTCGTAGAACTCGTAGAAGGGGTTCTCGCTGCCCGTCGCCTCCATCCAGGCGAACAGCAGCGACCCGCCGCGGCTCACGATGTTCATCAGGCGGCCGGTTTCCTTGAAGCTCTCGATGGTGCGGCGGTTGATGCCGGCATGGATGGTGACGAAGTCGACGCCGTCTTCAGCATGGCGGCGCACCACGTCCAGGAAGTCCTTCGCCTTGATGCCTACCAGGGGCTTTTCCAAGTAGCCGATGGCGTCGTACATGGGAACGGTGCCGATCATGGCCGGGCTCATGCCGATGAGCTTGGTGCGGAAGGCCTGGGTCTTGCCGTGGTTGGAAAGGTCCATGATGCCCTCGGCGCCCAGCTCGATGGCGGTGCGCACCTTCTCGAGCTCCATTTCCTCGTTCATGAGGTCGCCGGAAATGCCCAGGTTCACGTTCACCTTGGTGCGCAGCCCTTCGCCCACGCCTTCGGGGCTCAATGCGGTGTGGTGGATGTTGGCGGGAATGGCGATGCAGCCCTTGGCAACGCCGGCGCGGATTTCCTCGGGCGTGCGGTGCTCCTTGGCGGCCACCGCCTCCATCTGGGGCGTGATCTGGCCCGCACGGGCATAGTCGATTTGGGTCACAAGACGATCCTGCGTCATCGCAGTCTCCCTTCGTTGGCATTATCCATATCAGGTTCCATGGGTCGGGGCCAAGCCCCCTCTCAGCCTTGCAGCGCGCAACGCGGCGGCAAAGCTCCCCGTATGTCGTGCCCATTGTACTCCCGCGCACAATGCCCCCGCTGCCAGCTTGGCGGGCGAGCCGAAAAGCGCCCGAAGCGGGCGGAGCGGGGCGGAATGCAACGGCGAAGCGCTAGCGGTAGGAAGCGAACGAAAGGGCAGTCAGCGGGAACAGCACCCAGAGCGACCCCTCGCGCAGGCCGATGCACGCAGGCGCTCCCACCAGCTCGTTCGAAACGCCCCACAGGGCACGGTTCAATGTGGTGCCGTCTTCGATGCCGTATTCCATGCCTTCTTCGGTAACCCCTACGGCAACATCGCTGTGGTTGATAACCGAGCAGGTGCCCTGTGCGCCCTCGGCGAAAGACAGCGAGGAGAAGGGCCCGGGAGCCACCAGCGGCGCAACGGCGAAGTCCTCGCCCACACCCCAGATGCGCGTCCCGCGCGCGGCAACCTGCACCAGCAGCTGGAGGTTGCCCAGGGTATGGTCCAGCCTGCCTTCGAACGCATCGCATAGCACCAGCTCATCGTAGCCGGAAAGCTCGGCGTCCTGGATGGCCAGGTCCATGTCGGTATAGTCCTTGTGGGAATCGTAGCGCGCAACGCAGGGGTGCTCGGGCGCGTAGCCCAGCGAGTCGAAGTCGCCGAATACCTTGGTAGGCACGATGCCTCGTTCGCGCAGCACGGCGTACCCGCCGTCGACGGCGTACACCGCGTCGAAGCGCTGCGTTTCCAGCACATGGGCCAGCCCCGTATGTTCCGAGGGCGCGGCCCCCACCAGCAAGCATCGTTTCATGCGCCACCTTGCCTTCCATAAACGAAACGCCGCTCTGAGGAACGGCGTTGAAAATGCGAGCGAGCCTATAAGCCGGGTTCTGTAATCGGCAACCATTTATCTCGACCCTGCGTCGCCGCAAGGCTCTAGCACGCAACCCGAATGCACGGAAGGGCGGCCGTATGGCATTCCTATTTGCGCTT
>CAVFYB010000110.1:0-3934 GCA_963626845.1 Bacteroidaceae bacterium | reverse complement strand
TGCTGGATGTGCTCGGCGAACGTGTGCGGCGTGCTGCCGGAGGCAAGCGGGTGCGGCAGCGCCAGGCTCACGTAGCCGGCCGATTCGATGAGTAAGCCCGTGGCGAAGTCTTCCGTGATGGACTCCGTGTAGAAGCCGCCGATGGCCTCCAGCGCCTCGCGGGCAAGTACGGTGTTCGAGCCACCGTAGATAACGCTGTTGCTTGCCGTCTTCGCCACCTCGACGGTGCGGTAGAAGTAGTCCTGCTCGTTGGGGATGCAGTTCTCCGCGTACAGGCCGTGCTGGAACACGTCGGGGTCGTGGAAGCACTGCGGCGTCTGCAGCAGGCCGAGCTTGACCTGTTTGCTTGCGGGTAGGCCGGCGTTGCGGCGCTGCGAGTCGATGAAGTAGGGGATGGTCTGCATCAGAAAGCCCCGCTGCACGATCATGTCGGCATCGAGCGTCACCACGTACGGCGCGCTCGTGCGGGCCATGGCGGCGTTGAGGTTGCCGGCCTTGGCTCCCTCGTTGTCCGGCCGGTCGAAGTAGCCGATGCCCATGCGCTCGGCCAGGGCGCGCATCTCGGGGCGGCGGTTGTCGTCGCACAGCCAGATGTGCACCTTGGAGGTGTCGGGGTATTCCAGGTGCTTGCAGCCGTTGATGGTCTTGGTGAGCAGGTAGTCGGGCTCGTTGTAGGTGGCGATGAAGATGTCCACATCTGGGTACTCGTCGGGGCTGCACTCGGGCAGCGGATGGGCGCGCATGCCCGTCACGTCGCGGAAGTGCACCAGCGACTCCACGAAGCCCAGTATCTCCACCACCAGCAGCACGATGTTGCAGGCAATCGCCAGCCAGCCCCACTGGTAGGGCACGGAGTAGAGCACGCGCCAGCACAGGTACACCAGTGTGAAGAACGTGCTGGCCAGGATAACCATCTGGCAGGCGAAGGCGCGCTTGGGGTTCACCTTGCTGGGCTTGGGGTCGTCGCCCAGCCGCAGCAGGTCCTCGTAGGTATGGCCCCTCTTCGTGCGGCAGCGCATGACCGTTCCCACCAACAGCGACAGCGCAATCAGCATCAGCGCGCCGAAGGCGAATCGGTGCCATGCCTCTTCAGGGGCAAGGTCCAGGCCCTCGGTAAGGCGCTCCCACGCGCTGCTCCCTTTCACCAGGTAGCCGTTCTTGTCCACAGCGGGCAAGGCGATGGCAGAAGGTTCCTGCCCCTGCAAGAGCGAGCGCACCCATGTGCCGATGGGGCTCAGGTCGTTATTGTCCAAGTGCTCGGTAGCCTTGCTGTTCGAGGCGATGAGCGCGGAGGTCTCCGCCTTGTTGGAGAGGCTCCAAACCGCATAGCTGAGCTTGTGCTCGTTGAGGTAGTTGAACCACTGCGCCGCCGAGTTGAAGTCGACCTTGCCGCCGCCGTTCGCCTCGGCGATGCCGCACTCGGTGATGAACACCGGCAGCCCCTCTTCCAGGGCCTGATTCAGCTCGCCCAGCAAGTCCTGCCCGTGGGTCGTTGCGTAGAAGTGGCAGGCGTACATGATGTTGTCGTATTGGCTTAGGGGGTTGCGCACGGCGGCCATCAGGTCGCGGTCGTAGGTGGGGGTTCCCACGATGATGACGGCGTCGGGGTCGTTTGCCCGGATGACGGGAATCACCTTCTGCGCGTACTCGCGGATCTGCGTCCAGGTGGTTTCGCCGTTGGGCTCGTTGCAGATCTCGTAGATGACGTTGGGGCTCTGCGCGTATTCAGACGAGATCTGCCTGAAGAACTCCACGGCCTGGTCTACGTGCTGGTTGGGGTCGTTGTCTTCCAGGGTATGCCAGTCCACCAGCACATACTGGTCGGCCGAGATGGCTGCGTCGATGCCCGTTCGCAGTGTTTCCATGATGGCGGCAGCGTCCTCGGCATTTGCGCTGCAGTAATAGTCCGAGTAGAACGCCAGGCGCACCAGGTTGGCGTTCCATTCGGAGGAAAGCTGCTGGAAGAGCGGCCTGTTCACGTATTCGGGGAACCACTGAAGCCCATGGGTGCTGACGCCGCGCAGCTGCACCGCGTTGCCCTGCGCGTCGACGAGCGAGCTGCCCTGCACCGCCAACGCGCCATTGGTGGAGGGCCGTGCCGTTGGTTCATCGGCCCATGCTTGAGGGGCGAACGCGAACACGCACAACAGGAAAACAGCCAAGGCGGCAACAAAGCCCCTGAACCGATGCGTAGAATCAGCAGCCAACCCGATCCCTTTCTCGAAAAAGCCTTCGCTACAACATATCACGCAGTAGCTTGCGGCGCGGCATGGCCTGGGTCATGACGAGGTGCGCTGGGTGGTTTGGCGGCCTTGCAGTTCGCAGGCCCAGTGCTGAGTTTGCTGCCGAGCAAGCCGCCGACCGATCAGCGACCTTCGTTGCCGGGTTGCTGCCAGCTGCATCAACCCGGTTCTTCCACGGCGCTATACTTGTTCAGCCGGAATGGCCCCGTTGCAATTCCGGTTCGGTATTCAAGATGAAGGAGGGTTGTTTATGCATGGCAAAGCTTGGCATGCCGTTGGCAAGGCTCTTCGCAACCCCCATTCGCTTACTCCCTTGGTTATGGTGATGGGCTTTATCGGTGCATCACTACGCTATGTGCTGGAAATGCTCTTGCCCGCAGGCGGCGGGTTTCCCTTGGCAACGCTGGTAGTGAACATCTTCGGGTGCTTTGTCCTTGAGATAATCAACGAGTATGTGGCGATGCGGACCCAGTTACCGTCGCCCCTAGTGAAATCGATGGGTGTCGGCCTTATCGGCGCATTCACCACGATTTCTGCGTTTTCAACCGAAAGCCTTTCGTTCCTTCAGGGTGGGAGATTCGCGCTGTTCGCGCTGTACCTGGCGGTAACGGTGCTTACCACGTTCGCGGCAGCCTGGGCGGGCAAGCTGGTTGCCGATAGGCTGGGGAAGCGCCGCAATGCTGCCGCGCAGGAAAGGGACGCGGGATGAATCTGCTTGCCCTTGTATGCGTTGGCTTAGGCGGGGCGTTCGGTGCCCTTTTGCGCCATAAGGCCTCGGTGTTCATGAAGCCGAAGTGCCAAAGCCCCTTCCCTTGGCCCACGTTCGCCATCAACATCGTTGCGTGCACCGTTGCCGGCTGCGCATTGGCGGGCGCAACGGCGATGGACAGCCTTGTGTTCACGATGCTCACCATGGGCTTCCTCGGTGGCTTTTCCACGCTTTCCACCATGAACTGCGAAGCGGTGGATTGCTTCAGCCGGGGCGATGCGGGAATCGGCGTTCTGTACCTTGTTGCCACCTATGCGGGAACGCTCGGCGCGGCGGCCATCGGTTTCGCGCTTGCCTCCGCCGTTCTTGGTGGGTAGCTCATTGCAGGGCGCAAAAGGGGCCGAGCAGCGCTCGACCCCAAGAGCTCGCGGTATGTTCGCCTGGCTGCTGATGTACGTTCGACCGATGGAAGATACGTATTCGTCCAGCCGATTCGGCGCGAAACCTTGCTGTTCCGCTAGTTCAGCTTGAGCAGATACAGGCAAACCACGAAGGCGTAGAACACCACGACCGCCACGAAGAAGGTTTTGCGCACATCGTTGGGCATCTTGGCGGAAAGGCGCTGCAGCGCAGGCCAAACTGCCCACGTCATAAGCGTGGCTACCACGCCGAACGCCGTTGTGTTCTGCAGGCATATCTGCCCCATGAAGTTGAATGGCATAGTGCTGTAGTCCCATAGCGGGTACACGCCGTTTACCGGTTGGTTGGAGGTAAGGCCTAGGATAAGCTCGATAACGGCGCACACCAGGGTGTTCACGATGAAACTTGCCAGCAGGGGCTTCCATACGCCGCCCAGTTTTTCCTCTAGCTTCGTTTTGATGGGGTACAGTAGCAGGCCGCAGGCAACCATGCCGGCACCGTACACGGGGAATGGGCTTAGGTAGTCGCGCCAGATGCCGCTGTTGGGGTCGTAGATTCCCGG
>CAVFYB010000109.1:0-4050 GCA_963626845.1 Bacteroidaceae bacterium | reverse complement strand
AGGGCTTTGCCGAGGATGGCTTTTGCGCCGTACTTCTCTAGGAACCAGCCAAGGCGTAAGCGCAGGGCTTGGAGGTTGCTTACGGGCTTGCCGGCTAGGGCAACCTCCAGCAGGCGGCGGTCGTTCTTCTTCAGCTGCAACGCTTCGGTGCTGCCCGCGCCCCAGAACGTGCGGAACACGCGGCTGTAGTCCGCAAGCAGCTCGCTGCGCACGGGTTCCGGCAAGCAGAACAGCCCATACAGCACGAACTCTATGGACCAGCTAACGATTTCGGTGCTGTATTCCTGCAGGTCGAAGCGCTTCTTCCAGGCAGTGAATATGCGGTCGGTCATGGGCAGGTGCTTGCGGCTTTTCGCCTCAAGGTCGTCGTTGGTTTTCGAGGTGAGCGACCCTTCGCGCTCGATGCGGTACTCGTACAGTTTGTCGCCGATAAGGGCCGTTTTCTTCGAGTTGGGGTAGATGTCGAAGAAGAACACCTGGTCTTCACCGAAGGGGAGCGCCTCTTCGAAGCGGATATTGCTACCGTTCAGGAACGCGCGGCTGCATGCGGTGCGGATATAGGGGGTGCTTTGCTCTTCGAACATGAGCGCTGGTTTGAAGCCGTCGTACACCACGTCGCGCGGACTCAGTTTCAGATTTATCCATGGTGTGGCCGCTTCTGCTGGGTTGCAGTAGCCTCCGAAGGTGACCACGTCGGCGGCTGTTTCGCTGAAGGCGCGCGCCATTCGCTCCAAAGCGTCGGGAGTGAAGCGGTCGTCGGCGTCCAGGAAGCACACGTAGGTGCCGCGGGCGGCGTCCAGGCCGGCGTTGCGCGCCGAGGAAAGGCCGCCATTGGGCTTGTCTACGATGACGATGCGCGGATCATCCTGTTGTCGCCGCTCAAGGATGGTGCGGCTGTTATCGGGCGTGCCATCGTTTACGCACACGGCTTCGAAGTCTCCGTTGGTTTGGGCTTCCAGCGAATCCAGGCAGGCGTCTAGGTAGGCCTCCACGTTGTACACGGGAACGATCACGGAAAACTGCGGGGTTTCGGGTGTTCCCGGTGCTCGGGTGATGGTGGGTGCGGGGGCGCTTGCGGTTGGTGCTTTCGGCGCGCGGGCAACCTCTGGGCCGGCCGCTTCTGCTGTCGCTGCCGAGACGTTCTGTTCGTTCGCCATATCTACTTCGCCGCCTTGCTCTTCAACAGTTTGAAAATGAGCGGGAAGCCCCCAAGCGCGAAGTAGTGCTTGAAAGTGTTCAGCTTGCCGGGGGCGGCGTATTCGGTGCGGCATTTCGCGAATGCCTGCGGGTTCTTTATCAGTGCGCGCAGGTCGGCCTCTGCCCAGGGCTCGAAGAGGGCGAGGTCCAGGCGGCCTGCTTCCAGGTCAGCGCCAAGCTCAGAGGCGGCGCGGTTCAGGAATTCCGCGCGCAATTCGGGGGAAAGGCGGTCGTAGTTCCAAAGGTAGCTGCTGAATTTCATGCGCTCAAGCACCCCTTCCAGCTTCTGGTGAAGCTCGGGCCGCTCGGAAAGCCAGCGTTCCATCTCGGCGTACTCGTCGCATACGCAGTACACCTTGCCAGGCGAATTGATGGAAGAGGCTTCATTGTCCTGGCGGTAGCGCAAGATTTCCCGCGAACTCAGCGCGGCGCGTGTGCACGATGCCCAAGCCTTGAAGGCGAAGCCGGCGTCTTGGTAGGAGGCGCCGGGCGTTTCCAGGAAGCGCACGTTGTTTTCCTGCAGGAACGAGCGCTGGTACATCCCCGACCAGATGCTGGGCTTCAGGAAGAACGGCGCGTGCTCTTCCTGGGGGTTTACCATACGGCCCTCCAGCGATTCGGGGATCATGTTGCAGGGTTCGAGCTTTTCCTGCGGCTTGCTCCAGTAGAACCAGAAGTCGGCCTTGGCAATCTGCGCTTGGTGCTGTTGTGCCATGCCGTAAAGGGTTTCCAGTGCGTCGGGCGTGAAGGCGTCGTCCGATTCCAGGATGGCGATGTACTCGCCCGTTGCTGCATCGATGCCCTGGTTCATGGAATTGCCGTAGCCCGAGTTGGGCTTGTCGATAACGCGGAAGCGCGCGTCGGCGTCCAGATATTCCTGGATAATGCCGCGTGTGCCATCGGTGGACCCGTCGTTGATACAGATTGCCTCGAAGTCGGCGAAGGTTTGCGCCATTACCGAATCAAGGCACTCGCGCAGATACTTTTCCACGTTGTAGCAGGGTATAAGCAAAGATATCGCAGGCACAACGGTTCCTTTCGATGTCAGTCGCAGGCGTTTTCTCATCTTCATGATATAGGTTCGTGCCTGCTTGGCTGCTGTTCCCGCGAAGAAGCTACAATGATTCGAGAGCAAAGGCGGCTAGGGAGGATTGCGGATGCGCAACGTGCAAGTTTTGAGCGAGGGGGTTCGCTCGGCCGCGTTCTATGCTGCATGCGCTTTGTTTCCCGTTGCGATTCTGTCTGTTTGCTTGGCTCTGGCTGGTGAATACCCTTTTGGCGATATCAGGCCGCTAGGAGAGGACTACGATCTTGCCTACCAGTACGCCAATCTGCTGGCTTGGTTCCAGAACGTTCTTTTAGGCGAAGCCGACCTTCTCTATTCGTCGGGTAAATCGCTGGGTGGCAACATGTTTGCCACCTACAGCTACTATGTGGCGTCGCCGTTGAATTTGCTGCTGGTGCTCTTCCCTCAGGGCGATATCGAGGACTTCTATTTCTTTGTACGTATGCTGCGTACGGGTTTATGCGGCATTGCTTTAGCGGTATTCGTTCGACGCAGGCTGCCCAGCGTTGGGCGACCTCTGGTGTTGGCGCTCGCCATCTGCTACGCGCTATGCCAGTACAATCTGATCCAGGCTACGAACATCATGTGGCTCGATGCCCCAATCCTGGTGCCGTTGGTTGCCTTGGGCGTGTATCGATTTGTGACCGATGGCCGTATGAAGCTTTTTATTGCCGCCTTGTCCGTGTCCATTTGGAGCTGCTGGTACACGGGCTACATGACGGTTATCGCTTCGTTGTTCTTTTTTGTGCTGGAATTTTGGCTGCAGGCGAATAGCACTGGCGGCAAATTCCCCTGGAAGGCCTTCGTGCGCAAGCTGGTCAAGTTCGGGTTGGTGTTGTTGCTTGTTGCTGCAGCGACGGCCGTTATCCTGGCCCCTTCGGTATATGGCTTGCTTTCAGGCAAGGGGAGCGCTCTTGAGTCGGCCTCTAAGGCAGCGCGTTGTTGGCCGTGGGACTTTTTCACGGCTGTTCTGCCGCTTAATTTCAAGAGCAATTGGCAGCGACCGCAATTGTTTTGCGGGGTGCTGACCCTGGCAGGTGTGCTGCTTCTTCTATTTACAGGCAGGGCAACCAAGCGTGATAGGGTCGCATTCGCATCAGTGTTGTTCGCCCTATTGCTGTGCATGTTCGTTTCCGCACTGGACAGGGTTTGGACTGGTTTCACTGATGGCAGCAATTACTATTGCCGGTGGAGCTTCGTTGTGGAATTTGTCCTTGTTTTCGCAGCGGCGTATGCCCTGAGCAAGGGCTTGCCCACCCGCAAAGAGGTCTTGCGGGTGCTGGCTTGTCTTGTTGTTGTCAGTATCGTTGGTCTTGCAGTGGGCGGATTCAACCCTTACGGGCAAACGCGTGTCGCCGCCCTTGTTGATGCGGGTATGGTTCAGGGTGGGTTCGTTTCGGATTGCCTTTCCCTTTTCAGCAGACCCGTGTGCTTCGGTGTCTTCGTTGCCATATGTTTGGGGCTGCTAGTTGTTTCGTGGTTGGCTGGACGCTCTGATGTTGATGACTGCGCTTCAGTTCGGGGCATTGCTAAACGTAGCCGCTTTAGCAAGGTTTCAGTTATTGCTCTGGTGCTGCTGGTCTCGCTGGATATGGGGGTAAATGCGCTTTCTGTTGTTGTGATCGATGATGCGGTTTGCCACAAAATGGATGGGGAATACTCCCAGTACAACAGGGAGGCCTCAGAGGGTCTTTCTGTTTTGCGGGGAGAGGACTCTGGTTTGTATCGTATCGACAAAACCTATTCCCATTTGCAGGATCACACCCGTTTGCGCGTGCCTACTAGCG
>CAVFYB010000108.1:1999-4359 GCA_963626845.1 Bacteroidaceae bacterium | reverse complement strand
ACGATGGAAAAGCCCCTGATCAGCGAAGGCAGGCTTTCCCACAGGTACACCTTCAGCACGATCTGCCAGATAGAGGCGCCGAAGCTCTGGGCGGCTTCCACCAAGCCGGCGTCCACTTCTGCCAGGCTCTGCTCAACCATGCGCCCAACGAAGGGAGCGGCGGCAACCACCAGCGGCACCACTGCGCCGGGAACGCCCAGCGAAGTGCCCACTACGATGCGGGTGAACGGGATAAGGGCAACCAGCAGGATGATGAACGGGATGGAACGGCCGATGTTCACGATCCAACCGAGCACGGCGTTCACCGCACGGTGCGGCAAAAGGCCCTTCTTCGGGTCGGTGAGCACCAGGAGCACGCCCAGCGGGATGCCGATGACGTAGGCGAAGAACGTGGACACCAGGCTCATCACGATGGTGTCCCACGTGCCCTGCAGCAAAAGGGCGCCGAACTGGTCGAAGAACGTCTGCAAGTATTCCATGGTCTAGAGCCTCTTTTCCAGCAGCTTGCGGGCAATGTCGCTTTGCGGGTTGGCGAAGACCTCTTCGGTCTTTCCCTCCTCCACGATGCGCCCATCGTCGATGACGACGATGTTGTCGCAGACGAGCTCGGCGACGGCAAGCGAATGCGTGATGAGCACGATGGTTACCCCGAGCTCCTTGTTGATGTCCTTGAGGAGCTTCAGGATGGAATGCGTGGTCATGGAGTCGAGCGCGCTGGTGGCCTCGTCGCACAGCATGATGGAGGGGTTGTTGGCCAGGGCGCGGGCAATGGCAACGCGCTGCTGCTGGCCGCCGGAAAGCTGGCTGGGGTACTTCTCGCACTTGTCCGCCAGGCCGACCAGCTCCAGAAGCTCGCGGGCGCGCTTTTCCGCTTCCTTCTTGTCGGCGTGGCGCAGCTCCAACGGGAAGGTGACGTTGCGGAGCACCGTGCGCTGCTGCAGCAGGCTGAAGTTCTGGAAGATCATTCCCACCTGGCTGCGGAACTCGCGCAGGTCCTTGCCGGAAAGACCGGTGATGTCGCGCCCATCGATGGTGATGGAACCCGACGTGGGGCGCTCAAGCAGGTTGAGGCAGCGCACCAAGGTTGATTTGCCGGCACCCGACTGGCCGATGATGCCGAAAATCGAGCCGTCCTGGATGGCGAGGTTGATGTCGGTAAGGGCAATGTGCTCTTCACCTTGGGACGACACATAGGTCTTGTTCAGATGTTCGATTTCAATCATGTCTAATTCCTTATTCGAAACGCCGGCAGAAGCCAGCGCCGATAAACAGCCCTCCTACTATACCCCAGGCACACGGCACAGCAGGATGCAGCCGCCGCGATTGGCAGCCGTACACTATATTTTCTGCTTATAGCCAGCGGCAAAACCGGGCAATGACTGCTACGACCTGGTGTTCAGCAAGAAGTAAGGGGCATGCGGGTCAAGGCACGAGCTCATGTACGGATCGCCCTCGACGAACAGGCGCGGCCAACGGTAATGCAGGAACGCCTTCTCGCGCTCGGAGCGCAGGCGCTGCTTTTCGGAGAGCGAGGCGCGGCCGTCCGAGTCGGAGTCGCGGCGGTACACCTCGATATCGCCGTCAAGCGCAACCAAATAACCCGCCTTGGCCAGCTTCAGGCAGAAGTCAACCTCGCACGGGCGCACCTCGAAGCGCTCGTCGAAGCCACCCACCTTATCGAATGCGGCCCGACGCAGCATCATGGCGGAAAGGGACACCGCCGAAACGTTACTGGAGCACACCAGGCGCTTACCGTAGCCACGGGCCGTGCGCGGCAGATTGCCGCCGATACCTGCAGCGAAGCCGTAGGGTCCGACCATTAGGCCGGCCGAACGGATAGTGTCGTCGGGGAACAGCAGCTTCGCACCCACCGCGCCCACGCCGGCGCGCATGCAGTGGCCGAGCAGCGCCGAAATGGCCTCCGGGCCAACCAGCTCGGCATCTCCTTCCAGCACCAGGATGTAATCGGCCTTGGTTTGGGCTATGGCCGCGTTCACCATGGCCGCACGGTTCGCACCGCCCTCGTAGGAAACCACCTTGCAGCGCTCCTTGCGGGCCAAGTGATCGCACAAGATCTGCGTGCTGCGCTCGGTTTCCCGGCACTCGACCACCACCAGCTGGGTTTCGCCGGGCAGCTCGCTCTGCTCGATGGAGGAAAGGCACGAATCCAGGAGGGCGGGCTCCTTGCCGGCAATGACCACCACGGCAAGGGAGGAGCCTTGTTCGGGAATGCGGTAACGCACGCGGTACAGGCGGTCGGACACATCCGCCAAAACCAGGGCGTCTATCCCCTGACGGCGCAGATGGTTGCCCAAGGCCTTGCGGCCCAGGCGGAAGGCCTCTTCCTCGCGCTGCGCGCA
>CAVFYB010000108.1:0-1383 GCA_963626845.1 Bacteroidaceae bacterium | reverse complement strand
GCCTCGCTGCACGCAGGCAGGAAGCCCTCGTCGCCGGGATAGACGGGAACCACCAAGCTCACCAGCGGCTGATGCGCAAACGAAGATGCACGCTGGGTCTCCATCGCGGCAAGCGTGGCGCAGTTGCGGGCGAACCAGCGCGGGTAGCGCGGGTCGAACGAGGCATCGGTGGCACAGTAGAGGAACGATTCGCGCAGAGGGGCATACGTTTCATCGCAGAAACGCGCGAAGCCGCCCAGCACCAGTTCATTGGCATCGTAGACGGTAACGCAGAAATCCTTCGACTCGGCGCGCACGCGAACGGAGAAGCCAACACGCAGGCGCTCACCTTCGCCGAACTGCGCCGGGAAGGCAACCTCGTCTACCAGCGGATATATGGGAAGGTCGATATCGTTGCCCTGGTTGTCGGTGAAGCCCACCATCACATCGGCGCCTTCGACATGGGGCATATCGGCCAGCATCTTCACCACGATCTCGTCGCCGTCGTCGATGGCATCGGTGAAGTAGACGTTCATGCGGTTCGAACCGTATTCGCGCTCAATATCGAACATCTGCTCAAGCAGCTCGTTGTGCACCAGCGCGTTGAAACGCGTGCGCCAACGCACCATGTTAAGTTCAACGGTAAGGCGGCTCTGGTTCAGCGGCGCACCTTCCCCGGAATACTCCAAGAACGTCAGGTCGACCTCGCGCACCTCGAAATGAGGGAGGACCACCACGTAATTGGCCTGGGATGATTCTTCCAGCGGGTCGAACGGGAACAGATGCGCCGGGATCTTCGCCCCGTCCTTCAGGTGCGCATCCAACAGCACCTTCGCATCAGGATGCAAGCGGTCGAGCACCATCTGAAGATAGATTTTGCCATCCCCATGGCTCATGCTCTCAATTCGTGCGTTCATTTGCTATCCTCTGCGACCCGACCTGCCAAGCAAAGCAAGGGGCGTTGTGTCGAAACCCAACGCTTCTGATTATTACGCGGCTAGTTGCCTTTGGCCTCGAGGAAGATCTTGCGCGTCACGAAATTCCATACGGCAACGATGAAGGTGACCACAATCTTGGAAATGCGGTAGTCGATGAACAGGAAATCCACCATCAACCACATGAACAAGTCGTTGATGCCGAGGCCGCACACCGATAGCACCACGAAGATGATGAACTCGCGTTTGCGGCTCATGTCGTCACGACGCTGGAACACGTAGCGCATGGAGGCGAAGTAGTTGAAGATAACCGAAACCACGAAGGAAACGGTGGTACTGATGAGGTACGGGACGCCGAACACTTCGGTGAGGAAGATCATCACGCCGTAATCGATGATGAAGGCGATGACGCCCACCACGCCAAACTTCATGAACTGCGCAATAAGCTTCTTCAAACCAGCTCCTGTCT
>CAVFYB010000107.1:0-4390 GCA_963626845.1 Bacteroidaceae bacterium | reverse complement strand
TATAGCAAAACCCGATGGGCAGCCCTCAGCCATCGGTATAGCGGTTTACCAGAATGCCGAAACCCCAGGGCAAGGGCGCTCCTATAATCGTTCCCATGAAAAAAATCATCAACACATTCAAACGCGCCAAGGCGAACAACCAACGCCCCGCACTTTCGTTCGAGATCTTCCCGCCCCGCGGCGTCCTGACCAACGATGCAGCGCGCGAAACCGCAAGCAAACTGGTTGATTTGCACCCCGACTTCGTTTCCGTCACCTATTCGGCGGGCGGAAGCAAGAATTCGAACGCCACCAGCGACATCGCCGCCATCCTGCAAAACGAGCTGGACATGACGGCAATGGCGCACCTTACCTGTTCCAGCGCCAGCGAGGAAAAGATCGCCGCCGCATTGGACGACCTGGAGGCGAAGGGCATCGAAAACGTGCTGGCCCTGCGCGGCGACCTGGTTGAAGGCCAAACCCCCAGCGACCGCTTCAAGCACGCCACCGACCTTATCCCCCTGCTGAAGGAACGCGGCTTCTGCGTGGGTGCCGCCGCCTACCCCGAGGCGCACCCCACGGTGATGGGCCTGGACGAAGACCTGAAGTACCTGAAGGCCAAGCAGGACGCCGGTGCCGACTTCTTCATCACCCAGCTGTTCTTCGACAACGAATGCTTCTACCGCTTCTGGGACAAGGCCCAGGCCGCCGGCGTAACCGCGCCCATCTCCTGCGGCATCATGCCGGTTATGAGCAAGGAGCAGGTGCAGCGCATGGTGTTCATGTGCGGCGTTTCCCTGCCCGGCACCATCGTGAAGATATTGAACCGCTACGCCGACGACCCCGATTCGCTGCGCAAGGCCAGCATCGAGTACGCCGCCGGCCAGCTTATCGACCTGGCCAACCATGGCGTGGACGGCCTGCATTTGTACACCATGAACAAGCCGGAAATCGCCCAGCAATGCATGGCGCTGCTCAGGGATTCCTGGAGCTGATGGAACCTACCGGCAGCACAGAGCAGCACGGCTCCCGAGGCGCGGACAACCCCGCGCCTCGTTTTGCGTTGTGCACCCTGCGCGCGAAGGCCCATGCGAAGCCGGCGCTGAACAGGGGCGAGGCCCTGCGCTACCTGGGCTACACCGGGCAGGCCATCGACGGCTCCCTTACCGCCCGCTTGGAGCGGATGGCAGCGTCGTGCGAGGAAGAGCTGAACCCGTCGTTCACCTGGCGCGTGTTCGAGCTGGACGAAAACCGCTGCCGTTGGGGCGAACAGCCCTTGGTGGCGCTTCGGAACAGCAGCCTGGCGTTCGAGGGAAAAAGCATCAACACCCACCTGAAGGGCGCGCGCTTCGCCGCCTGCCTGGCCGCAACCTTGGGGGTCGAAAGCGAGCGCGGGCTGCGGGCCCTTTCGGCCACCAGCCCGCTGGATGCCATGCTCTTCGACGCGTGCTGCAACGCGCTCATCGAAGACGTGGCCCAAGCCGCCCAGGACGACATCGCAACCGAGGCGGCAAAGGCGGGCCTGCACGCCCGCATGCGCTTCAGCCCCGGCTACGGCGACCTGCCCCTTGCCGTGCAGCCCCGGTTCATCCAAGAGCTGGACGCGCACAAGCGGCTGGGCATCACAGTTGGGGAAAGCCTGCTGCTTACCCCCGCGAAGAGCATCACCGCCATCGTGGGGCTCTTCGACGCCCCGCCGCCCAGCACCGGGCGCACCCCTTGCCAAGACTGCATCGCTCGCGAATACTGCTCGTATCTAGAGAAGGGAATAACCTGCTATGGCAACCAGCATCGCTAACCGCTTCGACGCCCTTTCGGGCCTGCAGATAAAGGACGCCCACCTAGAGGCGGTCCTGCGCGGGAAGGAATTCCTGGTGCACGACGGCGGAATGGGAACCATGCTGCAGGCCGCGGGCCTTGCCGGCGCCGGCGTTGTGCCCGACCTGCTGAACCTGAGCCACCCCGCCGAGGTAAGCGCCATCCACAAGGCGTACGTCGATGCGGGCGCGCAGGCCATCAGCACCAACACCTTCGGCGCCAACCGCCATAAGCTGGAAGGCCGCGCCACCGTGGCCGAGGTGTTCCAGGCGGCCGCCGAAAACGTCCGCGCGGCCGGCGCGCCCTACGTGGTTGCCGACATCGGCCCCATCGGCGAGCTGATGCAACCCATGGGCACGCTTTCCTTCGAAGAGGCCTACGACCTGTTCGCCGAGCAGATCGATGCCGCCGTGGCCGCCGGGTGCGACATCATCCTGCTGGAAACGCTTTCCGACCTTTCCGAGGCACGCGCGGCGCTGCTAGCCGCAAAAGAGCACTCCGACCTGCCCGTATTCGTTACCATGACCTTCGAGGAAGACGGCCGCACGTTCCTGGGCACCCCGCCCGAGGTAGCCGCCGCCACGCTTTCGGCCATGGGTGCGAACGCCGTGGGCATGAACTGCTCGCTGGGGCCGGCCGAGGCGCTGGGCTTCGCCAAGACGCTTGCCGCCTTCAGCCGCGTACCGGTGCTGATCCAGCCCAACGCGGGCCTGCCGCGCATGGAGGGCGACGAAACTATCTACGACATCACCCCCGAAGAATTCGCCCAGGCCATGGACAGCATCATGGAAGCGGGCGTTTCGCTGGTGGGCGGCTGCTGCGGCACCACGCCCCAGATGATCTCGCAGGTGGTTGACCGCGTGAAGAAGCGCGGCGTGCCCCAGCAGCGCACCGTTGCCAACGACTGCGTCATCACCAGCGGGCAGCAGGCCGTTGTGCTGCACGAAGGCACCCACGAGGTGGGCATCATCGGCGAGCGCATCAACCCCACCGGCAAGCCCAAGCTGAAGGCGGCGCTGCGCGAGGGCAATCTGGACTACCTGGTGGGGGAAGCGGTTACCCAGCGCGACTTGGGCGCCGACCTGCTGGACGTGAACGTGGGCCTGCCCGAGATAGACGAGCCGGCTGTGCTGGTGGCCGCGGTGCAGAAGCTGCAATCGTGCGTGACCCTGCCGCTGGTGCTGGATTCGTCCGACACCGAGGCGCTGGAACGGGCATGCCGTCTGTACTGCGGAAAACCCCTGATCAACTCTGTAAACGGCAAGCAAGAGAACATGGAGGCCGTACTGCCCATCGCCGCCAAGTACGGCTGCTGCGTCATCGGCCTGTGCCTGGACGAAGGCGGCATCCCGCCCACGGCGCAGGAGCGCTTCGCCATTGCGCAGAAGATCGTGAATGAAGCCGCCAAGTACGGCATCCCCGCGCACGACATCGTGATCGACTGCCTTACCATGGCCGTGGCCACCAACCAGAAGGAAGCCTCCGCCATTCTGGACGCCATCAAGCTATGCAAGGAGCACCTGGGCGTGCGCACGGCGCTGGGCGTTTCGAACATCAGCTTCGGCCTGCCGCAGCGCAACCTCATGAGCTCGAACTTCCTTTCCGCCGCATTCGGCGCCGGCTTGGACCTGCCCATCATCAACCCCAACGCCGCCCGCTACCGCGACGTGGTGCGCTGCTACCGCGTTATCAACGGGCAGGACGAGGGCTCGGTTGCCTACATCGACTACTGCAACGAAAACGCCGACCCCTACGATGCGAAGCCCGGCCTCGACGTTGACCAGGAGAAGCTGGCACAGGGCTTGGCGCTCATAGCCCAGGCAACCGGCGGTGCCGCAGACGGCAACGCCCTTCTGGCCCAGCTTGCCGGCGGTACGCCTACCGCAACCCCGGCCGCCCCTGCCGCCGAGCCCGCAAGCGTGCTGCCCATCCCCGAATCGCTGACCGACGCGAAGGCCCAGGCCGCAGCCATCCAGGACCTGATCATCGCCGGGCGCAAAGAGCCCATGAAGCAGGCAACCGAGGAACTGCTTGCCAACCACGACGCGCTGGACCTGATAGACGGCCTGTTCATCCCCACGCTCGACGAAGTGGGCGTGCGCTTCGACAAGGGTACGTTCTTCCTGCCGCAGCTGATGGCATCGGCCGAGGCGGTAAAGGTGGGCTTCGACGTGGTGAAGGCGCACATGGCCGCGAGCGGCAGCAACGAGCAGGCGGAGGACAAGCCCATCATCCTTGCCACCGTGAAGGGCGACATCCACGACATCGGCAAGAACATCGTGAAGATGCTGCTGGAGAACTACGGCTACCGCGTGGTGGACCTGGGCCGCGACGTGGACCCGCAGGCTGTGGTGGATGCAGCGCTTGAGCAGGGCATTCGCCTTATCGGCCTTTCGGCGCTGATGACCACCACCGTGAAGTCGATGGAGAAGACCATCGAGCTCCTGCGCGAGAAGGTGCCCGACGCCAAGACCTTCGTGGGCGGCGCGGTGCTGACCCCCGACTACGCCGAGACCATGGGCGCCACCTGGTACGCCAAGGACGCCGCCGAAAGCGCCCGCATAGCCGAGCAGTTCTTCGCCGAGCAGGCATA
>CAVFYB010000106.1:0-4391 GCA_963626845.1 Bacteroidaceae bacterium | reverse complement strand
TCATCGGCATCGACAAGAGCGAAGAGCGCGAAACCACCAACGAATACGGCGGTGCGTACCGCACCGACTCCATGATCCTCGCGCGCATCGACCCGAAAGATAAGGAAGTAACCCTCATCTCCATTCCTCGCGACACGCAGGTAACCATCGGCTCGCACGGTACGCAGAAAATCAACGCCGCCTACGCATTCGGCGGGCCTTCGGGTGCGGTAAAGGCGGTTGAAAGCTTGGCTGGCGTTTCCATCAGCCATTATGCTGAAATCGACTTCGACGGCTTCGCTGCGGTGGTCGATTCCTTGGGCGGCATCGACATCAACGTGCAGTACGAGATCAACGACCCCGACTATACGGGCTATCTTGCTGCTGGCGAGCAGACCCTCAATGGCGAGCAGGCGCTCATCTACTGCCGCAGCCGTCATGCCTACGACAAGATCGGCGACGGCGACGCCATCCGCGCCGCCAACCAGCGCACCATGATCTCGGCCATCATGAAGAAACTCATGAGTTCCGATATCGCTACCCTCACCAACACGGTAAGCACCCTGGCCCAGTACATCACCACCGACTACTCCGTTTCGGGCATTCTTGGCCTTGCTCAGTCCATGATGGGCATCGACACCGAGAACAGCATCTACTCGGCTGCTGTTCCCACCGAGTCGGTATACGAGAACAACATCTGGTATGAGAAGTTGCAGAAAGCCGCGTGGGACAAGATGATGGGCCGTGTGAAAGAGGGCCTGTCTCCCACAGAAGAAGATGTGATCGACGAGGCTTCGGGTACTGTGATGGCCTCTTCTGGCAGCGGCGGGTCCGGCTCGGGTGATTCGGGATCCTCCGCATCTTCCAGCAGCTCGTCTTCCTCTAGCAGCTCTTCCACTTCGCTTTCCGGCACCAAGGTCGCCGTGAAGAACGGCAGCGGTATCAGCGGGTGCGCCAGCCAGGCGGCTTCCAAGCTCACTCCGCAGGGTGCAATCTGTGAAACCGGAAACGCCGACGACTACAGCTACAAGACCACGCTGGTCATCTACGACGGCAGCAACCAGGAAAAGGCCCAGAAGGTGGCCGACTTGCTGGGGAAGGGCACTGTCAAGAAGAACGACGGCACCTATTCCTTCAGCGGTGACATCCTGGTGGTCGTGGGCAAAGACTGGCAGTAACGCTTGCCCGGCCGGAAAGGCCTTTGTTGCAGCATTTCTCAGGGACGGCTTGGCGGCCGTCCCTTTTTCGTTTCCGGTTGCCACATGCGGCAGGGCGAAGCCGAACTGAAACCTGGGCGTGCTATCCTTCTTGGCGATAAACAAACGCCTAGGGAAGGGGTTCCGCGTGGAACATAAGGTTGCATGGGAAAAGTACAGCGAGCAGCAGCTTGAAGAGCTGAACGCGCTTTCCTCCCGCTATATCGACTTCATCTCGAACAACAAAACCGAGCGCCGCTGCTTTGCCGCTGCGGTTGCGCAGGCGGAAGCCGCTGGTTACCAGCCGCTCGCTGAAGCGGTTAAGGCCGGCACCGCGCTGAAGCCGGGCGATAAGGTGTGGGCTGGAGTCCACGGCAAGTCTCTCATCCTTGCCTGCATCGGCACCGAGCCGCTGGAGGCGGGCCTGAACATCCTAGGCGCCCACATCGACAGCCCCCGCTTGGACCTGAAGCAGAACCCGGTATACGAAAGCAACGGCTTCGCCTTCCTGGACACCCACTACTACGGCGGCATCAAGCACTACCAGTGGGTTACCCTGCCGCTGGCCTTGCACGGCGTTGTCGCCAAGACCGACGGCACGGTTGTGGATGTGAACGTTGGCGACGACGAGGGCGACCCGGTGTTCTGCGTTACCGACCTTCTGCCGCATCTGGGCAACCAGCAGATGGCGAAGAAGGGCAGCGAGGTCGTTGAAGGCGAGAGCCTCGATGTGCTCATCGGCAACCGCCCTCTGGTGATCGAGGATAAGGAAAACGCCTCCGACGAGGAAAAGGCTGCCGCTAAGGAGCCGGTGAAGGCGTTCGCCCTGCAGCTGCTGGAGGAAAAGTACGGCATCAAGGAGGCAGATTTCCTTTCTGCCGAGATCGAGGTTGTGCCTGCTGGCCGCGCCCGCGAGCTCGGTTTCGATCGCAGCATGGTGCTGGGCTACGGTCAAGATGACCGCGTGTGCGCCTATACCTCGCTGGAGGCCCAGCTTGCGGTTTCCTCGCCGAAGAAGACGGCGGTATGCGTGCTGGTAGACAAGGAAGAGATCGGCAGCGTAGGTGCCACCGGTATGGCGTCGCAGTTCTTCGAGAACACCATCGCGGAAATCGTCGAGCTTACCGAAGGGGCAACCGCTCTGACCTTGCGCCACTGCCTGGGCGCATCGCACATGCTCTCCAGCGATGTTTCCGCCGGCTTCGACCCGGCCTATGCTTCGGTGTTCGAGCCGAAGAACGCCGCTTACCTGGGTAAGGGCCTGGTGTTCAACAAGTACACGGGTGCACGCGGCAAGAGCGGCTCCAATGATGCGCGCGCGGAATACGTTGCCTATGTCCGCCGCGTCATGGATGATGCCGATGTAACGTTTCAGACCGCTGAGTTGGGCAAGGTGGACGCTGGCGGCGGCGGAACTATCGCCTATATCCCCGCGAAGTACGGCATGGATGTCATAGACTCCGGCGTGGCAGTGCTTTCCATGCATGCCCCCTGGGAGGCTACAAGCAAGGCCGACATCTATGAGGCTTATCGCGGATACGTTGCATTTCTGGAGGCCTAGAGGTTTCGACAATCTATTGGCTGCTGGATGAACGCTTGCTGCTTCGTCCAAAAACGCGGCTTATGGAAAGATGGCCATCGTCCCTTCGGGGGCGGCGGCATTTTTCTTCTATACCTTTCCCATGATTCGTGCGGGTGTCTATAATGGGTTAACCTCGCGGAAACCAACCGGGCAAGAAGGGGACCGGCTAGAGCGGGGAATCGGAAAATGAGACTCACTAAGGAGCGCTACATGGCACATTATTTCGACGAACCCTCTCGTACTTTCAACGAGTACCTGCTTGTTCCGGGGTACTCCTCTTCGGAATGCATTCCTGAAAAGGTAGACCTTTCTACGCCGTTGGTTCGCTATAAGAAGGGCGAAGAGCCTGCGCTCAAGCTCTCCATTCCCATGGTTTCCGCAATCATGCAGGCCGTTTCCGACGACGGCATGGCCGTTGCGCTGGCCCAGCAGGGCGGCCTTTCCTTCATCTTCGGCTCCCAGAGCATCGAAAGCCAGGCTGCCATGGTCCGTCGCGTCAAGGACCACAAGGCAGGCTTCGTGCGCTCCGATTCCAATCTCACTCCCGACGCCACCCTGCGCGACGTTGTGGCGCTGAAGGAAAAGAGCGGCCACACCACCATGCCCGTCACCGAGGGCGGTAAGGGCCAGGGCAAGCTGCTTGGCATCGTAACCGGTCGTGATTATCGTCTTTCCCGCATGGATCTGGACACTCCTGTCGCTGATTTCATGACCCCCCGCGAAAAGCTCATCGTGGGCACTTCCTCCACCACCCTGAAGGAAGCAAACGACATCATCTGGGACAACAAACTGAACTCCCTGCCTATCGTCGACGAGAACGATAACCTCATGTACATGGTGTTCCGCAAGGATTACGAGCAGCACAAGTCGAACCCGCACGAGCTGCTGGATTCCCATAAGCGCTACCTGGTTGGCGCCGGCATCAATACGCGCGACTTCGCCGAGCGCGTTCCCGCGCTGGTAGAGGCCGGTGCCGATGCCCTGTGCATCGACTCTTCCGAGGGCTTCTCCGAGTGGCAGAGCCGCACTATTGCCTGGATCCGCTCCCACTACGGCGACTCCGTGAAGGTTGGCGCCGGCAACGTGGTGGATGCCGAGGGCTTCCGCTTCCTGGCAGAGGCTGGCGCCGACTTCATCAAGGTGGGTATCGGCGGCGGTTCCATCTGCATCACGCGTGAGACCAAGGGCATTGGCCGTGGCCAGGCAACTTCTCTTATCGAAGTTGCCAAAGCGCGCGACGAGTACTACCGCGAAACGGGCATCTACGTGCCGGTTTGCTCTGACGGTGGCACCGTGTACGACCACCATGTGACGCTGGCTTTGGCCATGGGCGCCGACTTCATCATGCTGGGTCGCTACTTCGCCCGCTTCGACGAGGCGCCCAACAACAAGGTTGTGGTGAACGGCCAGCACATGAAGGAGTACTGGGGCGAAGGCTCCAGCCGCGCCCGCAACTGGCAGCGCTACGACCTGGGCGGCAAGAAGAAGGGCATGACCTTCGAAGAGGGCGTGGATTCCTACGTTCCCTACGCCGGCCCCTTGAAGGACAACGTGGACATCACGCTTTCCAAGGTGAAGAGCACCATGTGCAACTGCGGCGCGCTCACCATCCCCGAGCTGCAGGAAAAGGCGAA
>CAVFYB010000105.1:0-4457 GCA_963626845.1 Bacteroidaceae bacterium | reverse complement strand
GCGACTCGGCGGCAGGCGCCATCCGCACCTCGCGCGATGCCGAGTTCCAGGGCGTTATGCCGGTTCGCGGCAAGATCCTGAACTGCCTGAAGGAAGACTACCCGCGCATCTTCAAGTCGGACATCATCATGGACCTGCTGCGCGTGCTGGGCTGCGGCGTCGAGGTCAAAGACAAGCGCATGAAGAACCTGGGCACCTTCGACTTGGACAACCTGAACTGGAACAAGGTGGTCATCTGCACCGACGCCGACGTGGACGGCTACCACATCCGCACGCTCATCCTTACCATGCTGTACCGCCTGGTGCCCACGCTCATCAACGAGGGCTACGTGTACATCGCCGAGTCGCCGCTGTACGAGATCAACTGCAAGGACAAAACGTACTTCGCCTACACCGACCAGGAAAAGAACAACATCATGAAGGAGATAGGCGACCAGAAGTGCAGCATCAACCGCTCCAAGGGTCTTGGTGAGAACGACCCCGACATGATGTGGCTTACCACCATGAACCCCGAAACGCGCCGCCTTATCAAGGTGGAGCCGGAAAGCGTGGCAACCATGGAAGCCATGTTCAACCTGCTGCTGGGCAACGACGACGAGGGCCGCAAGCGGCACATCGCCGAGCATGGCAAGGAATACCTTGACCAGCTGGACCTTCAGTAGGCAGCAGCACCCAACCAGAACCGCACGCGGGCATTCGCTCGCTGAAACGCACTCCGCAGAACGCAACAAGGGGAAACCGTGGCAAAGAAGACGAAAAAGGAAACGAAGCAGAAGCGGGTAGACAACCCCAACGTCATCGGCCTGCATTCCGAGGTTACCGAGCAGCCCATCACGCAGACGTTGGAACTGAACTACATGCCGTATGCCATGAGCACCAACGTTTCGCGTGCGTTCCCCGAGATCGACGGCTTCAAGCCGTCGCACCGTAAGCTGCTCTACACCATGTACAAGATGGGCCTTTTGAACGGCGACCGCCAGAAGAGCGCCAACATCGTGGGCCAGACCATGAAGCTGAACCCGCACGGCGATGCCGCCATCTACGAGACCATGGTGCGCCTTGCCACCGGCAATGAAGCGCTGCTCACGCCGTTCGTTGAATCGAAGGGCAACTTCGGCAAGTACTATTCCGGTGACCTGAGCTACGCGGCCAGCCGTTACACCGAGGCCAAGCTCTCTCCCATCTGCGCCGAGATATTCAAGGACATCGACAAAGACCCGGTGGATTTCATGGACAGCTACGACGGCGCCATGAAGGAGCCGCGCCTTCTGCCCACCACGTTTCCCAACATCCTGGTTTCGGCCAACAAGGGCATCGGCGTTGCCATGGCATCCGACATCTGCGGCTTCAACCTGAACGAGGTGTGCACGGCCACCATGCAGTTCCTGGACAACCCGGACTGCGACCTGCATGAGTACCTTCCCGCGCCCGACTTTTCCACCGGCGGCGAGATCATCTATCGTCGCGAGGAAATGGAGCGCATCTACAGCACCGGCACCGGCGGCTTCCAGATCCGCTCGCGTTGGCGCTACCTGCCCGACGAGCGCATCATCGAGGTGTACGAGATCCCGTACACCACCAAAACCGACATCATCATCGAGCGCATCGTGAAGCTTTCCAAGGAAGGCAAGGTGCGCGAGATCGCCGACATCCGCGACGAGACCGACCTTTCCGGCCTGCGCATCGCCATCGACCTGAAGCGCGGCACCGACCCCGAGCAGCTGATGGCCAAGCTGTTCAAGTCCACCACACTGCAAGACACGTTCTCATGCAACTTCAACGTGCTGGTGGACGGCTACCCTCGCGTTATGGGCGTGCGCCAGATCCTGCAGGAATGGGTTGCCTGGCGCGTGGAATCCACCCGCCGCCGCATCAGCTACGAGCTGCAGAAGAAGAGCGACCGCCTGCACCTGCTGCACGGCCTGGAAGCCATCCTGCTGGACATCGACAAGGCCATTGCCATCATCCGCAACACCAAGCTGGAAGTGGAAGTGGTGCCGAACCTGATGAAGGGCTTCGGCATCGACCAGACCCAGGCGGAATTCGTGGCCGAGATCAAGCTGCGCAACATCAACGAGGAGTACATCCTCAACCGCACGAAGGACATCGCCAAGCTGGAGGGCGACATCGCCGAGCTGAACGGCATCCTGGCAAGCGAGAAGAAGATCAAGAAGGTCATTCGCGACGAGCTTGCCGCGGTGAACAAGAAGTACGTCACCCCGCGCAAGACCGGCCTGGTATCGCCCGCCGATGTGGTGGAGGTGAGCCTGGAACCAGAGGTGGAGGAGTACCCGGTAACCATGATGCTCTCGCGCCAGGGCTACCTGAAGAAGATGACCGATCGCGTGCTGCGCAAGGCAACCACGCTGAAGTACAAGGACGGCGACGAGCCCTTCATCGAGTTCGCCTCCAACAACACCCACGAGCTGCTGGTATTCACCGACCAATGCCAGGTGTACAAATGCAAGGTGGCCCAGTTCGAGGACACGAAGTCGGCCCAGCTGGGATCGTTCCTGGCTACCGATTTGGAATTGGCAGCCGATGAGAACGTTACATGGGTGCTGGACCCCGAGGACTATTCGGCCGATGCGCTGTTCGTGTTCGAGAACGGCCGTGTTGCCCGCGTGGCGCTTTCGGGCTATGCCACCAAGACCAACCGCAAGAAGCTGAAGAACGCCATCTACGGCGGCAGCAAGCTGCTGTTCGCGCAGGTGCTGAAAGAAGATCGCGACCTGGCGCTTGTTTCCAGCGACTACCGCCTTATGAACTTCAACACGTCGCTGCTGAAGACGAAGACTACTAACAGCACCCAGGGTGTACAGGCGCTTACCGCCAAGGGCGGCCGCACGGTGGTTTCGGTTGGCACGGCGGAAGACTTCCTGGGCGGCAAGGCCACGGTAGAGAAGTTCCGTGCTGCAAGCTTGCCTTCGGCTGGCGCCCCCATGAAGGAAACCGACATGAAGAGCCTCTTCGACCTGGAAGAGTAGGGGTGGCGAGCAGGAACGCCGGAACGCCCCTTTTGCCCCGATCGTCCTCTGCTGGCCTTATAGGCACCCTCTTCCAGGCATTGACGCCCCTTCCTCGCAGGAAATGCAACATCATCGGATTGACGTGCTGAAGCGGTACCTTGAAAGCTTTCCCCCGACTCCTAGCAATTACCTGAAGATTCAGGGTTTATTGCAAAAGCTTGAAGTAGTTTGCGAAGTCGAAGTCGTTTGGCAGGGGAAGGGAGAGCATGTAAAGGGTTGCAGCAACTAAAACAACAGCACCAACAGCAACGACGATCTGCCTTGGTCTGCGCTGCTTGTACAGGCCAACCATGCCGAAGAGGAACAGGCAGAGCGAATAGAGCACACTGACAAGGCCGAACGAGTCGCTTGCCAAATTGCAGCGATTTCCTTCTTCGCGGGCTTCTGTTGCCTCTTTTGCTAGTTTCTCGGAGTCGGTATAAAAGCTGGATTCCGGGTATTCATCGAAAGGAGTTGCTGTGCCGCCTTTTTCAAGGGCGGTATAGATAGCGCTTTTGAAATTCTGGTAATCAGGGCAGTTGGTTTCAATATACGAGTTCATCTGCTCGCGTTTTGCGTTGGCGCCCTGTGCGTCCCCTGCGCTCTCGAGCGCTTTGACTTCAGCGTTTAAGTCGTATACGTGGGTCCATAGATTGAAAACTGCGATGTAGAGCTGCGAGTTGAGGTTGTAGCTTGAATTTGCCTCGGCGTTCAGGCGCTCTGCTTTGGCGTAGTTCGAATCTTGATCGCTTTCATGAAGGTCGCCGATCCATGATGCCCATGCTGTTGCCAAGGCGCAGATTGCCAGCATGATTGCCACAAACGTGTTGAAGTCGATTGCCTTAAAGATTTTCTTGCTAAGCGGCTCTTTGCCGTTTGATTCTGTGTCTGTGATGTTAACTTCCATTGCCTGCTCTGTTTCTTGCTTTGTGCCCTTGCAAGACGCTTGTTGTGCCTTGCATTTTGCTTATCTGCATTTATCTGTTCAGTATTTCTTTATTACCAGTATTATTTCGCGGTTAACGGGAACTGCGTTTTAGAAAGATATGGATACAGTTAACGAAACACTTCATGTTGTCAAAGGTAGCCTAATTGCCGGCGGAATTATCTCGGCATCCTGTTTTCGGCTCAGCCGCTTTTTTGTTTTGGGCTAAGTTGGCATGGACGGCCTTCCGTGTGGGTGGATGCGCATGGATACAGGGAGGGTCATCCCTCCTATGATGGGTTGCGGGGCCAAAGATTGATTGGAGGCAACCATGCTGGCGGATATCGATGTAGACGCACTGCGGGGATATTTGCTGGATTACTGCGGCAGCACCTTTTTCACGGTTGGGAAACCGCTTCCGGCCGCTCTTGCGCCCGCTGTTAGAATGGGCCTGAAAAACAACTAGGTAAGGAGGCCGTTATGGTTCCCCACATCACGCAAAGCGAATTCGCAGAAAAGGTAGA
>CAVFYB010000104.1:0-4602 GCA_963626845.1 Bacteroidaceae bacterium | reverse complement strand
ATCCATACCGAGCAAAAGAAACTCGAGTGCCTCGACTATCTCATCTACCAGCTGCGCTGCAGCGAAGAACACAGCTGCCGCAAGTAAAGCTTCCGCAAGCAACAACCAAAGGAGAACGAAATGACCATCAAGCAAACCGCAGGCCGCGATGCACTGGGCAGCTTCGCCCCCGAGTTCGCGCACTTCAACGACGACGTGCTCTTCGGCGAGAACTGGAACAACGATGGCATCAGCCTGAAAACGCGCAGCCTTATCACCGTGGTTGCCCTTATGGCGCAGGGCATCACCGACAGCTCGCTGGCCTACCACATCGCCAACGCGAAGGCGCATGGCGTAACCCGCGAAGAGATGGCGGCGGCCATCACCCACGTGGCCTTCTATGCCGGCTGGCCGAAGGCCTGGGCAACCTTCAACCTGGCGAAAGAGGTTTACGCCGACGATGCCGCTGGCAGTGCGGCGAACGACCCGCAGGCCCACGGCGGCTTCTTCGGCCTGGGCGACCCCAACGATGCCTACGCCCAGTACTTCACCGGTCAAAGCTACCTGAATAACCTAACTGGCGAAGGCGATTACCTGCCCATCCACAACGTCACCTTCGAGCCGGGCTGCCGCAACAATTGGCACATCCACACCGCAACCAAGGGCGGTGGCCAGGTGCTCATCTGCGTGGAAGGCTTCGGCTGGTACCAGGAAGAGGGCAAGCCCGCCCAGGCACTGAAGCCAGGCGACATCGTGGAGATCCCCGCGAACGTGAAGCACTGGCACGGCGCACGCAAGGACTCCTGGTTCAGCCACCTGGCCTTCAGCTACCCCGGCGAGAACTGCGGCAACGAGTGGTGCGAGCCCGTAGACGATGAAGCCTACAACGCGCTGGAGGCGTAAACCCCGCAATCGCAAACGAACGCAACGAAAGGAACAACCATGAGCAAGAAGATGCTTGTCGCCTACTACACATGGACCAACGGCAACACCAAGAAGATCGCCGAGCAGCTGGCCCGTGCCTGCGGCGCCGACATCGCACGTATCGAAACCACCGTGCCCTATCCCGATGATTACGACACCACCGTGCAACAAGCGCAAGAAGAGATCAACGATGGCTTCGAGCCCGAAATCGAATCCTTGGAGTTCGATCCGGCCGATTACGACATCATCGCCGTGGGAACCCCAACCTGGTGGTACACCATGGCCCCCGCCGTCAAAACCTTCATGGGCAGCGTTGACTGGGCAGACAAGACCGTCGTGGCATTCTCGACAAGCGCCGGCTGGCCAGGTAGCACCAATGCCGATATCGAACAGGCTGCTGCCGATGCCGCGGCAGGTCCCAGCCTAGCGGTCACCTTCGATTCCGGTGGCGGCTCCAGGCAGAAAACCCCGCAATCCGAAGTCGATTCCTGGATCGCGGCCGTCGAAAGCCTCTAACCCCGGAAAGCAGAAGAAGCCCCTTGCGATGCAGCTCACGCTCGTCGCAAGGGGCTTTCGCATTTCCAATCACTATGGGCCCGAGCGCGGAAACAGGTTTCAGGAGCGAAACGCAACCACGCCCCCGCCACGCCCGAACGTCTTTACCCGCAATAGGCCTCCAACACGGCGGAGAGCTTGTTGAAGTCGAGAGGCTTGGCGATGTGCTCGTTCATGCCCGCCTCGCGCGCGGCCTGCACATCCTCGGCAAAAGCATTGGCCGTCATCGCAACGATGGGCACGTTTTTGCAGTAGTCGCCGCCATGCGCACGGATGGCGCGCGTAGCCTGATGCCCGTCCATGCCGGGCATCATCACATCCATCAGCACCAGGTCGTAGCGCCCCGGCTCGCCTTCGGCAACCATGCGCACGGCCTGTTCTCCATCCACCGCTGCGTCCACCTCGATCTGCGCCAACCGCAGAAGCTCGCAGGCAACCTCCAGGTTGATGGCGTTGTCTTCCGCAACCAGGACACGCTTGCCCGGGAAGCTCTTGCGCAGGGAAAGATCGCCGCAGTCGGCATCGTCGCAGTCGCCCACCAGCTCATCGAAGGTGCTCAGCAAACGCGACCTGAACAGCGGCTTCGAGATGAATGCGTTGACCCCGGCCTCGCGCGCCTCGACCTCGAAATCGCTCCAATCGTAGGCGCTGATTATGATGATGGGCACATCCTTGCCCACTGCCTTGCGTATGGCGCGGGCGCACTCGATGCCGTTCATGTCCGGCATCTTCAAGTCGAGGATGCAGGCGAAGAAATCGCGCTTCTGTTCGTGGTTGGCCACCACCATCTCCACCGCGATGCGCCCACCTGTAGCGGCCTGCGCCCTCATACCGAAGCTGTTGAGCATGTCGCAGCACGACTCCAGGGCCAAAGGATCGTCGTCGGCAACCAGCACATCCAGGTCCACGAATTTCTCCAGCGGCTCCTGGGCTTTGTCCTGCAGCTTAAGGAAGAGGGTTACCGTGTAGCGCGTGCCCACATCCAAGGCGCTTTCCACCTTGATGTCGCCGCCCATCATGCGCACGATGTTCCGGCTGATGGGCATTCCCAACCCCGCGCCGCGGATGCGCTCAACGCGCTCGTCCTTGGCACGGACGAAGGGCTCGAACACCTTTTCCACCGTTTCCTTCGACATGCCGATGCCGTTGTCTTCGAACACGAACTCGTAGCGGCCGAACTTGCCCTGGTTGCTGGGAAGCTCGGCAATCGTAAGGTTGATGTTGCCGCCTTCGGGCGTGTACTTGACTGCGTTGCCCATCAGGTTCACGAACACCTGCTGCAAGCGCAGGGCATCGCCGATGACATCTTCGTGCTGCAGGTTCCTAAGCGAAACGTTCAGATGGTGGTTCTTCTCGTCTACCTGGGGCTTTACCATGGTTACCAGGCTCTCGACAAGGTCGCTGAGATTGAAGTCCTCTTCGCTCAGGCTGATGTTTCCGCTCTCGATCTTGTTCATGTCCAAGACCTCGTTGATAAGGCTGAGCAGGTGCCTTGAGCTCAGGGTGATCTTGCGCAGGCTGTCGCGCACCCGATCCGGGTCGTCAACATGGGCCGCCGCCAGCGCCGTCATTCCCACGATGCCGTTCATCGGGGTGCGTATCTCGTGCGACATCTGCGAGAGGAACTGGGTTTTCGCCTCGTTGGCGCGGTTGGCGTAGCTGAAGGCATCCGACAACGCCTGGCGGGAACGGAATTCCTCCTTCATGCTCTGCGTCACATCCTGCACTACG
The DNA here is from genome assembly GCA_963626845.1 of Bacteroidaceae bacterium. GTDB lineage: Bacteria > Actinomycetota > Coriobacteriia > Coriobacteriales > Eggerthellaceae > Anaerotardibacter. The sequence continues at coordinate 1,413 of CAVFYB010000104.1, read as the reverse complement.
AAGAGCACGCGGGAAACCCCGTTGTCGGAGAACTCCAGGGGCAGCACAGCCATAGCAAGGTATTGTTCGGTCCCCTTGACGCTGTAGTCGAAACGGAAGATGTCGCCCGGCTCGCGCAGCTCACGGCGCAGGCGCGCAGGCGAAAGAGCCGCAGCGATACCCGCCTCTTCGTCCAACAAGCTGTGCCTCTCGTTGATAAGGGAAAGGAACTCGCTGTAACGGCCCCGAGCAGGATAGCCCAAGCGCTGGTCGAACTTGTAGAACTCGTACTGGTCGTTGTCCAGATCGCACACCGCATAACGCTCCACAAGCCGCGTCAAGCCGGAGAGCAGGGTTTCGTTGGTGGATTTCTGGCGCAAAAGCTCCTGGGTCAGAACCTCCCGGCGATGCTGGTCGTCCACGTTGAAGGTGATGCCGGCGACCCTGCTCACGCTGCCATCTTCGCGAAGGCTGGCAGCTCCCACCGAGCGGAACCACACGTAGCCATTGTCGTGGACGCGAGCGCGGTAGGTGACATCGATACGCAAGCCCGCAACCGCACCTTTGAGCGCCGCTGCAACACTGGCCTTCACCGAATCCAAGTCGTCTGGATGGATGATGGAGTAATACGCCTCGATGTCGTCGGGGAACTCGCTCTTGTCCTTGTAGCCGATGACGCGCCGCAAGCTGGAGCTGAAGGAAATGCCCTCCACCGAACCGTCCGCGCGGCACGTAAGCGTCCATGTTCCCGTCTGGAATATATCGTTCACCAGGGCAAGGGTTTCGGCCTCCGGGGCAATGCGCGCCGTCAGCAGCCAGGAAGGATCGCCCTGCTCGTCGACGATATCCCTCTTGTAGATATCGGCATAGCAAGGGGCACCCGTGGCATCCTTCAGGCGAATATGCTTGGTGGCAAGGTCTTGGCTCTGCCGCATGGAGTCGAGCAGCTGCAGGTCGTCGCCGAAAACAAGATCACGCAGCGAGCGGCCGCAAAGGTCACGGGCGCGCTCCGGGTCGTACCCCAGGTTCTTAGCGAAGATCTTGCTGGCGAAGGTGATGCTCAGGTTGGCGTCGTAATGCCCCATCGCAACACCCACTGCCGTGCTTTCCTCCAGCAACGACTGAATGGCATGGCACGTAGAAGAGGCAAGCCCCGAATAGTCGTCAGTGATAAAGATTTCGCCAAGATCCAAAGAATGCTTAGACGCTGTTTTGCTCATACCGCTCTCCACGCAAATGGGTACATTCAGTCCTTCAGGTTACCGTAATTCGCACAGAGGGCAAAACCGCCGAAAGGCCGCCAACAGAACATCCAAACCGCTTACTTCTCGGCGATGAAGAACAGCCGTGGGAATGGCAGCAGCACTTCGCCGTTGGGGCGCGGAAGGGCCACCTTGGCCATCTCTGCCCGAACGTCCGAGATAAACCCTGGGC
>CAVFYB010000103.1:0-4709 GCA_963626845.1 Bacteroidaceae bacterium | reverse complement strand
ATGAATTCGCCAAGCGGATCGAAGAGGAATACGCAGCAAAACGCCGCGAAGAGAAACGGGCGGACAGCAATCGTTGACGGGTTTGGGGCCGCTCGCCTCTTCAGGACACCCCGTTCTGCTGTTTGCGAAGAACCGCTACGCGAACCTTCGCTGCATGCGCTGCACTGCTTCGTGCATTAGGCAAGGATTCGCTTTCGCGAATCCAGCAAGATCGGCGTTCAGAGGGTCCTTCAAAGGCGGCCGGCACCAAACCCGTCAACCACAGAAAATGCCCTCCCGAACGCGCTATGATGTTCCCAGATATGATGGAAGGGGAACATCATGTACCACCCATTTCGCGACCAACAGGGGCAGCCCAAGGAGCTTGAAGAGGTAACGTATGCCGACCTCGCCCAATTGAAGGAGCTTGATGAGGGCTTCGCCCTGGAGTTCAAGCGCACTTGGAACGACAACGTCCGCGCGAAGGTTCCCAAGATCATCGCCTCATTCGCGAACTCGCACGGCGGCTGGCTGGTTATCGGGATTGCCGACGACGACAAAGCCGTGTGCCCCATCCCCAAAAGCCCTGCCGATTACTCACAGGTTCTAGGCGAGCTTTGCCGCCATCATGTTTCCCCCACCCCGCGCTTCGATACGCGGTTCATCGCCGAACCGGCCAACCCCGACCAAGGCGTGCTGGTTGTCCAGGTTCATGAAGGAGATTTCCCGCCCTACGTTGCGGATGGCGTTGTGGAGATACGAGAAGGGTCCACTTCAGGGCCCGCGCTTGGCTCGGCCCTCGTAGAGCTCTACAGCAAGGCAACCAAGCGAGCGCAAGAGATCCAGGACTACTGCCAGCGCACCGTCTGGTATCCAATGGGAACGCATAGCAGCGAACCGCGCAACAGCCCTTCAGGAACACCCTTCCCGTTGTTCAGCCTGTATCTGTACCGAATGGGAAGGCGCGCCGCCGAGACGCCATCTAGAGCGGCTCAAGAAAGCCATGTGGTGGCAATGCGCAACGCCTTTGCGGAGCAGAACATGAGTTGCCACGTTCAACATGCGCACGATTCCCTGATATTCCGCTCATCGAAGGAGGTTCCGGGGAATTCTATCCATTCCGCGATAGAGCTGTTTCCCGATGAGTCGATGAAGCTTACGGTGCCCGGCGTGATGCTGGCGCCGGAATCGCAATCTCAGGCCAAAGCCCTTCTGGCGGAAACGGACGTCGACGTGCCCTTGCACGCACGCTTCATCAGCGCCACCGAAACGCTACAACGCGTCACCTCGTACGCATCGTTGCTGGATCGCTACGTTCGGAGCCGGGGAATTCCGTGGTCGAACTATGCCGTAGCCTATGAACTGGAGAACATGGCGGGCGTGATCCTGTGGTCCGAAACAGAAACCTATGCCCGCTATATCCGCAACCACGGGCTGCTGTTCTGCGGCACCACCGACTGCCGCAGCCGCGTTCGCTATTTGGACGACGGCGTGCATGGGTCGTTCCGGGCACGGCAGTTTGCCGGAAGCCACTTCTTCGAGGCCTGCGGATTGCCGCTCGGATCGCCCAACGAAGAGGACAACCAACTGGTAGATGCATTGCTTCGAGGGGAATAGCACTGGCCAAGTACAGCTATGACCCTACAGGAGCATAGCTCCCTACCGGGCCATAGTGCAGGTCAACGAGGCTCGATAGACCGCAATCCCCGTATCGCGCCCTTAAGCCCGAAGGTCGTTGAGCACGTAGCAGAAATGGATCTTGGGGTTACGGGAGAAATCTTCCGGGATGGTTTGCGCGGTAACGTCCTTGATGCCCAGCCCGCACGCACGGACCTTGAGCTCGTCGAGCTTGAACGAGCGGAGGTTGCCCGAGAATACGATGGTACCGCCAGGATTGAGCAATCGGCGAACCGCCCTTAGCAACTCGGAGTGATCGCGCTGGATGTCCCATGTGCGCTTGCCCATGGCCTTCGAGTTGGAGAACGTGGGAGGGTCGACGAACACCAAGTCGAAGCGTTCCTTCTCGTTTTCTCCCGCACGCTCAAGCCACTGAAGAACATCTGAGCGCACGAATCGATGCTGGGCGCCGGTGAATCCCGACCGCTTCATATTGCGCTTTGCCCAATCGAGGTACGTCTGGCTCATATCCACCGTCGTGGTGGAACTTGCCCCACCTGCGGCGGCATAGACGCTTGCCGTACCGGTATAGGCGAACAGGTTGAGGAAGCTCTTCCCCGCCGCCATATCCCCCACCATCGCACGGGTAATGCGGTGGTCGAGGAACAGGCCGGTATCCAAGTACCCGCGTAGATTCAGCTCGAAGGGATGGCCGGCTTCCTGAATGATGATCGTCTCGGAATCGTGGTCGCTTTTACGGTACTGTGAGCCTCCCTTGTCCTGCTTGCGCACGCGGGTACGCAGACGCTCTTGGGGGATATCCAGCAAGGCTGCAGCAACAGAGCACGCATCCTGGAAGCGTCGAGCAGCCTTCTGCGGATCGATTTCCTTAGGAGCCTGGTACTCGGTCACCAGAAGATACGACACTTCCGCTTCCCGCTCTTCGAACAAATCCACCGCAACGGCGTAGTCGGGCAAATCGGCATCGTAGATCCGGTACGCATGCACGTTTTCCTTCTTCGCCCACTTGCGGCGCGCTTTGGCCATCTTGCGAAGACGGGCTGCGAATTGAGCTGCGTGATCGGAGGATACCGACACGTTCCGCTCTTCGCCTTCAAGCGTTACAACGGGAATCTGCACTGCGAAGGAGCGGCCAAGCTGATAGGAGCGAAGCGTAGCCTCGATGGCGCCGTTGAAAACATCCAACGACTCTATAGCGTCATAAGTTATTGCCGTGTCGAAACCGGTATCTGGAGTGATTGCCACCATGCGCCAGGAGTCAGGGAGATCCTTCAGCCCCTGCACAAGGTGGGAGTAGAACCCTTCAAGGCCATGCGCCATAAGGCGGATGCCGTAAGGAGGGTTGAGGGCTATGAAGCCCTCTTGGTCCGGCGAGATGCCATCGTTTTCCAGGCTACGGGGCAAGTCGGCGCAATCTGCGCAGGCGAACTTGACCAGTTGGGAAAACCCTAGACGCCGGGCATTGCCGCGCGCGATGCCGACGGCCTGCGAATCGATATCGTAACCGCATAGCACGGGTGCGCCCTCCAAGCCCGCCTCGAACCGCTCGTCGGCATCGGCAAGCAAGTCGTCGAACGCATCCGCGTCGAAATCGGCGCAGCCCTCGAAGCCCCAATAGTCGCGCGAAAGGCCAGGGGCTCGGTCGGTGGCCATCATGGCCGCTTCCAGGACAAGCGTTCCGCTGCCGCAAGCAGGGTCGACGAACACCGGGGCCTCCGCAACACCTTCGCGGCCCTCGCGCTTGGCGGCAGCGCGCCGCAGCGCCGGCGAGGCAACGCGGTCCCAGCCGCCCCATATCAGCATGCCTGCCGCAAGAGCTTCCTTCAGCGGAGCCTCAACCTGTTCCCCCGGCACGCGATAACCGCGCTTGTGCAGGGACTCGCCGGCGTAGTCGATGGACACCGTGGCCTTGTTCCCATGGAGGGAGACCCAGATGGGCACATCAGGGCGCTGGGGCTGGACATCGGGGCGCTTGCCGCGCGCATCGCGCAGGCAATCGCACACCGCGTCCTTCACCTTAAGGCCCGTAAACTGGGTATTGCGAAGCGCACCGTTGGTACCATGCGCCGTAACGGCAATCGTTGCGCCTTCGCCCACCACCGAAGCCCACGGCAGCGCTTTTACGCCCTGGTAGAGTGCTTCAGCACTCTGCGCCTCAACGCGGCCCATCACACGCAGCACGCGCGAGGAGACGCGCGACCACAGGCAAACACGATACCCATCGGCCTTGCCGCCGAAAAATGCCACGCCGCCTTTCAGCGGACGCACACTTTGCGCACGCAAGCGCTTCAGCTCATCGGCCAGGATGCGCTCGAAGCCATGCGGACAGGTAGCGAAGAATTCGAGATGATCGTTTGCCATAAGGGGCTCCTTAAGGTTCGACAAGAAAGCGCATCGAAAAGCCCATGGTGCCGGCCTTCGCACCGGCACCATGGGCTTGATACTTGCGTCTTAGACAACCGTTGCACTGTTCGCAGGCAACGCAACCGCTTAGTCTTCCAGGTAATCCTTCAGCTTCTGGGAGCGGGAAGGATGGCGCAGCTTGGCCAGCGTCTTCGACTCGATCTGACGGATACGCTCGCGGGTAACGCCGAATTCGCGGCCGACCTCTTCAAGCGTGCGGGGGTGCCCGTCTTCCAAGCCGAAGCGCAGACTGATGACCTTGCGTTCGCGCTCTGCCAAGCCCTCAAGCGTTTTGGCAAGCTGCTCCTGCAGCATGCTGAACGATGCGGCATCGGGGGGAACAACCGCAGCGTCGTCTTCGATGAAGTCGCCCAGCTGGGAATCCTCTTCCTCGCCGATGGGTGTTTCCAGGGAAACCGGCTCTTGGCTGATCTTCTGGATCTCGCGCACACGTTCGGGGGTAAGGCCCATTTCCTCGGCGATCTCTTCCGGGGTAGGTTCGCGGCCAAGGGACTGCAGCAGCTGGCGCTGGATGCGAACCAGCTTGTTGATGGTTTCCACCATATGCACGGGAATGCGGATGGTGCGGGCCTGGTCGGCGATGGCGCGCGTGATGGCCTGACGGATCCACCAAGTGGCGTACGTGGAGAACTTGAAGCCCTTGGTGTAGTCGAACTTCTCTACCGCGC
>CAVFYB010000102.1:0-4781 GCA_963626845.1 Bacteroidaceae bacterium | reverse complement strand
AGGTTCAGGAAGTCCAGAACCTGCGAGAACGAGAACGTGAAGCTGCTGCTTGCCGACATGGAGCACATCACGAGCGACAGGCAGACGTTCAACAGGAAAATCACCTGGATAACGCGGATAAAGCCCAGTTCCGACTTGTATTTGTCTCCCTTGATATCCTTGATGTCCTTAACGATGCCTTCTTTAAAGCCGGTGGCGATGTTGCGCGCTGCAACAATGCTCAGCACCGCTAGAAGGATGGGGATGAGGGCGAGCACGATGCTGACGGCGTCGAAGTAGCCGATGGCGGAGTAGTAGATAGAGGAAGCGACATCCAGGGCAAGGAAGACGGAAAGCCAGACGATGGCCGATTTGGTTTTGCTGGGGTGCTTTGCCGCCCCGTTGCCTATGATGCCAGCGACTATCTGCAGGATGCACTCAAGTATCATGGCAGGAATCATGACGAGTATGATCATGAGCTGCTCGCGGTCTTCGCTTGAGAGGTCGATGGAAACATCAAGATCAGCACCGCCGTCGGCGATGCCGACTATCATTGTTGCCGCGATGCCCGATAGGAATGCTCCCGTGAGCACCACGAAGCCCAGGACAACAAGCAGGATGCTGGTGGTTCTCAGCATGCGCTGGTGGGTGGTCATTAACACTGCTCCTTATTGAACGATTGCCTGCATGTGTGCGATGCCTAGATGAATTTCACTGCCGTGCCGTAGGCAAGCATTTCGGTAACGCCGGGATCCAGCGCTTCACCGGCGAAGCGCATGGCGACGATGGCGTCGGCCCCCAGCGCAGCAGCTTCTTCGATCATGCGGTCTTCGGCAACCTGACGTGCCTCGTTGGTCATGTCGGTGTAGGTTTTGATCTCGCCGCCTACAAGCTGCTTTACTCCCGCCATGAAGTCACGTCCCAGGTGCTTCGAGGTAACGATGTTGCCGCGAACAAGGCCGAGGGCTTGGAAGTTCTGTCCGGGGATGGTGTCGGAAGTGGTAACGAGCATGGAGACCTCCTTGGCACAGGGTCGCGCAGGGCCGATCCCTGCGCATACGGCCTGATTGTATCATCCTTGTTCAGCAGGCATTTTTTGGCGACGGTGGAAGCTTTGCCGGCACTTGGCAGCGAGCGCCGCGCGGCTGCCGTAGTGTGTGGGAAACGGAAGGGGAGGGTTGCCATGCCGCACAAACGCAAGCTCGAGAAAGATATCCGCTGCCCGCTTGAGTACGGACTGGACGTGTTCGGCGGCCGCTGATCGGGCAGTTTCCGCATCGTTAAACCTGCGGTTTCGACCGCGCACGTAGCGGCGGCGGGTGTAAGGTTCAGATGATATATACACTGGTGACAGCCGGATTGCGGCCTTGTGCGGGCATTGCGGTTCGGCAGTGAAACCAACCGCAGCAACAGGGAAAGGGAATGCCATGGAATTCAATGAAGTCATCGCCAACCGTTATTCGTGCAAGAAGTTCGACGGCAAGGCAGTGCCTGCCCAGAAGATCGAGGCCATCTTGAATGCTGCCCGCCTTGCCCCAACGGCCAAGAACCTGCAGGAGCAGCATATCTACGTGGTGCAGTCCCCCGAAAGGCTTGCGGATATCGATGAGATCACCCCTTGCCGCTACGGTGCGCCGTGCGTTGCGGTGGTTGCCTTCGATACCGAGAATACGTTCACGTACCCGGGCGGGGAGCGCGATTCCGGCGTGGAGGACGCCAGCATCGTGGCCACGCATCTGGTGCTTGCCGCTTGCAACGAAGGGTTGGACAGCTGCTGGATCAACTTCTTCGACCCGGCGGTAGCCAAGGAAAAGCTCGGCCTGCCTGAAAACGAGGAAGTGCTCATGCTTCTAGACCTTGGCTATGCCGCCGAGGGCACCGGCCCGCTCTCGAACCATTCCAGCCGCAGGCCCCTCAGCGAAACGGTGACGTACCTGTAAGGGCGGTTGTTGAACTTGTGCTTGCTACGAGCGGCAAGTTTGATATAATGCCCTAGCGCTTGTTTTCAGCGCAGTGGGGCGCCAACGTGGCTCAGTTGGTAGAGCAACGCATTCGTAATGCGTGGGTCGCCGGTTCGAGTCCGGCCGTTGGCTCCATTAAAACACCAGGCCACCGGGCATTTTCCGCTCGGTGGCCTTTTGGTTTCCTGGGCTGATTCGGGGAAATAGGCCCCAATTGGCCCACATTTTGGGGATGGAAACTTTCCGGTTTTGACTCACTTTTGACACACTAGATAGCCTCTGCTTGTTGAGCGCTATCGTTTCCGGGGTTCATCGTGGGGCGTTTGGTCTAGGCGGTGCTTAGAATACGACGGCGTCGTCCGCGGTAAAGGCGCCGAGGGAACCTTGCTTCACCTGGATGCATACGTAGGTGATGCCCTCGTCTTCGGCGGCGCTGAACTGGCGCTTGGCATCAGGGGAAACGCGCAGCCAGTCGCCTGCGGCGAGGCTGATCTTCTCGCCGTCGATTGCGGCAAAGCCGCAGCCCTCGAGCACGCCGTAGATCTCCTCGTTCTGCTTGTGCGCGTGGACGAAGGGCACGCCCGCTCCAGCGGGAAGTCGGTTGATGCTCACCTCGGCGCCGGTAAGGCCTAGGGTTTCGTGCAGCTCCGCGCGTGGTCCGTTGCCGATGTTCGTCTTCGCGTAGTTCGTCATTGCTATACCTCTTTCTGGTTGAATCGCTTCGCAAGGATTCCTTGCTTGGGCTATATTCAACGTCAGAGCACATGCGGAATCGAGTACGCACCTTTTTATAACTGCGTACTCGTTGTGTGGGAAACGCTAACCGAAGAAGGGGAACGCCCATGAAGACCAAGGAAGAACTCCCGGAGTGCCCGGTTGCCACAGCGGTGGCGCTTGTGGGCGGCAAGTGGAAGCTGCTCATCATCCGCAACCTGCGCGTACGTCCTTGGCGTTTCAACGAGCTGCGTCGTGATCTGGAGGGGATCTCTCAGAAGGTCCTCACCGACAGCCTTCGCCAGATGGAGGACGACGGGCTGGTGTTTCGGCGCGACTTTGGTGAGAACCCGCCGCGTGTGGAGTACGGCCTTACCGAGCTGGGCCTTCAGATGATGCCCGTCATCGACTCGCTTGCGGATTTCGGTGCGTACTACAAGACGGTTGTGAGCTAATCGCCCTCTATCTGTCGTTTCTTGCTGCGTAGGCGAATTGCCACCGCGATAGCGATCAGCGCCATGATAGGCGCACTGCCTATATAACCTGCAATCAACGCCTTCAACCCAAGCAACAGAGAAGCCCCTCGCGACTTAATTGAACCGCCTCCCATTTCTTGGACACGAGAAATGGGAGGCCCTTTTATGGCTGGAAATGCTTTGTACGACGTCGGTCTGAGGCTGCGCGCAGCCGAGCTGTACGACGGGGGGCAAGGCCGCGCGTCGATTGCGGCTCTGCTCGGGATGCCAGAGGAAACCGTGAGAAAATGGCTAGACATCTACAGATCCGCAGGCATCGAGGTTCTAGCTACTATGGGAAAGAAGCACACCACCTACTCGTTCGAGACGAAGCTTGCCGCCGTCAGGGCGGTCGTGGACGAGGGCATGACGAAGCCCGAGGCCATGGCGAAGTTCGGGATAGCCTCGCCAAGCTCTTTCAAGAAATGGCTGAAGGCATACAGGGAGGAAGGCCCGGAGGCGCTCAGGCCGAAGCCCAAGGGGAGGCCGAAGGGCCCTGGCTCTCCGACCAGGGAGATGACGCGCGAGCAGGAACTCGAGCGGAGGGTCCGGAAACTCGAGGCCGAGAACGCCTACTTAAAAAAATCGATAGCCCTGAAGGCAGAGAAGCGCTCCCGAACCGAGAGAAAGCGGTTATCGTGAGCGGGCTTTCAGGGCAGTACCCACTCGTTGACCTGCTGGAATGCGCCGATTTGGCGAGATCGAGCTACTATTACGCGCTTTCGCACCCCAAGGCGCCCACCAGGCCCGAGCTCTGGGAGGCCGCCGCCGGGATATTCTCGCGCACCGCCAACGGGTGCGGCCACAGGCAGATCGCCATGTGCCTGCGAGCCGAGCAAGGCGTGCGCATAGCCGACAAGACGGCGCTCAAGATGATGCACGAAATGGGTATCAGCTGCGGGATCCGCCGTGAGACCGATTACCACAGGTACAACTCCTACAAGGGCAAGGTCGGCAAAACCTTCGAAAACGTCATCGGCAGGGACTTCGGAGCCGACGGGCCGTGGGAGAAGATGGGCACCGACGTCACCGAATTCAAGCAGCCCTGGGGGAAGGCCTATTTCGCGCCGATCTACGACTTCGGCAGCAAGGAGATCGTCGCCTGGTCCACGTCGCTGCACCCCAACATGGCCCAGCAGCATGAGCTGCTCGACATGCTCATGTCCAGGAAGCCCGAGGGCGCCAGCCCGATACTGCACTCTGATATGGGCTGGCAATACCAGCAGGCCGGGTGGTGCAGCAGGCTGGAGAAGGCCGGCGTGGTGCAGAGCATGTCCCGGAAGGGCAACTGCATCGACAACGGGGCGACCGAGCAGGTGTTCGGCCACATAAAGGACGAGTTCTTCCGAGGGAGGGAATGGCTCTGCTTCGAAGACTTCAAGAGAGACCTCGACGAATACATCATCCACTGGAACACGAGAAGGAGGCAGGTTAAACTGAAGGGACTGACCCCGGAGGAGTTCCGGAATCAGTCCCTATGTGCGGCGTAGGCTGCTTATTAGCCCGTCCAAGAATCGGGATGCAGTTCAAATCGCGAAGGGCTTCTTTGCAAGGGCACCACGGCAAGAGCAAGCCGTAAAGTGCCTAAAGTTGGTCGGTATCCAGCCAGATG
>CAVFYB010000101.1:0-4925 GCA_963626845.1 Bacteroidaceae bacterium | reverse complement strand
GCAAGCAGCCAGGCCAGGTCGCGTTCGCGCGAGGGGTCCAGCTCTGCGGGCAAGCCATTGAACTGGCCCGCGGAAAGGGCGCGCTTGGGCTTCGAGTCGCACTTGGGCGGTTCGGCCAGATGGCAGGGGTTGCGGGTGCACCGCTCTTCCTTTATGGCCTGGTTGTACACCAGGCTCACAGCGTGGTGGATACTGCGCACGTAGGTGCCGGTGGCGGGCTTGCCGGAAAGCGTGCCCTTGCCGGCGCGCAGGTTCGCGTACAGGTCGTTCAGCATGCCGGGGGTCACGTCGCAGAAGTTGGCCTGGCCTATGTGCAGGCAGGCGGTTTTCAGCAGGGTTTCCAACTGGCGCAGCCGCGAATCGGAGTAGTTGCCCGAAGCGCGGCGGATCCTAAGCAGCCGCTCACATTCTTTTTGGAAGGTGCGGGGCGCTTGGCTCGGGTTCAGCTCGGCCTGTACCTCGGCCATGAATTCGCACAGCAGCTGCTTGGCCTCGGTGAAGTTGCCGGTCACCCTGCGCGTGCGGCAGTGGTACTTGCCGTCGGCCGGGCTCTTGCCGGTGCTCACGCGCAGCTGCCATTTGCGGCAGCGTGCCCGCGGCTTGTCCTTTTCCAGCTGCACGATGCAGCCCCTTCCTCCTACGCGCGCCATGGCCGCATCACCGCCCTTGCGTTGACGTTGGCGGCAGCCATGGCAGTTGCGGCCGCCATGGCTGCGCCGGGGTCAATGCCGAAGGAGGGCGCATGCGCCCGTAGGATATCGGGAACGAGTTGATTGAAGCGCGGGCTGGCGCATCGTTTCTTGGCGGGTGGCATATGCCTCACCGTCCTTTCCCCAGGTTCATGTTCGGGTTGCAGTTTTTGGGTTTCACCTGGAAAAACAATGCTAAAGGCAGCGTCTTGCGCGCCCGGACCGCAACTGCTTGCCTCCGCGTTGCCGCGGCTGGCGAGCGTCTGCACAGCACCCCGACCGTGTCGGCGCGTCGCCGTGCCGCAAAATCGAACAAACCGTAGGGATGCTGCGGAAAGGTTGCCCGTTGCGCGGCCGTCGCGGGCGGGCAGAGCGGGGGAGCGGTAGAATAGCAACCCGAAAATCGTAAGTGCCGCGCGGGCATCCAGTCCGCGCGGTTTGCTTTGTTAGGACGGTTCCATGCCCATCGATCTTGATACCCTGAACGGCCCCCAGCGCGAAGCGGTCCTGTGCACGGAAGGCCCGCTGTTGGTTCTGGCGGGCGCGGGCAGCGGCAAAACCCGCGTGCTCACGCACCGCATCGCCCATTTGGTGGAAGACAAGGGCGTTGCCCCCTGGAAGATCATGGCCATCACGTTCACCAACAAGGCGGCTGCCGAAATGCGCGAGCGCCTCGATGCTCTTATCGGCCCCGGGGCTCGTGGCATGTGGGTTTCCACCTTCCACAGCATGTGCGTGCGCATCCTGCGCACCGACTGTGACCGTGTGGGCTTCGCCAAGGGTTTCACCATCTACGACGACAGCGACTCCAAGCGCCTGGTAGAGCAGATCATGGAGCAGGAGAACATCGATAAGAAGCGCTTTCCCGTCCAGGCACTGCGTAACCGCATCTCCCAGGCGAAGAACGACCTGATGGTGGCAGAAAAATTCGCCGAAACAGCCGCCGACCCGGTGGGCAAGGTGGCCGCCCGCGTGTACACGCGCCTTCAGGCCCGCCTTCGCCAGCTGAATGCCTTCGATTTCGACGACCTGCTGTTGTATACCTGGCTGCTGCTGAAGAACCATCCCGATGTTCTGGAGGCCTACCAGCGCCGCTTCCAGTACATCATGGTGGACGAGTACCAGGACACCAACCACGCCCAGTACGTGCTTACGCAGCTGCTTGCCGCCGCGCACCAGAACATCATGGTGGTAGGCGACGACGACCAGTCCATTTACTCGTGGCGCGGCGCCGACCTGCGCAACATCCTGGATTTCGAGAAGGACTATCCCAACGCCCACGTGGTGAAGCTGGAAGAGAACTACCGTTCGCTGGGCAACATCTTGGCTGCGGCGAACGCGGTTATCGCCAACAACGTCACCCGCAAGCCGAAGAAGCTGTTCACCAGCCAGCCGGCGGGCGACAAGATCTCGGTTTACAGCGCAACCGATGAACGCGACGAAGGTCGCTGGATCGCCTCGGAGATAGAGCGCCAGCACGGCGAAGGCGTATCGTACAACCAGATCGCCGTGTTCTACCGCACCAATGCGCAGAGCCGTATGCTTGAAGATATGCTGATGCGTGCCGGCGTGCCGTATCGCCTTATCGGCGGCACGCGCTTCTTCGACCGCGCCGAGATCCGCGACGTCATGGCGTACCTGAACCTGGTGGTGAACCCCGCCAACGACGTGGCGGCGCATCGCATTATCAACGTGCCCAAGCGCGGCATCGGCAAAACCACGGTGGAGCATATCGATTATGTTGCGCGCGAGACGGGTATCACCTTCCTGCAGGCGGCCGAGCTGTGCATAGCCGACGAGGGCATCCGCGCCGCCACTCGGCGCTCCATCGCGGAATTCGTGCAGCTTGTGCACGAGTGCCAAACCTACGAAGGCGACCTTCGCAAGGTGGTGGAAGCCATCGTGGAGAAGTCGGGCATCATGGCGCAGTACCGCGCCGAGGGCAGCGACGAGGCGGCCGGCCGCATCGAGAACATCCAGGAGCTGTTCGGCGTTGTGGATGAGTACGCCAACACCCACGACGACGCCGATGCGCTGTTCGAGCCGCCGACGGCTGAAGGCGCACAAAGCGACGAGCAGCCGCCCGTACGCGTGTTCCAGGCGAACAGCCTGCCCGATTTCGTGGAATGGGTAACGCTGCGCACCGACATGGACACCATGGGCGAAGATGGCGAGGCCATCACCATGATGACCATCCATGCCGCCAAGGGCCTGGAGTTCGACGTGGTGTTCGTTGCCGGCATGGAGGAATCGCTGTTCCCGCACGGCAATTCCTCGCAAGACGCCAAGGGCCTGGAAGAGGAACGTCGCCTGGCCTACGTTGCCATCACCCGTGCGCGCAAGAAACTCTACCTCACCAATGCATTCACGCGCCAGATCTTCGGCCAGTCCAGTGCCAACCCTCCTTCGCGCTTCATCAGTGAGATCCCGGCCGAGCTGCGGCGCGGCATCGGCATGGGCTCGGCAGGCTTTTCCGGTAGCGGCTGGGAAAAGCGCGGAAGCCGTCGCGGCATCGCCGGTTCCGGTGCAGAGGCGGGCGGCGGTCGCGTGTTCGGCCAGTCCAGTGCCTCGGGTTCGCGCCCTCGCCAGCAGCAGCGGCCCACGGGCAACCCCGCTGCCGCCAAGAAGGCTGCGGCCAATATGATGTTTGCCAAGGGCGATGCGGTGGACCACAAGGTGTTCGGCCGCGGCACCATCACCAAGGTGGACGGCGATACGCTGCACGTGCGCTTTGCCCGTACCGGCCAAACGAAGAAGCTGCTGAAAGATTACGCCCCCATCGTTAAGGTGGGTTGACGCTGCGAAGGAGCTGGGCACCCCATCTAGGCCTTCAATCGTCGGTCGCGTACGAAGTACGCTTCCCTTCCCTTTCAGGCCGATTTGGGGCACCGATCTCCTTCTTGCTGTCGCGTCCAATCTGGTGGCGTAGTTGTGGCTGTTGATTGCGAAGGAGCCGGGTGTCCTAGGTGTCTGATCGACGGTTGGGATCGATCTGGTTCAGGGCCGGCCGACATACATCAAGAAGGCTTTACCGAAGGCTGCGCAGAAACGCGCGGCCTTCTTGGTTTCGCGTTACAATTGGTAAGTTCTACACGTTGCGCGTGCCGAAGCGCGCTTGTTGAGGAGGCTACATGGCTAACCAGGTTTTTATCGTAGGTCACAAGAACCCCGATAACGACTCCATCGCTGCTGCTGTCAGCTATGCATATCTGAAGAACGCCCTCGAGGCGAAGAAGTCCCAGCCCGAGGTCGAATACGTTGCCTGCTGCCTGGGCCCGCTGCCGCAGGAAAGCGCAACCATCCTGGAGCAGGTTGGCCTGCCTGCCCCGAAGCTCATCGAAAAGGTGGGCGAAGGCGACAAGGTCATCCTGGTAGACCACAACGAGTCCACCCAGATGGTAGACGGCATCGCCGATGCGGAGATCGTCGAAGTGGTAGACCATCACCGCATCGCTGGCGACGTGGTTACTGGCAACCCCATCCTGTACCTGAACATCCCCGTAGGCTCCACGGCAACCATCGTAAGCAAGCTCTTCGAGCAGCTGAACGTCGAGGTTACGCCCGCAGTTGCCACCGTGCTGCTTTCCGCCATCATGACCGACACGGTTATCACCAAGAGCCCCACCTGCACCGATTACGACCTGGTTCAGGCCGAAAAGCTGGGCGCCATTATCGGCAAGAAGCCCACCGAGTTCGGTCTTGAGGTGTTCAAGATGCGCGGCGGCGACAACGACCTTTCCGTCGAGGAACTGTGTACGCACGACTCCAAGGAATTCAAGAAGGGCGACGAGGTGTATATGGTTGCCCAGCACGAAACCGTCACGCTCGATGTTGCCATGGAGCGTGAGGCGGAGTACCGCGAGTTCCTGAAGGCAAAGGTTGCCGAAAACGGCTACAAGTTCGCGCTGCTGCTGGTTACCGACATCTTCAACGAGGGTTCCAAATTCATCTGTGAAGGCGATGTTGCTCCTGTGTCCGAGGCATTCGGCATCGATGCCACGAAGGCTGAATGGGTAGACGGCATCTTGTCCCGCAAGAAGCAAGTAATCCCACCGCTTTCTTAGTATTGCGACGTTCTACGAACGTCGCCTTCCGTGCGAAACGCAATGACGCTGTGCGGGCCTCTAGTGGCACAGCTGAGGTTCCAAGCGGGCTGGACGTGCGAAGCACGCCTGGCGCCCGCTTTCACCTCATCTGCACTCACTAGAGGCCCGCTCGCTGTTTCGTCCGATGATG
>CAVFYB010000100.1:0-5035 GCA_963626845.1 Bacteroidaceae bacterium | reverse complement strand
ACACGAGAAGGCGCCCGGATGGGCGCCTTCTTTGGTTCAGCGAGTTATATGCGCCCGTTTGGGCGTGCAGGCTAGATCAAGCGCACGCGGCGAACGCCCTCGATCTGGCGGAGCTTGGCGATAGCGTCTTCGCTGGGAGCGCTGTCCATGTCGATCAGGGTGTAGGCATGCTCGCCACGGGCCTTGTTCATGAAATTGGCGATGTTCACGTTGTCTTCGCCCAGGATAGTGGAGATCTGGGCGATCATATTCGGAACATTCTGGTGCAGCAGCGCGATGCGCGTAAGCTCGGCGGGGCAAACGCCCATGTCGCAGGCAGGATAGTTCACCGAGTTGGTGATGTTGCCGTTCTCGAAGTAGTCCACGATCTCACGCACGGCCATGATGGCGCAGTTGTCTTCCGCCTCTGCGGTGGAAGCGCCCAGGTGCGGAAGGACCACCGTGTTCTTCATCTTCATGGTCTCAGGCGTGGCGAAGTCGGTGATGTAGCGCTTCACGCGGCCCGAATCCAGCACCACGGAAAGGGCGGCCGGGTCCACCAGGGTGTCGCGCGAGAAGTTGAGCAGCACCACACCTTCCTTCATGAGCGAGCAGGCATGCGCGTCCACCATGCCTATGGTGCCCTTGACGGCAGGGACGTGGATGGTGATGTAGTCGCAGGTGCGGAAGATGTCCTTCAAATCGGTGATGTAGTGAACCGGGCTGGAGATCTTCCAGGCGGCGCTTACGGAAACGAACGGGTCGTAGCCGTATACGTCCATGCCCAGCTCAACGGCAACGTTGGCAACCTCTGCGCCGACGGCGCCCAGGCCGATGACGCCGAGCTTCTTGCCCTTGATCTCCTGGCCGGCGAACTGCTTCTTCGCCTTTTCCGCCGCCTTGGCGATGTTCTCGTCGTCGGCGTTGGCACGGCACCAATCGATACCGCCCAGGATGTCGCGGCTGCCCAGCAGCAGGGCGCACAGGACGATTTCCTTAACCGCGTTGGCGTTGGCGCCCGGGGTGTTGAACACGACGATGCCCTCTTCGGCGCAGCGGTCGAGCGGGATGTTGTTCACGCCGGCGCCGGCACGGGCGATGGCACGCAAGCCCTCGGGGAACTGCATCTCGTGCATGGCGGCGCTGCGAACCAGGATGCCCTCGCATTCCTCGATTGAGTCGGTGAGCGCATAGCTTTCAGGGTCGAGCAGGTCGGTGCCGTGGGAAGAGATGTTGTTCAGACAGTGGATAAGCCTCATGATGAGAACTCCTATCAGCTATGAGGGCTTTTGCGTGCTGTCTATCATAATAAAAAAAACACCCCGTAGGGTGCTTGATCTGTGAATGGTGCGGGTGAAAGGACTTGAACCTTCATGAGCCGGAGCTCATACGGACCTGAACCGTACGCGTCTGCCAATTCCGCCACACCCGCATGTGCAGCAAAAAGTGCGAGGATTAATGTACCCCACCCCTCGCCATTATGCAAGGGAAAATTCGCATTATTTTCCAACTACCAAACAATTGCGCAGCAAAGCACTGCCGCAACCAGCGCCAGAACCGCCCAATCGGCCGCTTCCATGCGGTATTCGCGGATGCAGGTTCGCGTTCGGCTGCATCCGTAGCAGCGGCTGGCTATGGCCACCGCCAGGGAATCGGCCCGGCGCAGGGCGCCCGCGAACAGCGGCGTGAACACGGAAACGTACGCCTGCAGGCGGCTTGCCATGCCCCCGCCAAAATCCGCGGCACGCGATTCCTGGGAGCGGCGGATGCGCGCATGCTCTTCTGCAAGCGTGGGGATGAAGCGGAAGGTAAGCCCCAAGGCCAGCGCGGCATCGTCTGCCCACGTGCCCCCTTTGCGCAGCGGCGCCATAAGGCCCGCGAACCCATCGGTAAGCTGGGTGGGAGCGGTGGTGCGCATGAGGGCCGAAGTGCCCAGCAGCATGCAACAGAACCGCAGCACCGATTCGCCCGCGAACACCAACCCTTCGCTGGTAAGGCAGAGCGCGCCGGCTTGGAAAACCACGCTGCCGCCCGCGGTGAACAGCACGTCCCACACCGCCACGAACAGGACAAGCCACTTGAACGGGCGCAGCATGCGAAGGGCGCCGGCCGGCCCTACGCCCGATGCCGCAAGCGAAGCCGCCGTAAGGGCAATCACCGCGCCGAGCATGGGCCCTTGCACCATGAAGGCCACCACAAAGAACAGGATGGTGAACAGGAGCTTCGTGCGCGGATCCAGCTTGTGCGCAAGAGATTCCCCCTTGCAGTACACGCCAAACGATACCGATGAACCCGAAGAAGCAGAGCCACGCGCTGAGTGCTTCGCCTTGCGCCGGCTACGGGCGGCTTCCCGCAAGCAGGCCGCCTCCCCTTCGCTTCCGGCAGCCCTGCGGGCCACCGCACGCGCTCGCTCCCTCGATGCCAGCCGCGAAAGCAGCGAACCCTTCGCCGATTCCTGCCGATACCCGCCCTGCCCCACGCTTTGCAGCACGCCGGAGGCAACCGCGCCGGTAAGGGCGCCGGTGATGCACGCGGCAACGGCCAAAGGCGGCAAGCTCAGGAATACCGCCGGGGTGGAGAGCATCAGGCATGCGACGGCGATCTGGCCCACGTTGTGGCAGATGGCCGAAGCCATACTCACCACTACCACGCTTATGCCCGGGACAAGCCGCAGCAGCAGCATCGAGGCGAGCGCCAGCGCCATGCCGCCCAGGCTGTACGCCAGCATCATGGGAGAACCGAACAAAAAGCCCGAGGCCAGCACCTTCACCGCAGCAACGGCACAGGCGGTGGGGGCATCCAGCGCGAAGAGCGCAACCACCACCGCGATATTTGCCAAACCCAGCTTCACCCCCGGCAAGGCAACCGGCAGGGGGATCATGGTCTCTATGTAGCTCAGGATGAGCGCAACGGCCGCCAACAGCGAGGCGCGCGCCAAGCGCTGCACCCTCAGCTGGTCAGGTTGCGCCTTTTTCGATTGGCAGCCCATCGTTTCCGTTAGAAGGCCGTTTCCCTCACCGGGCTACTTGCCCACCACATCGTAGGTGGGGCTGGCTTCGCGGTCGGAGATGTCGATGGTCAGCTTATGCGGCAGGCACACGATCTGCTGCCCCGCCTTCGAGATGGCCCCCTGGTCGACGCAATCGTGGTTGGGGCAGTCGGACTCGCTCACGCGCACCGTTCCGTTTTCCACTACCACCAGATTCGTACCCAAGCTGGTGGAGACCACCGTGGTGCTGTCTTTGAAGAGATCGAGCACGTACTCGTTGTTGTCGGAGTCCTTCACCACCGCGCTTTTCGCGGAGACGGACTGACCGAAGGCGTTGGTTGCCAGCACCCCGCCGATCACCAGGGAGATGATGACGGCGGCGAATACCACGTTCAGTTTCTTTCGGGGGGCAACCTCGCCCGCGGGGGTCTTGGTCATGGGTGAGCCTTTCTACTTTTCGGCCAGCACGAATGCCGAGCCCTGGGATTTCGTGGCCTTGTTGTTCTCGTCCACCAGCACGCACTCGAAGCGGTTGTCACCCTCGACGAAGCTCATGGCGCCGTCGTGCCCCATCAGGAACAGGATGGTGGAATACGCGTCGGCCGTGGTGGAGCTTTCGCAGGTAATGGAAGAGCTTTCCAGGTCGGTTTCGGCCGGGAAGCCCGTTTTCGGATCAAGGATGTGGTAGTAGAACACGCCGTCCTTCTCGAAGCCACGCTCGTACAAACCGCTGGTCACCACCGAGGTGTCCTGCACTTTGATGGAGGCGATGGTGGCATCCACGGTGCCGTTGGGGTCCTGCACACCCACGTTCCACTCGTCGCCGTCGAAGCTCTTGCCGATGACATAGACGTTGCCGCCCAGGCTGATGGAAGCACTGTCGCACCCGCCCTCGCGGAACATGGCCACAATGTCGTCGGCGATGTAACCCTTGGCTATGCCGCCCAGGTCGATCATGGCCTCGGGGTCGGAAAGGGTAACCGTGTTCCCCTCCACCTTCACGCCGCGGTAGTCCACATGCGCAACCGCTTGGGCGATGGCGTCGTCTTCCGGCTTCACGCCTTCCACAAAGTCCCAAAGAGAGGAAACCGCGCCGATGGTGATGTCGAACAGGCCGTTCGATTCCTTGCTGAACTCAAGTGCCTTGGAAATGCAGTCGGCGGTTTCGGCGGAAACCTGCGTGGGGGCGCCTTTGGCGGTGTTGATGTTCCAGACATCGCTGCCTTCCACCGTGCGCGAGAACTTGCCCTCGAAGTACGAAAGGCGGTTGCTCACCTGGTCCATCAGGTCCTTGGAGCAGGCGGCGCTGATGGAGATGACGGTGTCGAACAGGAACAGCGTGACGGATTGGATCTGGTCATTGGAGTACACGGGACCCAGCTCGGAATCGCTGTTGGAGCTGGAGCTCGAGCAGCCCGAAAGGAAAGCCGGCAATGTGCAGAGCGCCGCAGCGCCAAGCGCCAACGAGCAGAACCCCCTACGGGAAACCGACACGCCCGCACCCGCAGCGCGTGCGAAGCCGCTTTCCATCACGGCATCGAAGCGTTCGATGCCCGTTGGCTTCTGCCCGTTTTCCAAGCCCGTTCCTTTCTCGCAATACCCGGCTTTGCTTGAGCGGCGATCAGCTCTTCGCCCATGCCCAAGCAAAGCCCTCGGCAATCCGTGTCGAATTGTAAGACAAGGTGAACTTCTATCGCGCGAAGACCACAACTTATATAGAGGAACGGTTGTTGGGAACGGGGACGCCAAAGGCGCCGAGCGCGCCATTCGACAATACCAAGCGAACCTTGCCACCCCACTCGACGCTTGCACTGCTCCAGTCCGCAGAAAAATCAGCTTCGCCAGCCAGCAAATCGGAGCGCCGGAAATCCGCGTTTTCCGATTTAGCGGCATTTTCGCCCCATTTTCTTTCCGATTTAGCGGCATTTTTGGCGGCAGAAAGCCTCGAACCTTGGCGTTACCTGCGAGAACGGCACCTTCCAAAGCGCGGCCTTCCCTAGTTCCAGGGAAGAGAGATGCCGGTGACCTCGGTGAACGAGGGCACGTTGCCCAGGGCTCCTGCGATCC
>CAVFYB010000099.1:0-5148 GCA_963626845.1 Bacteroidaceae bacterium | reverse complement strand
ACCATGAGCGAATGGGCGGAGAACAGCATGCGCGTGTTCGGCACCAAGGGCTCGTTCGGCTTTCCCAACATGGACCTCTACTATTACGATGACGACCATTTCGGCTGGTGGGAACCTATGAAGCACGAGCACTTCACCTTCGAACACGAAGATCCGTACGTGTTGGAGCTGGCTCATTTCGTCGACCTCATCAAGGGCCGCGAAACGGTTCCGCGCTGCTCGGGCGAAGACGGCCTGGAAACCCTGAAGGTAGTGAACGCCATCTCCGAATCCGCCGAAACGGGCCTGCCGGTGTTCATCAGTTAGCAGATATCGCCTGGTTTGCGGTTTGCTCGGGTCTGCCGAAACCGTAATGGCGGCAGGTTGCCCACAGGTCGGATCGATGCCGGCTGCGCCTCGATTGCGATGGGCGCTGTCTGTCCGTGCCGTCTTCCAGGCGCAGCCGAGACCGGCATTAGGGCGGGCGGGCCTCAGCTGCGGCAAACGGCAAGATTGTGGGACACCCTGGCGGTTCTGACGGGCGATTCTGGGCAAAACACGTTCAAATGACCGGCAAAGTCTGGTAACAGACTGCTCTTTTTGTGTAAAACGCCTTCATTTGGCGCAAAAATACCCAATCCCGAATTGTTGACCGTCCAAACAAAACGCGCGTATGCCGATACTTAACAGGTAATGCTATTTGCCTTGCTCGGACGCGCTTCCTGCCTGTTCTGCGGGCGAATTCCATGGTTAGTCATATTGGAAGGAGAACATCTGTATGTCCACTACAGATAAGCTCAACGGCTTCGGCCCTCTCGCAGGCGTCAAGATCGTAGAGCTCTGCGAATGGGTTGCCGCTCCTGCTGCAGTACGCTGCCTGTCTGAAATGGGCGCTACCGTCATCAAGACCGAGCCCCTGCACGGCGATGCTCAGCGTACCCAGGGCCCCGGCTTCGGTTGCGAGAAGAACGACTACGAGGACCCCACGTTCGACCTGAACAACACCAACAAGGACCTCGTTGCCATCAACCTCAAGGACGAGGACGGCATGAAGTTCATGAAGAAGCTTCTTGCCGATGCCGACGTTTTCGTCGTTAACCTGCGCGACAAGGCCCTGAAGAAGCTCGGCCTTGACTGGGAAACCATCCATGCTGAGTTCCCCCACCTTATCTGGGCTCAGATGCGTGGCTACGGTGAGTTCGGCCCCGAGAAGGACTCTCCTGGTTACGATGCAGTTTGCTGGGCTGCCCGTGGCGGCGTTGCAAACGTCTTCCGCGAGAAGGATCAGTCTCCTGCCATCGCTCCCCAGGCATTCGGCGACAACAACGCTGCCTGCATGCTGGCCGGCGGCATCTGCGCTGCACTGTTCAACCGCACCCGCACCGGTGTGGGCGACAAGGTTGTAACCAACCTCTACGCAGCTGCGATCTTCGCATCTGACATCGGCATCTGCGCTCAGCAGTTCGGCGCCGACTACCCCAAGTCCCGTACCGACGTGCCGAACCCCTTCAACAACACCTACCGCACCTCCGACGACAAGTGGATCTACATCTGCATGCCCCAGTACGACAAGTACTACGCAATGATGATGGAGCTCTTCGGCCGCGAGGATCAGATCGACAACGTGGATACCCGCGACCTGTCTCACCTCAAGGCTTCCGGCAAGAACAAGGAAGTTATCGGTTGGCTGGAAGAGGCATTCGCAAAGCAGCCGTTCGAGTACTGGATGGAGCAGTTCCGCGAGCATCAGGTTCCGGCTCAGAAGCTCTTCCGCTTCCCCGACATCCTGCGCGACGAAGAGGCCTACATCAACGACTCCCTGCGTACGGTTGAGTACGATGAGTGGGGCAAGCATGCTCTGCCCATGACCCCGCTTCGCTTCGAGTCCGCTGGCGATCCTCCGGTTATCCTGGCAAAGCCCATCGGCTACCACACCAAGGAGATCATGGAGAAGTACGGCTACTCCGAGGACGAGATCAAGGCTATCGAGGACAAGGGCGGCGTTGGCATCTACCACGGCGAGCCCATCCCCGACACCATCTTCAAGTCGAAGCGCCAGGAGGCTGGCGAAGCGGCTTGCACCTGGGAATAAACGGTGAAAAAGAAAACCGCCTTTGGGCGGTTTTCTTTTTCTTCGCGTGAGGCGTGATGACGCTGCAAAGGCCTGTGGTGGCACAGCTGGCGCTGCAGGCGGGCTTGACGTACAAAGTACGCCTGGCGCCCGCCTTCCCGCCATCTGCGCTCACCACAGGCCTTTTCGCTGTTTCGTCCGTTCTCAGGGCAGAATGCGGTGGCCCCTTTGCTGTGGGGTGGGTGGCTCCCGGGGACGGGCGGGACGCTTCGCTGCCGCCCTGGACTCGGTCGGTTCGACCTGCGGGACGGGCAAGACGCTTCGCTGTTGCCCTGATGCGGACTTGGTCAACCTGGGGGACGGGCGGGGCGCTTCGCTGCCGCCCTGGTGTGGGTTTGGGCTATCGGTTTCTTGGTATCCATGCTTTTGGCGGTTCGGCGCTCCTTTGGCCGGAGCGAGGGGTTATTGCTGTCATGAACACGTTATTATGTTCATGGGGAATAGTCTCCGTCGGCTGTGTGCCAGGCGGGGTTTTGATTAAGGAGTGGGTATGGATATCGAACTCAACTATCGCGAAGCGGGCAGCGGTTATCCGCTGATCCTTTTGCACGGCAACGGCGAAGACAGCGGGCATTTCCGTCATCAGCTGGATTACTTTTCCAAAGAGTACCGCGTTATCGCCATCGACACGCGCGGCCAGGGGGAATCTCCCCGCGGCACGGCGCCCTTCACGTACGAGCAGTTCGCTCAGGACCTGGAAGATTTCATGGACGAGCACGGCCTGTTCCGTGCAGATATCCTGGGCTTTTCCGATGGGGCAATTACGGCACTGCTCTTTGCCATGACACGTCCCGAGCGCGTTACCAAGCTCATCTTGAACGGTGCGAACCTCGACCCGCAGGGTATTGTCGAGCCCATTCGCAAGAAGATCGTCAGCAAGGCCGAGCAGTTCGAGAAAACCAAGGATGAAAGCCCCGAGGCCTTTGCCCAGTACGAGAACTTCGAGCTGATGGCCAAGCATCCTTCCATCGACCCGAAGGAGCTTTCGAAGGTGCAGTGCCCCACGCTGGTTATCGTGGGCACCAATGACCTTATCGATGCGGCTCATACCGAGCTTATTTACCGCAGCCTGCCCAACGCCGAATTGGTGTTCGTCCAGGGCGATCATTTCGTCGCCTACGACAACCCCGGCGCCTTCAACGATGCCGTCTACAAATTCCTAAAGGAAGTCGGCTAGCGATTTGCCTCTATTCGAATTGGCTTTCGAAAGTTGAATACAAAGAGCAGCCCCGTCTTTTGAAGAAAGACGGGGCTGCTCGCGTTTGTAGGGTGCCCAACTATGCTCTGAGTTGGTTTCTTTGCTGGGATACTGCGGGGCTTCTTGGCAATTCGGTCTCGGCAAGCATCATGAGCGCTTATAGATTTCCTTAAACTACATTGCTCAATATTGATATTGCCGATCAGGTTGGCATATGCCTCCCTTTCTACAATTAAGGAAATGCACGTTGCATTTTTAGGGATTCGAGGGGGAAGGATAGGCAATGAGGGTGGTGCTCTGTGGTGACCTGCTGTTTTCCAGTAGGAACTTGAAAAATCGACTCGATAGCCGCGTTGTTGATCTGCTTAAGGGCGCTGATGCGGTGTTCGCAAACGCTGAATTCAGCACGCCAAAGCGTGATACGCCGCCGGGGTTGTGCATGTACCTCACGTCGGTTCGGCCCGAAACTCTTGATGAGTTGGTTGATTTGAACATCAGGCTGGTTTCGTTTGCGAACAACCACACAACTGATTATGGTCCGCAGGGATGTCTCGACACCATCGATGCGGCGGAGCGGCGCGGCCTTATTCCCTGTGGGGTTGGGCGAAACCTGGGCGAAGCGCGTAAAGCGCGATTTCTGGATACCGCAGAAGGACGTGTAGCTGTTGTGGCCTGTTCGTCTACGTGGGCGGAACGTGCGTTGGCAAGCGATGCCAATGCCGATGTTGTTGCGCGTCCGGGGCTGTGCCCGCTGCGGTGGGGCAGGTCGTATGTCTTGCCCGACAAACAGTTCGAGCAATTGCGTGCGATTGACGCGATGCTGGGAACCGATGAAAGCCTAAAAGAAGTAAGTCGCATCGAGACGTGGGAGCCTCCAACGGAAGATGCTTTTAAATTCGGATCGCCTATGAACGGCAATCTGCAGATAGAGCGTGGCGACCGGGCTTATGTGCGTGACTATGTGAACGAGGCTGATCAGGAAGCAATCCTGGCGAGCATCCGCGATGCGTCGCGCCGGTCAGATGCGGTAATCGCCACGCTCCATACCCACGAAGGGGAAAATGAGAACTGGTATGCAACGTACGCGCCTCGATTCGTTGAGGAGTTTGCGCGCAAGTCCATCGACGCTGGGGCAACCTGCTTTGTTGGCCAGGGCGCCCATTTTCCACGAGGCGTCGAGGTCTATAACGGACATCCCATTTTCTACAACCTTGGCAGTTTGCTTATGGAATTCGAGTCCGGTGAATCGATGATCTCCCCGGAAATGTACGAGACGTACCACTTGGGGCCGAATTCCCATCCGTCCGACCTGCATTCGAACCGCGCCCAAAAGCCCGATGGCTCATGGAATGGGTTCTATTCCGAGCGGCGTTTCTCCACCAACTTCTTGGTAGTGCTTGACGTCGAAGAAGGTAAGGCTGAGTACCGAATCGTCCCTCTGGATTTGGATATGCATCGCGAAAACAATTTGGAGCGCGGGTTGCCGGAGGTTTCCACCCCGGAAGAAGGATGTAACTTCGCGGAATACTTGAGCAAAGCAAGCGAGCGATATGGAGTGAGGTTTGCCTACCAAAAGGAAACGGGCTGCATTTCGTTTGAAGAAATGGAGTAAGGCATCTGAATCGCAAACTATGAGCTCAATTCATGGATGACACCTGGAACGATGAAAGATAGGGAGGGCATTTCCGCAGGTTAATAAGGTAGTTTGTAGGTAAAAGCATAAGTGGAGTTGTATTCGTAAAAGGAGGGGTCATGGAGTACAAAACCATCGAAACCGAAGAGCGTGACGGCATATTCATCATCACGCTGAACCGGCCGGAGGCGAAAAACGCGCTCAACA
>CAVFYB010000098.1:0-5185 GCA_963626845.1 Bacteroidaceae bacterium | reverse complement strand
GCTTTCGGTTGCCGGCCGCGTTCTGGTGGAAACCGAGAACCGCATCGAGAGCATGCTGGTCTCGCTCGACGACGTGGTCGCGATCATCCCCAGCCTGGCTATCCATATGGACCACGGCGTGAACAACGGGTTTGCGCCGAACCGCAAGGTGGACCTGTGCCCGCTGTTCTCTTGCGGTGCTCTTTCTGCCAGCGCGTTCGACGAGTTGTTGGCGGGAAGGCTCGGGGTGCGCCCGCAGCAGGTTCTGGGGCGCGATGTGTTCCTGGTGAACCGGCAGCAGCCTATGATCTGGGGAGCGGAAGACGAGTTCGTTTCCGCCCCGAAGCTGGACGACCTTATGTGCGCCTACGCCTCGCTCGATGCGTTCCTGCGTTCCAACAACCAGGGCAGCGTTTCGGTGTTCTGCTGCTTCGACAACGAGGAAGTGGGATCGAACACCATGCAGGGCGCCCTTTCCACCTTCCTGCCCGATACCTTGCAGCGCTTGAACGCGGCCCTGGGCGGCACCGACGAGATGTACCGCCGTGCCCTTGCGGCTTCCATGCTGGTGAGCTGCGACAACGCCCATGCGGTGCATCCCAACCACCCCGAGAAGTGCGACGAGGGCAACCGCGCGTTCCTGAACCGGGGCATTGTGGTGAAGGAGGCTGCCAACCAGAAGTACTGCACCGATGCGTTCAGCCGTGCGGTGTTCTGCGCGGTGTGCAACAACGCCGGGGTGCCCTTCCAGCGGTTTGCCAACCGAAGCGACATGGCAGGCGGCTCCACCTTGGGCAACCTTTCCAACATGCAGGCCAGCATGCATGGGGTGGATGTGGGCTGCGCGCAGCTTGCCATGCACTCGGCCTACGAGACCGCGGGCGCGCGCGACGTGCTGCTTGCCGCGCGGGCCATCCAGGCTTTCTACGATGCCGACTTGGACATCACAGGCTGCGACGGCGCCACCCTGGGGTAGCGCCGTCGTTTTCCCTTGGCCGGGCCTTAGCTCTTCAGGTCGCTGATGCTTATCTCTTTCGCCTTTTCGAAGGACTCCTCCAGGTCGTCGGCGAATTTAACCGATTTGACGAAGTCTTGCAGAACCTTGTCGTCGACTTCGGTGAATCCCATGCTTTCTACAATGCCCACCAGGCCGTTGGGCAGATCGGTGCAGAATTGGATCCTCGAGAAGGTAGGGCTGACATACTTGGTTACTTTCCAGGTGTAGTTGCCCAGCTTCATGTCGTCGAGCTGCTCGGAACCGGACCCCTCCCAGTCCAGGAAGTTGTCGCAGATCCCCTGGGCATCCTTCACGCCGTTCCACTCAACCTGGATCTCCTTCTTCTTGTCTTCACCCAGGAAGCGAACCTTGGCTGCGTTGTCGCCGTAGTAGCCGTCCATCTCATAGCCATCGGGTACTGCTGCCTGGTACCACGTGAAGTCGGTGGTTTTCTGTGCGCAGCCAACCAGTGCGAAGCAGAGCGCCAACGCGCATGCGGCTATGGCTAAAACCTTCATCTTCATCGTTGGGCCTCCTATGACTCTGTCTTCTTGAACTGCATGGACGCGCCCTCCACATCAATGGACAGCACCCCATCGCTGAGCTTTCCGTCCACGGAATCGCCCATCATCTTGAGCGTCACGGTGCTGGCGTCTTTCGGTTCCCAATTTCCCTCGGCGGCTTCACCGAAGTAATTGAGCGTCATAGTTCCGTCCTCGTTCATGGAAAGCGTTACGTTCATGCCCCAGCTCTTGAGCATGGCAAGATCGCTTTCGCCATAGGTGGTATTGCCTTCGGTCAGGCCGGAAAGCTCCCAGTTTCCCTGGAAGTTCTTCTTGTACTGGTCGGCGCTTTGATCGCATCCCGCCAGCGCAAAGCACAGTGCCAGCGCGCATGCCAGCACCGCGATCAGCTTACCCATGGTTTTCATCGCAACCACACCCTCTCTTAGTCTCCCTTGCCGCGATGGCGGCAACGTTGCTTATGGTCGTGATTCCATGGTAGAGAGGAGCCGCTGTTCCTTTAAGCGACCTGCGGCCTAACCGAAGGGCGTATTTGGGCCATATGTCCCAAACCGATGTATGCGGGCGTGCGGGATTGCGGGTCGTTGTACTAGGGCCGTGGGCCCCGTGAGGCGGCATGCGCCTTGGGATTCGAAGGAGTTCGAGGGCTGCAGTCCTTTCGGCTATGCCTGATGCTCAGGTTGCTGTTCCATCCCGGGAACGATGAGCCCTTGCGAAACCGCATGCACGGCAAGGCGCAGGATGCTGTCATAGCCCGTTTTGGCCAGGATCTCGGATATATGGCGCTTCACCGTGCCCTCGCTCAGGTACAGCTCGGCGGCTATCTCCTTGCGTGTCTTCGCTTCGCAGACCAGGCGCAGTATGGCTATCTCGGCTTCGCTGAGCGCGGCAGCCCCCGAAAGGATGCTCTGCTTCGTGCTGGGGAAGGTGGAGTAGCCGTTTGCGGTGGAGCGGATAATGCCAAGCAGCTCCTCGGTTCCCACGTTCTTGTACACGAAGCTGTCGGCCCCGGCGGCTTTCGCCTGCTCGATGAACGTGATCTCGGGCATGCCCGTCATGATGACGATCTTCGTTTCGGGCCGCTCTTCGCGGATGCGCTTGGCGGCGGCAATGCCGCTCGATCCGTTCTGGGCGCA
Source organism: Bacteroidaceae bacterium (assembly GCA_963626845.1). Lineage (GTDB taxonomy): Bacteria > Actinomycetota > Coriobacteriia > Coriobacteriales > Eggerthellaceae > Anaerotardibacter. Next base: position 2,549 of record CAVFYB010000098.1, on the reverse strand, counting down.
TACGTCCAACAGCGCCAGGTCCGCATTCCTGCCGACGACGGCCGCGAGTGCCTCGGTGGCATCGGCGAGCGCGCAGACAACCTGCATGTCTTCTTGCAGGTTAAGGGTGCAGGAAAGCGATTCGCGCAGGATTGCCTGGTCTTCAACGATAACGATGTTGATCATGATGGGCCTCCGGGGTGGGGGATAGCCGCCGATACGGTGAAGGGCGCTGCTGTGTTTACAGAAAAGCTGCCGCCAAGCGCCTGGGCCGCATGGCGCATCTGCGGCAGACCGCAGCCTTCGGCGATGGGGCCATGGGCGCCGGTTCCGTCGTTGGAAACGGAAAGCCGGGTTTCCGTGGCGTCGTGCTCGATGCGCACCGATACGGTTTTGGCGTTGCCGTGCTTGAGGGCGTTGGTTGCCGCCTCTCGGATTATGCCGACGACGGCAGAGGCTTCGGCCGGCGTTTCGGGCAACGTGCCCTCTATGCGGATGTCTGTTCCCGCAAGCGCGAAGGCGGATGCCAGGGCGGAAAGCTCGTCTTCGCCTTCCGGGACGATGCGGGCAAGGTCGTCGGTGATGTTGTGCATGAGCCGGGTGATGTTGCGAGTGGCCTCGGGGCTCTCGGAGTTGCACTCCAGATAGTGATGCAGGATGGTCATGCGTTGGCCGATGGAGTCATGGATGCGGGCTCTCATGGCGAACGACGCTTCCGCCCGCGCCGCTTCCTCAAGCTCGGCCAGCGTCCGCTCCAGTTCGCGGTTGGTGTCCTCGAGCTTGGCGTTGGCGCGGCTCAGGCTTTCGTTCAGGTTTTCCTCCACCGTGACATCGATGGCTATGATGCGCTCGCAGGCGGCGCGGCGCAGGGTTACCTCGTCGTGGGTGAAGAACCTGGTTTCATCCGGGGAAACGGCCAAGCGTATCCCCTCGGGCAGGAGCGCATTGCGGGGGCCGGCGGCCTCGGCGGCTCGTTTTTCCAGCCCAGGCCATACCAGCGAGCCTTCCGCAAGGCTTGTGCCCAGGTCAAGGGCCTGCAGGCAGGAGCGCATGCTTTCGTTCATGAACACGATGGCGCCCTTGCGGTTCACGTACAGAACCCCTTCGGGAAGCTTCTTCACCGCTTCGCCTACGGAAAGCCGGGTGATGGCGGAATCCAGATGCCTTTTGTCCATCGCCAGAGCAGCCACCACGCGGAACAGGAAGAACGCGGCATCGGCAAGGGCGATAAGCCAGCTGTACGGCCCTGCCGCTTCCACGATAGGCGGGGTGCAGGCCGCAAGGACCACCAGCTCGGGAGCCATTACGGCGCGCCTGTTGGTAAGTGCCAGCAGCATGCCGAGTGCAAGGGCAACGACGTTCACCCACATCAGCGGCTCGATGGGCAAGAACAAGGCCTTCAGCCGGAACAGGAGCGCCCCATGGTTGGCATAGGCCGAGCATACCGCAGAGCAGGCAACGAGCAAGTGGGCAACCAGGAGCGCCTCGTACAGCACCGCGCCGCGGGGGATCTGCCGCTCCTTCCTTGTGGCGATGAACAGGGTGTGCACCGTCTGACCTGCCATCAGCAGGAAGAGCAGGGCAACCAACGCGATGAGCACCGGCGACTTTATGTTGAAAAGTTGGCTCATAGGGCGCCGTCCCCCAGCTCCATCTTGATGGAGGCCTTGTCCTCTTCTTCCAGAACGCTATGGTCGATGCCCGCCTGGGTCAGCTTCCGGCTCAAAGAGCGAAGCGCCGGGCGCAGTGCTTGGCAGTTGCCGCACTGAAGCACGATGCGCACCACAAGGGTGTGCCCATGGGCGCTTTCGGCGAACATCAGCAGGGTCGGGTCGGTTGCCTCGAAGGCCAGCGAGGCGAAATCGTAGGCGCAATCGTAGAGCTGCGCCATCATGGCGGGCGAAAGGGGCGCATCGATGCGGAAAAGCGCAGCGCAGTCGATGCCCATAGAGCGGAAATCGGCCGCTGCTTCCGCGAAGATGAGCTCTACCTGCGCTTGGGTGAAGGAGATCCCTTCGCGCTCGGCCACAACAAGGCTTCCCTTGCGCTTGCAGTAGGCAACCAGGAACTTCACCCGGATAAGGGCCTTGCGCCTAAGGTCATGGCTTTCGGCGGAGTCGCCTTCGGGAAGGTTCTCGATTATCCGGTTGATCTCGCTGGTTTTCTGGGAAAGGGAGGCGTGCACGTGCTCGAACAGCTCGCGCTCCGCTTCCCGCTTTGCCAATCCCCGGCGAACCTCGGTGCTGCGCTTCAAGAGCTGTGCCGTTTGGGCAAGATCGGACTGGCGCTGCTCGAGCGCGACGCGCCGGGCGTCGTTGGCGGTCACGTCCAAGGAGAGCAGGGCGGTTCCGCCGCTGATGGGGTATGCGCGGTACAGGGTGTGCGGGCTGCCAGGGGTGCGGAAGTCGGTGGGCTCGAAGGTCCCCGTTCCCAGATCGGCGGCCTTTTCGGCGGCTTCTGGGGGAAGCGGGCTGGATTGGGCGGTCGAGTAGGCGACGCCCCCTGCTCGGGAGATCAGCTTCAAGTCGAAGGGCAGCTTGTAGAACACCTCGCGGTACCACGTGTAGGAG
>CAVFYB010000097.1:0-5223 GCA_963626845.1 Bacteroidaceae bacterium | reverse complement strand
CATACGGGCGCAGAAAGACGCATTGCATTCAAAATTAGATGTTTGCAACCTGGTCGAAGGAAAGCTCAACGGGGGTTTCGCGACCGAAGATGGAAACCATGACCTTTACCTTGCCAGACTCGGGGGAAACCTCGGAGACAACACCATCGAACTCCGCCAGAGGACCGGAAACAACCTTGACGGTTTGGCCGATCTCCAGGCTCGTGGAAGTGATCTTCTTCGGAGCCTCATGAGCGGTACGCTTCATGATCTTGTTGTACTCTTCGCGAGTAAGGGGAGCAGGATTGCCCTGACTGCCCACGAACCCGGTAACGCCCGGAGTGTTGCGGACCGCAGCCCAGCTGCGATCATCAAGTTCCATGCGGACAAGGACATATCCGGGGAAGACCTTCTTGTCGCTTTCCACACGGCGACCGCCCTCTTTGATCTCCGTAACCGTTTCGGTGGGGATCTGGATGGCGAACACGTTGTTTTCAAGACCCATGGTTTCGATACGGGTCTCAAGATTCTTCTTTACCTTGTTTTCGTACCCAGAGTACGTATGAAGGACATACCATTTCTTAGTCATGGATTACGCCCCCAAACCAGAGATAGCGAGAAGAATCGGGGTTACGACCCAGGTATCGAGGACCGTAACGAAGATACCAAAGAACAGAAGTGCAAGCACTACTACGCCCGTCCACTGCAGGACATCCTGCTTGGTAGGCCACGTAACGCGGCGCATCTCGGAACGTACATCGGAAAGAAAGGCAAAGCGCTTTTTCTTAGGCTTAACAGATGCCTTCTTGGGCTGCTTCTGGGAAGCTTCAGCCTTCTTGGCATCAGAAGAAGAATCCTTACCGAAGCCGAAACGCTTCTTGGTCTCTTCTTCTACAACGGGGGTAGCCTCAGCCTGCTCAGATCGCTCTTTCTTTGCCGCGCGATTAGCAGATGCCTTAGCCCTCTGTGTTTTAGACTTCTTTGCCATACAACTTCCTGCTCTGGAAATAACTACTCTCTATACGCCAAACAAGCAGCTACACGAGCTGCTCATTAACAAGCTGGCAGGCCAGGAGGGACTCGAACCCCCAACATGCGGTTTTGGAGACCGCCGCTCTACCAATTGGAGCTACTGGCCTATTTAGTTCCTAAATCCTTAGCGAGTTTCCTTGTGCATGGTATGGTGGCCACACCATTTGCAGTACTTCTTGAACTCAATACGATCAGGATTGTTCTGCTTGTTCTTCTTGGTCGTGTAGTTTCGACGCTTGCATTCAGTGCATGCAAGGGTGACCAAAGTACGCATCAATTCTCCTTTAAGTACAGTATTCGCATCGCTCGACAATAGCACATGATCAATGGAGAGGGGAGCCTGAAACCAGGCTCCCCTACCGAATTCGTTGAAAAGATCAGTTATTTGATGATCTTGGTTACACGACCGGAGCCAACGGTGCGACCGCCCTCGCGGATAGCGAAGCGGAGGCCTTCCTCCATAGCTACGGGGTGAATCAGCTCAGCGGTGATGGTCACGTTGTCGCCAGGCATAACCATTTCGGTGCCCTCAGGCAGGTGTGCAACACCGGTGATGTCCGTGGTGCGGAAGTAGAACTGCGGACGATAGCCATCGAAGAACGGGGTATGACGGCCACCCTCTTCCTTGGTGAGGATGTAAACCTGGCCCTCGAACTCCTGGTGAGGGGTAACAGAACCGGGCTTGCAGAGAACCTGACCGCGGAGGATGTCCTCGCGCTTGATGCCACGGAGCAGGCAGCCGATGTTGTCGCCAGCCTGAGCCTCGTCAAGAAGCTTACGGAACATCTCGATGCCGGTGCAAACGGTCTTCTCGGTGTCCTTGATACCAACGATCTCGAGTTCGTCGTTTACATGCAGAACGCCGCGCTCAACACGACCGGTGGCAACGGTGCCACGGCCGGTGATGGTCATGGTGTCCTCAACAGCCATCAGGAAGGGCTTGTCAACGTCGCGCTCAGGAGTGGGAATGTGCTCATCAACGGTGTCCATGAGCTCCCAGATCTTGTCCTGCCACTCCTTCTCGCCCTCGAGGGCCTTAAGAGCAGAACCGCGGATGATCGGGCAATCCTCGAAGCCATAGGACTCGAGAAGCTCGGAAACTTCCATCTCGACGAGCTCGAGGAGCTCTTCGTCGTCGACCATGTCGCACTTGTTCAGGAATACAACGATGTAGGGAACACCAACCTGACGAGCGAGCAGGATGTGCTCACGGGTCTGAGCCATGGGGCCGTCGGTTGCAGCGATAACAAGGATAGCGCCGTCCATCTGAGCAGCACCGGTGATCATGTTCTTAACGTAGTCAGCATGGCCGGGGCAGTCAACGTGTGCGTAGTGACGCTTGTCGGTTTCGTACTCGATGTGAGCAATAGAAATGGTAATGCCGCGCTCGCGCTCTTCAGGAGCCTTGTCGATGTCCTCGAATGCGGTGAAGTCTGCAGAAGCAGTGCCGTGAGAACCGTCGTTGCTGGACAGGGTCTTGGAGATCGCAGCAGTCAGCGTGGTCTTGCCGTGGTCAACGTGGCCGATGGTGCCGATGTTAACATGGGGCTTGGAACGCTCGAACTTTTCCTTAGACATTATTCCTCCTTATTGGTGGGAATGCACAAAATCGCCCTTAAAGGCGAGTTTGTATTCGATAAAGTAAAAGCTTACCGTGCGTAAGCGGAAAATGTGGTAGCGGTAACTGGATTCGAACCAGTGACGCCACGGGTATGAACCGTGTGCTCTAACCAACTGAGCTATACCGCCAAATAAATGGTGCCCACAAGCAGACTCGAACTGCTGACCTCTTCGTTACCAACGAAGTGCTCTACCTGCTGAGCTATGTGGGCAAGTGGTGGGAGTGCAAGGATTCGAACCTTGGAAGGCGTAGCCAACGGATTTACAGTCCGTCCCATTTGACCGCTCTGGAACACTCCCGAATTCGCTTGGAATCATGTGCAATTTTCAAGCTGCTGTTCGCTTGGAACGTTGTTCCCGTTCAAGCGAGCAAGGGAATGATACGCAAAGATGAAAGGCGTGTCAATCCTTTACACGCCCCCGGGCATATCCATTTCCCCCACTATCCCTGATCTCTGGACAATGACAGCAAAACCCCAGCTCATACTTGTGTTTCACTTCTGCTGCAGCAAATATAAAGGGAGCCTGAGCACATTGCCCAGGCTCCCCCGCTTCAAACTTTTCTGAAAATATTTCTGCGCGAATTCGGCCTAAAAAACTCGCTCTAGCACTCTGAATCCATATACGAGTCGAATTCCTTCACAACTTCGGCCTCAGGCTCCTTCGTAGCGAGCGACACCACCACGATGGCAAGTAGGCTGAGGATGAATGCGGGCAGGAGCTCGTATACGCCGAAGATGCCGCCCAGGGGCTTGATAAGGCTGTGCCAAACCAGAACCGACACTGCGCCAACCAGCATACCTGCCAAAGCGCCCTGGAAGTTGGTGCGGCGCCAATACAGGCTCATGATCATCAGCGGGCCGAACGAGGCGCCGAAGCCTGCCCAGGCATATGACACCACCTGGAAGATGGACGAGTTCTCGTCGAGCGCTATGACGATGCCGAACAGCAGCACCGCTACCAAGGTGAGGCGCGCCACGATCATCACCTGCGTGTCGGTGGCATCTTTCTTGATAAGACCGCGGTAGATGTTCTCAGCAACTGCGGAACCGGAGATGAGCAGATACGAGGAAGACGAAGACATCGAGGCCGCGAAGATGCCCGAGACCACCAGGCCGCACATGAACGATGGGAGGATCATGTTCGAGAGGACGATGAAGATGTTCTCGGCGCTGGCCTGGGTAAGGAACTCGGTGGGGATGACCGCTCGGCCGATAAGGCCGATGGAAACCGCACTGAAGAGGGAAACCACCACCCACACCGTGGCGATACGACGGGATTTGCGCAGCTCGCTGGAGTGGGACGCACTCATGAAGCGCACCAGGACCTGAGGCATGCCGAAGTAGCCCAAGCCCCAGGCAAGACCCGAGATGATGGTGATGACGCCGTACTGCCCGGCCTCGCCGAAGAGCGGCATACCCGCTTCCACCAGCTGCTTTCCATCTTCACCCACGATAGGCGTTGCGATTTCGGTACCCGAAAGGAAGCCGGGGATGCTCTGTAGGAAGGCGACGGTGTTGTCTATGCCGCCGGCGCTGGCAATGGAGCCGAAGAACACCACCACTAGGGCGCAGATCATGATGGTGCCCTGGATAAGGTCAGTGGTGCATACGGAAAGGTAGCCGCCCACAAAGGTGTACAGGAACACGATCATGGCGCCCAAGATCATCATCGTTGCGTAATCAAGGCCGAACAACGTGGCGAACAGCTTGCCGCACGTAACGAAGCAGCTTCCTACATATATAGAGAAGAAGAGCAGGATGACGAGCGCCGAAATGGTCATAAGGATGTTCTTCGAATCGCGGAAACGGTTCGAGAAGAAGTCGGGCAGCGTGATGGAGTTGTTGGCGACTTCGGAGTACTTGCGCAGGCGCTTGGAAACGAACAGCCAGTTGAGGTACGTGCCGATGGCCAGGCCGATGGCCGTCCACATAGCATCGGAGGCGCCGGTGAAGTAGGCAACGCCCGGAAGACCCATGAGCAGCCAGCCCGACATGTCGGAAGCCTCGGCAGAAAGGGCCGTGAGCCATGGCCCTAGGCGCCTTCCGCCCAGGAAGTAATTCTCCGTGGATTGGTTCGACTTCTTCGCGTACACGAAGCCGATGACCACAACCACGATGAAGTAGAGGAGCATTGCGAGCAATACCCAGAAATCGTGAGATACCATGCCATTCGCTTTCTGCCTAGGGACCTGCAGGGTGTTCCAACCAAAGCAAGAAGGATGGACACCAGGGAGCAACGAGCATGAAGTATCCCGCGAACTTGCGGAACCAGAATTGATGCGCTACCGGATATGTTCGACCAATTCACTTTAGTTAGCAATAGTGATGGATTATACGACATCCCTGATTCCAGTGCGTTAACCGCTGAACCAAGCGCGCCCTAGGCCCCTTGAGCGGTTGCTCTTACATGGGCCGTTAGCTGATTGCCCTCCCCCTTTGGGCGACGGCGCTGGCAATGGAGCCGACACCCAACAAGAAGAAGACCCTCGGACCACGCAGTCCGAGGGTCTTCCAGCACAGATAGTGAAGCGGTACGGCTTATGCCTCGAGCAGCTTTTCCACGGTTGCGAGCTTCACGCAGCAGACGAAC
>CAVFYB010000096.1:0-5254 GCA_963626845.1 Bacteroidaceae bacterium | reverse complement strand
GAGGACACCATCGCCATCCTACGTGGCCTGAAGGAAAAGTACGAGATCCATCACGGCGTCCGCATCAAGGACTCCGCGCTGGTGGCCGCAGCCGAGCTTTCCAACCGCTACATCACCGACCGCTTCCTGCCCGACAAGGCCATCGACCTGATGGACGAGGCGGCCAGCCGCCTGCGCATCGAGATCGACAGCATGCCCGAAGAGGTAGATCTGGCCGAGCGCAAGCTCACCCAGATGCAGATCGAGGAGCAGGCGCTGATGAAGGAAACCGACGAGCCCTCCCGTGAGCGCCTGGAGGCCCTTCGCAAGGAGATCGCTTCCGCCCAGGAGGCCCTCGACTCGCAGAAGGCCATGTGGAAGAACGAGAAGGACGTCATCGTCAGCGTCCAGAACCTGAAGGCCGACATCGACGCCGCCCAGCTCGAGGAAGAGCGCGCCACCCGCGAAGGCGACCTGGCCCGCGCCTCCGAGCTGCGCTACGGCATCATCCCCGGCATGCAGCAGAAGCTGGCCGAGGCCGAGCGCATCTTGGAGCAGCGCCAGGAAGACGGCGCCATCCTGCAGGAGGAAGTCGGGGAAGACGAGATCGCCGAGGTTGTTTCCACCTGGACGGGCATCCCGGTTACCAAGATGATGCAGGGTGAGATGGCCAAGCTGGTGGACCTGGAGGAAAAGCTGCGCGAGCGCGTGGTGGGCCAGGACAAGGCCGTAGCCGCAGTCGCCGGCGCCATCCGCCGCAACCGTGCCGGCCTTTCCGACCCGAACCGCCCCATCGGCAGCTTCCTGTTCCTGGGCCCCACGGGCGTTGGCAAGACCGAGCTGGCCAAGGCGCTGGCCGAGTACCTGTTCGACTCCGAGCGTGCCATGGTGCGTATCGACATGTCCGAGTACATGGAGAAGCACTCCGTTGCCCGCCTGGTGGGAGCACCTCCGGGATACGTGGGCTACGACGAGGGCGGCCAGCTTACCGAGGCCGTGCGCCGCAAGCCCTACAGCGTGATCCTGCTCGACGAGATCGAGAAGGCGCACCCCGATGTGTTCAACATCCTGTTGCAGGTGCTCGACGATGGTCGCCTTACCGACGGCCAGGGTCGCGTGGTCAGCTTCAAGAACGCCATCATTATCATGACGTCGAACGTTGGCTCGCAGTCCATCCGCGAGTTCGCTGCCGACGGCAAGAAGGACTCCATGGGCAAGATGATGGAAGACCTGATGACTGCCGACGTGGAAGATGCCGCCAAGCGCTTGGCCGAGCTGAACAACAAGATCAACGACGCCTTGCGCAACACCTTCCGCCCCGAGTTCCTGAACCGTATCGACGAGGTGATTACCTTCAACTCGCTTTCCATCGCGGCGATGGAGCCCATCGTGGGCATCCAGTTGGACGGCGTGCGCGAGCGTTTGGCCGACCGTCGCATAGAGCTTGAGGTTACGCCTGGTGCTGTTGAGCACTTGGCCATCGACGGCTTCGACCCGGTGTACGGCGCACGTCCGCTTCGCCGCCTTATCCAGCGCGAGGTGACCGACCGCATTGCCACCCAGATCATCGAGGGCAACCTGTTCGACGGCGCCAAGGTGACTATCGACATCGACGACGATGGTCAGTACTGCACCAAGGTGGAGAACCGAAAGGAGCTCTCCGGCCATACCGAGGCTGCTGCGGCTGCAGGCGAAGATGTGGTGGCCCAAGCTGAGGACTTCCTGAAGGGTGCAGAGTAATCACACGCTAGCCGCATGCTAGCTGGAAGCGCTATGCGCAACCAAAATCGAGGCAGCCTTTGCCCAACAGCCTACGGCGAAAGCCGCGTCCCGTGCGGGGCGCGGCTTTCTTTCTTATGTACTAGAATACCCCCATGGACAAAGAGGAAGTCAAAGAGCGAATCCGGGTTCCGTTCCTGGGCTTTGCCGCCGTGCTCATGAGCATCGCGGCTTTTCTGCTGGGGCTGTACATAGTCACGGTTGCCATTCGCCTTGTCTTCGCGCTCGGTCAGTTGGGCCAGGCATGAGTTGTTCGTTTGCTGGGCCAGCAGGGGTGCGCGTTGCCGTAGCGGGGGTCGAATCCTAACATGTGGCAGCGATTCACCTGGTACGACGTGCGCGTTATCGGCCATTACCTGGGCGTGCTCGTCTCGTTTTTCACCTTGGCGTTGGCCGTGCCGCTTGCTGTGGCGCTGGTTCTGCAGGAATGGGAGCCCGCAACGCGCTACCTGCTTGCCGTGGGCGTTTCCCTTATCTTGGGGTCGGCCATGCGCCTGATGCGCGTGCAGCCGGGCAGGCTTACCCATCAGCAGGCGCTCGCGGTAACCGGCCTTTCCTGGATCGTGCTGGCGTTCGTGGCTTCAGTGCCGTTGGCGCTTTCCTCGCATTACGGCTCGTATCTCGATGCGCTCATGGAAGCGGTTTCGGGCCTTACCACCACCGGCGTCACGCTGGTCATAGACCTGGAGCACCTTTCTGCTGCCGACAACATGTGGCGCTTCATCATGCACCTTATCGGCGGCTTGGGCCTTATCGTGGTGGCGCTTTCGCTGGGCCTTCTGGGTAAGGCCACTTCCGGCTTGTATTCTTCGGAGGGCCGCAGCGAGCATGTGCTGCCGAACATCGTAAACACCGTGCGCCTGATCAGCCGCATCTCGCTTATCGTCATCGCAGTGGCAACCGTGCTGCTGTTCGTGCTGTGCCTGGCTTCGGGAATGGAGCCCGTCCGCGCCCTGCTCAACGGCCTGTGGATCTCTATATCGGGCTTCATCACCGGTGGCTTCGCGCCCACCAGCCAGTCCATCTTCTATTACCATTCGTTCGCGCTCGAGCTGGTGTGCATGATGCTCATGGTCATGGGCGCCGTGAACTTCTCGCTGTACGTGAAGGCGCGCCGCGGGGAGACCGAGGGCTTCTTCAAAGACCTGGAAATCCGCACGGGCGCCATCTGGCTCATAGTGGCAACGGTTACCATCATGGCCTCGCTGTGTGCTTCGGGCGGCTTTTCCGACCTGCTGGCCCTTCTGCGCCGCGGTGTGTTCATGGTCATCGCCGCCGCAACCACCACGGGCTTCCAGAACGTTACCAACAACCAGCTGACCACCGTGTTCTCTTCGGGCGCGTTCCTAATCCTTGCCATGTGCATGGCCGTGGGCGGTTCCAGCGGAAGCACCGCCGGCGGCATCAAGCTTTCCCGCATCGGCCTAATTGCGAAGTCGGTGGTTTCCACGGTGAAGGAAACCCTGGCGCCGAACTCCGCGCGCGTTTCGGTGCGCTACTATCATTTGGGCCGCAAGGTGCTTACCACTGAAGAGGCGAAGGCCGCCATGACGGTATCTGCCCTGTTCGTTATCGCCTACCTGGTGGGCTCGCTTGCCGGCATCGCGCATGGCTACGATGCGGTTTCCGCTATCTTCGAATCGGTGGCAATGGCCTCGAACGGCGGTTTGAGCTCGGGCATCGTCACGCGCGGCATGCCCGTCGGGTTGGAAGTCGTGTACCTGGTGGAGATGTGGGCTGGGCGCTTGGAGTTCATCACGCTGCTGGCCCTTATCGTGAAGGTCGTGGTTTCCTGCAACCCGCGCACCAAATCGGAGCGTAGTCGATGAGGGCTCGGATCCACATAGCGGGCATTGCCCAATTGTTGGGGCTTGCTCTGCTGCTGGTCGCATTGTTTACCGTGCCGGCGTTCGCCTGGGCAGACGATGAGGGGCAGGCGAAATCCAACCGCGTGTACGTGAACCAGCTGCCCGACAGCTCGTTCCTCTACCAAACCTCGATCGCCGACCTCGCCAAGGCCGACTCGTACTACGAGGGCCAAACCGTGCTGGTGCAGGGCGAAGTGGTGGGCGACCGCATAAACGACGAAATGCAAAGCGGTAATTGCTGGGTAACCCTGCAGGATTCCGACGCCGCTAATCCCAGCGTGGTTTCCGTGTTCATGACCATCGAGCAGTCGAACGTTATCGACTCGTACGGCCATTTCGGCATGAAGGGGACCGAACTCCAGGTGCGCGGCACGTTCCACCTGGAATGCAGCGAGCATCAGGGCATGTCGGACATCCATGTGGAAGAGCTTTCTGCCCTGGCTTCCGGCGAGGTAGAGTATCCCCAGGTAAACCGTAGTATTTTAGTTGTCGGCATAGTGGCGGTTATTGCCGGCCTGGCCCTTCTATACGTGTACTACAAGAAACGCGAGGGAACGCTGTGACGGATGGTTCTATGCAGCAAGGGCATGTGGTCAAGCTTGACAGGGGCTATCCGCTGGTGCGCCTGGAAAACGGCGAGGAGATCCGCTGCGAGCATGCCATTTCCCTGGTGAAGGGCAGCGATAAGCGCGCCGTGGTGGGCGATTACGTGCGCGTTTCCCTGCCGGAGGGCCACGATAAGGGCATCATCGAGGAAACGCTTCCGCGCCGCACCTGCTTCGTGCGCAAAGATCCTACCGAGCGCGCGCTGCCCCAAACGCTTGCCGCCAACTTCGATTTGGTGGTGGTGGCCCAGCCCATCGAGGAAGTGAACATCCGCCGGCTGGAGCGCGAGCTGGTGCTCGCGCACGAGACGGGCGCCCAGGTGATGGTGGTGCTCACCAAAGCCGACCTGATGGCTTCCGCTGAAGAGGTGGAGGAAGTGCGCCGCCGCATCGACGGCTTCGTGGGCAATGACGAGCTTCTGGCGGTGTCGGACCGCAGCCCGGAATCGGTGCAGCGCCTGGCGCAGGCCATCGCCGAGGGCGACAAGACCGCCGTGCTCATCGGCCGCAGCGGCGTTGGCAAGTCCAGCCTGGTGAACATGCTGGTGGGAAGCCAGGTGCAGAAGACCACCGAGGTGCGCAGCGACGGCAAGGGCCGGCACACCACGGTATCGCGCGAGATCATCGACCTTCCCGGCGGCGGCCATATCATCGATATGCCGGGCGTTCGCGGCCTGGGGCTGTGGGACGCCGAAGAGGGGATAGGCGCTGCCTTTTCCGACGTGGAGGAGCTGGCGCAGGGGTGCCGCTTCCGCGATTGCTCCCATGTCAACGAGCCAGGATGCGCCGTACGCGTCGCCGTGGACGAGGGCAGGCTTTCCCCGGCGCGCCTTGAGTCGTACCTGCGCTTGCGCGACGAGAGCAGGCAGGTGCAGAAGAAGCGCGAAGAAGCCGAGCGCATACGTACTCGACGCGGCCATCCGCGTCGCCGCCGATAGGGGTAAGGTACAATTCTGTTGCGCCCCTCAACGCATCGGGCGCACAGTTAGGGGGACCCATGAATCCGGCCGTTATCATTCCGAC
>CAVFYB010000095.1:3868-5500 GCA_963626845.1 Bacteroidaceae bacterium | reverse complement strand
CGTTGATCGTCCGCGCGACAGGCGGAGTCGGGCCAGTGGCTTTCAGCCCACTGTCTTCTATTGAATTACGGCCGGGTCATTTCGAATACTTATAAGGTATGCGCAAAACGATACTGAAGGGGTATTGGTTTCAGCCCCCTTAGGTGCTTAGAATTACTGATAGTGAACGTGTTATATGCGTTTAACGTGGGAATTCACAACTAGGGGGAATCATCTATGGACTTCGAATTCACGCCCGATCAGGAGCTGTTCATCGCCAGCGCAAAGGAGTACGCCGAAAAGTACTTCACGCCTGAAGCCGTCAAGCAGGCATACGAGGTAGACCATCACATCAGCCTGGAAGCGGCGATGGCCTTCCGCGAGCTTGGCTTCATGCACCTGGGCCTGCCTGAAGAGGTTGGCGGCATCCCCTGCGAGAAGCTCACCCTGGTGGTGCTCATGGAAAAGCTCCACGAGTACACCGGCTGCGTGCTTCCTTTCCAGACCGACTTCAACTCCATCATGGACGTTATCGAGTTCGGCAATGAAGAGCAGCAGAAGAAGATCATGGACGTGGTGAACAACGTCGAGTGCACCAGCGTCGCCGTTACCGCCATCTCCGAGCCCGGCGCCGGCTCCGACAACAACGCCATGACCTGCGTCACCGTCAAGCAGCCCGACGGCACCTACCTGCTCAACGGCCAGAAGACGTGGGTTACCCTGGCGCATCTTTCCCAGTACACCATCTTGGTTGCCAAGGACGAGGATCCCTCTTACGAGAACAACAACTACTCCCTGTGGATGATTCCCAACGGCATCGAGGGCTACACCTACGGCGGCCTTGAGAAAATCGGCCAGCAGATTGTTCCCTTCGTGGACTGCTTCTTCGACAACGTTGTCCTCACTGAGGATATGCGCCTTGGCCAGCCCGGCGAAGGCTGGAAGCTCCTTATGAAGAAGCTTGAGTTCGAGCGCTGCCTGGTAGTTGCCCAGGCCCTTGGCCAGGCTCAGGCTGTCATGAACGAGGCCGGCGCCTATTGCTCCGAACGCATCTGCTTCCAGAAGCCCATCGGCCACCTCAGCGCCATCCAGCAGCACCTGGTGGAAATGGAGACCATCCTGGACAACGTGCGCACCCGCCTGTACAAGGTAACCACCATGCTCGACAAGGGCCAGTCCACCCGTTTGGAGTCCGCCCTGCTCAAGGCCTACGCCTGCAAGAACCTCACCAAGGTCGCCGAGCATGCGCTTTCCATCTACGCCGGCATCGGCTACACCAAGGAAATCAGCGCCGGCCGCATCTGGAACGATCTGAAGGGCTACGAGTTCGCCGGCGGCACCAACGAGATCATGGACTACATCGCCGGTCGTCAGCTGGTGAAGAAGTACAAGAAGTAGTTCGCCTCTTGCTTTCGGCGAGTCCCGATCTGGCTATTCTTCCGCCGTTTGGATCGTCGCCGCCAGTGCGGGCGGCGAATGCCAAGCTCGCACGAAACCAACGTTAACCCTTGTGCCGGATTCCGACGCACAACAGACCCCACCGCCTGCTAAACCCTTCGGGCGGTGGGGTTCTTTGCTGCGTCGTTGCATGCCGCGCGCGGCGAACCCGCGGCGTCGCCCAGAATCGGAAGCCGCCAAAGCCATGGCTCCCGC
>CAVFYB010000095.1:0-3736 GCA_963626845.1 Bacteroidaceae bacterium | reverse complement strand
GCCCTGTTTCGCGTTTGTTTGCCTGGATGTAACCAAAAGGTAACGAACGGATGGGCATAATGCATGAATCGTTTCCCCCGACGCGAAACGAGGCGTAGCTCTTACCCAGCAGTGATACGCGGGATGTTCCCAATCAACGAAACTTCGGTTTCGCTGCCTACTTGCCCCAGGCATCGAAGCCGCAGCTTCGCAGGCTCGCCTCGCGCAGCGCTGCCTCTTTGCTTCCGATCGCGTCACGACAAGAAAGGACGCAGCCATGGAAGCATTCGTTGAATCCTTCTCTGCGGGCGTCGACGCAGTCGACAGCTTCGTGTGGGGCTGGGCTCTTATCTGGCTCCTGCTGGGTACCCACCTCTTCATGACCATCCGTACGCGCTTTATCCAGCGTAAGATCCCGACGGCCATCAAGCTCTCGGTTTCCAACAACGATCCCTACGCCGAAGGCGATATCTCCCAGTTCGGCGCACTTACCACGGCGCTTGCCGCCACCATCGGCACCGGCAACATCGTCGGTGTTGCAACCGGTCTCCTTTGCGGCGGTCCGGGCGCCATCTTCTGGATGTGGATCACCGGCGTATTCGGCATCGCAACCAAGTACTCCGAGACCTACATTTCCATGAAGTACCGCGTTAAGGACGAAAACGGCCGCATGATCGGCGGCGCCATGTACGCCCTGGAGCGCGGCTTCAAGAACAAGACCATAGGCAAGATCTTGGCCGTGCTCTTCGCCCTGTTCACCGCCATCGCCTCCTTCGGCATCGGCGCTTCCGTGCAGTCCAACTCGCTGGCCGGTGCGCTTACCTCCACCAGCCTTATCCCCAACGCCGCCGACATCCCCACCTGGGCAATCGGTATCGTGGTAACCGCGCTGGTGGCTATCGTCATCATCGGCGGCCTGAAGAACGTCTCCCGTGTGTGCGAGAAGCTCGTTCCCATCATGGCGATCTTCTACGTTGTCTGCTGCCTGGTTATCATCGGCATTAACGGCCAGTACCTTGGTGAAGCCGTCATGACCATCCTCACCTGCGCCTTCACCGGCCAGGCTGCATTCGGCGGCGCTGTCGGCTCCGGCATCATGCTGGCTCTGCAGTATGGCTTCAAGCGCGGCCTGTTCTCCAACGAGTCCGGCCTTGGCTCCGCTCCGCTGGTTGCCGCTTCCGCAGTTTCCAAGAACCCCGCCCGTCAGGCGCTGGTTTCCATGTCCGGTACCTTCTGGGACACCGTCATCATCTGCCTTATCACCGGCCTGATGCTCGTTACCTCCCTGCTCGCCAGCCCCGACCTGGCCGCCATGTACAACAACACGGTTCTGGCCAACAACGACATGTCCTACGACACGGTTATGGGTATCTTCTCCGGCGGCGCAGCGCTGGCAACGGCCTGCTTTGAGACTATTCCCGTCTTCGGGCCCCTGGTACTCGCCGTTGGCCTGCTCACCTTCACCTACTCCACCATGCTCGGTTGGTCCCAGTACGGTGACCGCGCCATCACCTACCTCGTAGGTGCCAAGGGCATCCGCCCCTACCAGGTTGTGTTCCTGGTCTTCGTGTTCTGGGGTTGCATCGGTGGCGGCGACTTGGTCTGGAACCTCTCCGACATCTCCAACGCCCTCATGGCAGTTCCTAACTGCATCGCGGTCCTGGTTCTCTCCGGCGTCATCGCCCGCGAAACCAAGCACTGGGTATACGAAGGTCGCCTCGAGGAAGAGGACACCACTCCCATCCCCACAGTGAAGGACATCGACGAGGCTGCTGCTGGTAAGCTCGTTGCATAGCGCAAGGGCAACCGCAACTATATATAGATAGCGGTTCCCGTTTAGCGATCCTCGCCGAGCGGCTTGGTTGCCGGAAACGTCAGCCAAGCCGCTTTCTTTGCAATAAGCGATGCGCAGACAAGAGCGCTTTGCAGGTGGGCGGCGTTCCTTCCTCCGAATGGAACCACCCGCCAGTGACCGTGTGCGAAAATCCGCTCGCCAATAGTGAAGCGCAAGGCCGCATCGCATGCTTACGATGAAGTTTATTGAAGTTCCGCCCGCCCCAGGGCGCATCTGCAAACGAACCTATTGGAAGGTTGACATGACCGAGTACAACGAACTCACCCCCGAGCTCATCGACCAGCTGAAGGCTATCGTCGGTGAAGACAACTGCCATGCCGGCGAAGCAGTAAGCGATGACTATTCGCATGACGAGATGCCCATCTACGGCACCAGCATGCCCGAGGCCGTCTGCTTCCCAGACAACACCGAGCAGGTTGCCGCAATCATGAAGCTTTGCAACGAGAACAAGATTCCCGTAACCGTGCGCGGCGCCGGCACCGGCTTGGTTGGCGGCAGCACCCCGCTCTACGGCGGCGTTGTTCTCTGCACCATGCACATGAATCAGATTCTGGAATACGACATGAACAACCTGTTCGTCCGTGTCCAGCCCGGTGTTCGTCTGTGCGACCTTGCTGCCGACGCCCTCGAGCATGACCTCATGTATCCTCCCGATCCCGGCGAGAAGACGGGCTCCCTGGGCGGCAACGTTTCCACCAATGCTGGCGGCATGCGCGCAGTCAAGTACGGCACCACGCGCGACTACGTGCTTGCCATGACGGTCGTCCTGCCCACCGGCGAAGTGCTCGACCTCGGCCGCGCCGTTTCCAAGACCAGCTCCGGCTACAGCCTGCTGAACCTCATCATCGGCTCCGAAGGAACCCTGGGCGTCATCACCGAGCTCACGCTCAAGCTCATCGCCAACCCGAAGGAAGACATCAGCTTCATCCTTCCCTTCGAAGATCTCGAAACCGCAATCGCGGCTGTGCCCAAAATCAAGCTGGCTGGCCTCGACCCGCAGTCCATCGAATTCATGGAGCGCGACATCGTCGACTCTTCCGCCAACTACACCGGCAACAAGATCATCCCCACCAACGTAGACGGCCATGAGGTTGGCGCTTATATCTTGGTAACCCTCGACGGCAACGACCAGGACGAGATCTTCCAGCGTGCAGAGACGCTTGCGGAAATCGGCGACGAGATGGGCGCCTTCAACACGCTGGTACTCAGCCATCCCGATGACAAGCGTCAGGTTTGGGCTGCGCGCAGTGCCTTCCTTACCGTTATCGAGGCCGACACCGAGCATCTCGATGAGATGGACGTTGTTGTCCCCGTAGACAAAGTGGCCGAGTTCCTTGAGCACGTGCATAAGATCGGCGAAAAGCATGGCGTGGGCATCCGCTCCTTCGGTCATGCGGGCGACGGCAACCTTCATATCTATGCATGCGCGAATGGCGTCGAACAGGATGTGTTCCTGGAGCAGTCCAAGAAGGTAATGAAGGAAAGCTATGAGAAGTGCACCGAACTTCGCGGTCAGGTTTCCGGCGAGCACGGCATTGGTCATGCCAAGAAGGAGTACCTGCACGATTCCGTCGGTGAAAAGGCCATCGGCCTTATGGCGGGCATCAAGCAGGTATTCGACCCGAATTCCATCCTGAACCCCGGGAAAGTCTGCAGCTAGAAAATCCCCGTATCCGTCGTGGCGGATACATCGAATCGAACCAATACTATATATAGTGAGGGAGCCATCACCGGCTCCCTCTTTTTGTATATAGCTGAAGCACTGGACTTGCTGCCAAGAGCGCCCGCAAAGTAATTGAAAACTTTTTCAAAAAAGTTGTTGACAGTGATGTTGCACAAGAGTAAATTACTTTCTTGCGCGAACGGCACAGCCGCTTCGCAGCCGGGGCGAGAGCCCGGGCG
>CAVFYB010000094.1:0-5615 GCA_963626845.1 Bacteroidaceae bacterium | reverse complement strand
GTGCGCTCCTTCTTGAACTTAAGGTACTGATCCGGATCCCAATTCCCCATGGCGTTCTCCCTACCCCACTCCGTGTCCGTTGCTTGGAGCATAGCACCATCTACAACGGGCGCAGCATGCTCCAAGCCAAGAGCACATTGAGGAGCCCGGCGCGATGCCAAAGAGCCCGACAGGCAGAAACAAAGAGGCGAGCAGGAACGGTACCTGCTCGCCTCGAAAAAGCTTATGCGCAACGAACGCCTACGCGCGGGTGCGGATCTCCTCGGTGACCTTCGCGATGAAGTCCTCCACCGAATACGGGTTGGTCTCGTTGGTGGCGCGGTCGCGAACCGAGATGTTGCCGGCAGCCGCTTCCTTTTCGCCAAGGATGAGCATGTAGGGAACGCGGTCGATGCTGCGCGCCTCGCGGATCTTGTAGCCGATCTTCTCGTCGCGGTTGTCCACCACAACGCGGATGCCGGCGGCCTCCAACTGGTCGGCAACCTTGTGGGCGTAGTCGCGGCTCTTCTCGGAAACCGGCAGCACCTTCACCTGGGTAGGCGCAAGCCATACCGGGAACTTGCCCGCGTAATGCTCGATAAGGATGCCGATGAAGCGCTCGACGGAACCGAAGGCCACGCGATGCAGCATAACGGGGCGCTTCTTGCTGCCGTCGGCGTCCTGGTACTCCAGGTTGAAGTTCTGGGGCATCTGGAAGTCCAGCTGCACGGTGCCGCACTGCCAGGTACGGCCGATGGTGTCCTTCAGGTGGAAGTCGATCTTCGGGCCGTAGAACGCACCGTCGCCCTCGTTCACCTCGTAGCTCATGCCCAGCTGGTCCAGCGCGGTCTTCAGGCCGGCCTCGGCGGCCTCCCACTCGGCATCGGAGCCCATGGAATCCTCGGGGCGGGTGGAAAGCTCAACGTGGTACTCGAAGCCGAACTGCTGGTACACCGAATCGATCAGCTTCACCACGCCGATGATCTCGTCGGTAAGCTGGTCGGGGCGAACGAACAGATGCGCGTCGTCCTGGTTGAAGCAGCGGACGCGGAACAGGCCGTGCAGGGCGCCGCGAAGCTCGTGGCGGTGCACCAGGCCGATCTCGCCGGCGCGGATGGGCAGGTCGCGGTAGCTATGCGGATGCGCTGCGTACACCAGAACGCCGCCGGGGCAGTTCATCGGCTTCACGCAGTACTCTTCCTCGTCGATGAGGGTGGAGTACATGTTGTCCTTGTAATGGTCCCAGTGGCCCGAGGTTTCCCACAGCTGCTTGTTCATGATAAGCGGCGTGGAGATCTCAACGTAGCCGGCCTTCTTGTGGATCTCGCGCCAGTACTCCAGCAGCGTGTTCTTCAGCGTCATGCCGTTGGGCAGGAAGAACGGGAAGCCGGGAGCTTCCTCGCGCATCATGAAGATGTCCATCTCACGGCCGATGCGACGGTGGTCGCGCTTTTCGGCTTCCTCAAGGTTGTGCAGGTACTCGGCAAGCTCCGCCTTCTTGAAGAAGGCCGTGCCGTACAGGCGCTGGAGCTGCTCGTTCTTCGCGTCACCGCGCCAGTAGGCACCGGCGAGCTTCATCATCTTGAACGCGCCGATCTTGCCGGCAGAGGGAACATGGGGGCCGTGGCACAGGTCGACGAAGTTGCCGTGACGGTACACGGTGATCTCCTGGTCGGCCAAGTCGTCGATATGCTCGCTCTTGAAGCGCTGGTCGGCGAAGATCTCCTTCGCCTGCTGAAGCGTGACGACCTCGCGAACGAAGGGCTCGTCGGCCTTCACGATCTCTGCCATCTTCTTCTCGATGGCCTCGAAGTCGTCGGAAGAGATGTTCTGCGGCAGGGCGAAGTCGTAGTAGTAGCCGTCGTCGGTGGAAGGGCCGTAGGCGATCTGCGCGCCGGGGAACAGCTCTTGCACGGCTTCCGCCATGATGTGCGCGCAGGAATGGCGCATAAGGCCAAGGGCCTCGGGGCTTTTCGCGGTAACGATCTCGATGGAATCGCCATCGGCCACTGTTGCGGTGACGTCGACCATCTCGCCGTTGATCTTGCCAGCTAGAGCAGCTTTGGCAAGGCCGGTGCCGATGGATGCGGCGACATCGTATACCGTAGCGCCTTCCTCAAGGGTTTTCTTCGAACCATCAGGGAGTATGACTTCCACAATCGTTTCCTTTCTTGCGGCGGGCAAAGCCTATGCCCACATTGCCGACAATGAACGAGCCGCCCAACAAGGCGGCTCGAATCACCATAGCATATATAGTGGCCTTTGCTTGATTAGGGCATTCGAACCCCAATCATAACAGCCTATCGCCCACTGCCCCGAAACCACTCAGAGGTTCATCGGCAGTTAAACGCCCGTGTAGCCTGCCGGGGGCTGGGGCGGGGCGTTGCGCTTGCTGGGCTTCGGCGGCTGCGGGGCGGGCGGCTGCTCCCCGGGCTGGCGGCGGTGGGCATGCCTCTTCATGATGCGCTTCTCCATCCTCATGGCGTCGTAGCGGTTGCGGCACTGGAAGATCCGGCTGGTTACGCTGCCGTTCTCCTTGATGCGAAGGCACCAGCGGGCGTTGCCGCCCGAAAGGCCCAGCCACAGGGCGCCGGGCATGCCGCCGATGGCGGCGCCGAGCATCGCACGGGGCACGCGGCTCTTCCTTCTTACGCCCACGGTGCTCTGGTAGTGCTCGGCGAACATGATGTCATGGAAGCGGAAGACCACGGGGCAGCCCTTCTGGGTGGGATCGACGACGTACACGCCGTCCTTGCCCTCCTTGAGCACCTGCATGTCGCCGCCGGCGCTCCAGACGATTATCCCGCTGTCCCATCTGCTGAGCATCTTCATCACCCCTCTTGGATTCTCCCGGCTCGGCCCAGAGCAGGCAGAACCAGTCACTTGACCATCGGCAAAAGAATTGCCGCGGGACCTTCACGCAATGCCTTCGCGCGAGCAACCAGAAATCAAGGCAAGCCGCGTTCCATCAGTTTCGACGCTGCGATGCACGAGCTCGATCCCAACGAATGCAGACGCAGCCTACGTGGCTTATTCCGTAAGAAGCCGATACGCCTCAAGCGGCTCTATGCGTTCGGCGGTACTGTTCTTGAAAGCTTCAGCATCGCGCGAGACGATGTACCTGCATTCGCATAGCTCGGCCGCCGCTCGGATAAGGCCATCTTCGAAGTCTGGCTCGTCCGAGTCAAGGGCGGTTGCCGCCATCGTTTCGGTAAGGTCGACGATGGTGAAGGTTTCCATAAAGAACCTGATCGCTTCACGTGCTTTGCTCTTGTCGCAATAGTTCCTGCAAAGCACGTAATACACGTCCTTCAGAACAGCAACCGATGCGTAGAGCTTCACGTCGTTCTTGCCCGCCGCCCCATAGAAGAGAATCGCATCGTCGTGGAAGCCCTTTCTTGCATCGGAGGCAATATCGAGCAACACATTCGTGTCAACAAACCATCTGCGGCAGCTAATCGACATAGCGCTCCCCCATCAGGGCGCGGTCGGACTCCTTGCTGCAGTCGCCAGGCCATGGCTTGCATTCGACCGAATCGAAGAACGCTATGGCTTCCTCGAAAGCCTGCTGCCTGCTCCTCTTTTCCTTTATTTTCTTCAGTTCGATGATTCCATCTGGGCGGGCAGACAATTCGATCTGATCGCCGATATGGATCCCGTTTGCCTTGCGCAACTCGGCCGGAAGAACGATTGCGGCGCTGTTCCCTGTTTTGGTAACGGTCGCTAATGTGGGCATCTTCGGCACCCCCTACTCGTCAGTACCGTACGTACATTATAGCGAATAAGAATATGGTAGTAACCACCATTGGCGCATGAGGGATCGAGCCAGGCCCCATAGACGCCAGGCTTCGGCTCGACACCCTTTCTTTCGAACTTATGAGTTGTTTTCCACCTGCCGTTCCATATCTTCCCTGATAAGACGCTTGATGTAACCAGCTTTATTCGGCTGCGCGTCAAGGTGCTCAAGGATGTCACGCTCATTCGGAGAAAACTTGATCGTACGCGCTACCATTTTCTCTTTCTGGTACTTGACGCTTGCGCGCTTCTGAGCTTCAGATGGCATTGCGGCCCCTTTCTTTTGTCATTCCCTACATGCAAGTTCATAAGCTATGAGATTCGGCAGCGAGCCGCCCCGCCTTGCGACGGGCTTAGTTACCAGTCAGTTCGGCACTGCTCCAAAACAAGAAACCCCGCCTGTTCGCGGGGTTCTAGGTGCGCTTAGAAAAGGCACCTTTCGATAATGTCCTTGCCCCTTAGCTGCTCAATCCACTCTTTCGGTATCGAATCGTACCCGTATTTAATGCCAGCCAAGCCACCTGCAACGCAAGCGGTCGTATCGGTATCGGAACCGAGGTTAACAGCAAGGAGCACGCAATCTGTGTAGTTGTCCGTCTTTTCCAGGCACCAGAAAGCAGCGCTCAAAGTATCCAGCACGTACCCGCCGCTCTTCACCTCGCTTGGAAGATACACTTCCAGCTCTTCACCCATCATCAACGACCTGGCGGCATTTACGTACTGAACGCAAGCATTCATCGAAATGCTGTGCGCATGGGTGATAGCGGAAACCTCCCTCACCTGATCGTCCGTTGCATCGGTGAAAGCGAGCGGAACGATGCGCATAAGTGAGCCGTTGCCGTTGTCCATAACATCGGAACAGCCCTCGCTCCTGGAAAGCGCCCTGCCAACCGTGCCTCCGAAGTCGAAAACCCTTCCGTTGATCGCGTACTTTCCTTTTCTGAACCATTCCTTGAACTTCTTCCGCATGTCCTCAACGTCTATGCAGCCAAGCTCCCTTATGCTGTCGCATGTTGCGAGAATCATTGCGGTATCGTCAGACCACGTGCCCGCTGGCTGGTTATGCGAGCCATGGCCGACCATTCCTGTTGCATGGAATGAGCCTCGACACATGAACTCGTAAGGAACGCCGAGCGCGTCACCAACCGCAGCCCCGTAAACAGCATCTTTCAAAGTAGGCACAATTACCCTTTCTGTCTCTTTCGTCCTAGACTTCGGAATAGGCGGGTTCGCCGCTTTCTTCATCGTTTGATTACCAGTCAGCTCGACACTGCTCCAATTGTAAAAAGCGGATCTTTAGGGGGTTAACCCACGTATCCGCTACGACAATCCTAGTACATCAAGGAGTGGCACAATAAGCAGACGCCGTCCGTTACCATTGACCTACGTTCCGTGAGCGGGAAGAAGATACCTTGGATTTCAGAGAAGCAAAGAAGCTGGCGGAAGGTGCCATAGCGAGAAGCCAGCGCCTAACTGCTGCATTCGAAGGCACTAGGCACTGGTTCTTCTCTGTGGGTGATTCCTTCGTAGACGTAGTGCCGGACTGCTCCCCTATCGCCATAGACAAATCGACTGGCGAGACGAGCTATCCCATACCGTCCGTACCGTCCATCCTGACGGGCGAAGCACCCACCGACGCCGAGATAGAAATCCGTCAAGCGCAAGAAGTTGCGCTGAGCTAAAGCCTGAAAGCAACCGCAAAAGAGCAGCGCCCGCGTTTCAGCAGCGGCCTGCTGCATGCAGCGATCTCCGGTTCGGATCAAATGGCATTCAAGCAAGAACTCACCTAAATGGCTATTTAGCTGCGTGAGGTCGACCTCTGAAACGTCGATCTCGCCCGA
>CAVFYB010000093.1:0-5690 GCA_963626845.1 Bacteroidaceae bacterium | reverse complement strand
CCCAGGTCGGAATAGGAATCCCAATAGGCACCCATCACACGGCGGGCCACCTTCATGATGGCAACGATGGCGACAGGGATAAGCGGCACGCACACCAGCAGCACCACAGCCGCCGGTACGTCGATGAACAGGAACAACACGAACAGGGTAAGGGGCGCCAGCACCGCGTAGAACAGCTGCGGCAGGTACTGGCCAAGGTACACTTCCAGCTTTTCAGCGCCCTCGCCGCAAATCTGCACCGCCTGCGTGGTGGAAACCTGCTCCTTATAGGAAGAGCCCAGGGCCACCAGTTTGTCGTAGACCCGTTCGCGAACCGCAGCCTTACCCACTGCCGATGCCTTCGACCCCGCATACTGCGAAACGGAAACGCACGCGAAGCGCAGCACCATGGCCACCGCCGAGACTGCCGCCCACTGCCCAACCGCCGCAGCGTCCAGGTTGTCCAATGCCAAGGCAGACAAGAACGTGGCGA
The DNA here is from genome assembly GCA_963626845.1 of Bacteroidaceae bacterium. GTDB lineage: Bacteria > Actinomycetota > Coriobacteriia > Coriobacteriales > Eggerthellaceae > Anaerotardibacter. Next base: position 5,218 of record CAVFYB010000093.1, on the reverse strand, counting down.
GGGCCAACATGGCCACCGCATAGCAAATGAGCGCAGCCCAGTTGCCCACCACGGCAAGCACGAGGTACTTGCGCGCTTCGGGTATCAGCTTCAGCAATCGCTTGTCAAACATAGTGGCCTCCTTGGAGTGCTTACTCGTCAGAACGTCTTGGGGTGGCGCGAGCGCTCGCACCACCCCAAGGCCTTCTGCCATCCAGGCAAACGCACCACGCATCCACGCAGCTCAATCACGTGTTCGCCCGGTACAATCCGCCCAGCAATTCACCCGGCTTCAGAAAACAGCAAAGGCACCCCCGCCTTTCGGCAGGGGCGCCCGGCATGTATCCGAAGCCTATTCGAAGAATTCCTGGCCCAGGTAGGTACCCGTGGCCGGCGCATGCGGAACCGCATACACGCCGCGGTAATCGTCGTAGTAGTACTCGTTCAAACGGTCGTAGCGGCCCATGTCGTCGCGAAGCAGCCAGTAGTGATACGGGTCGTTCACGTACACGCAGTTCAGGAAGCCTGCGTTCTGGTCGCCGTGATCGTTCAGACCCGTCCAGTAGTTGTAGCTGCGGCGATGCACCTTGAAGCCCAAGCGCTGGTCGCTGGTGATGGCGGCATGGCTGTTCGGGTCGATGAGCAGGTTGCCGTTCTCGTCGCGTGCGGTGAAGTCGGGGATGTCGAACTCGTCGCCGTCAGGGTTGGAAAGCGGGGCACCGGTGTCCTTGCGGCGGCCGATGAGCTGTTCCTGGTCGGAGATGCGGTCGGATTCCCATGTCTCAACGTCGGCGATGGTGCGGCCGTGGCACATGAACGAACCGTTCTTCAGCCATTCCTGCTTGGTTTCCTTGACCCATACGAACTCCTCGTACTCCTGGTCTTCGGTGGGATTCGTGGTGCCGTCGCGGAAGCCGAACAGGTCGCGCGGGGTGGGCTGGTTGTCGGACTGGCGAATGGGCAGGAAGCCTTCCTGCTGGAACACGATGCTCGCCTTGCCGCGGGCGATGCGGGCCAGCGAGTGCACGGCATGGAAGATAACCTGGCGGTCGTCGGCACAGATCTGCATGCCAATGTCGGAACCGGTCTTGTCGGTTACCAAGCGCTCGCCGGTGATGCGGTCCCATTCCTTGAAGTACTCGAAGTCGGGGGCGAAGGACTGCAGGCCGAAGCGGTCATCGAACAGCGTGGGGCCGAAGCCGACCGTGATGGTAAGCGAGCAGGGATCCAAATCGGCGCATTCGCCCATGTCCTTCGGTACGGAAGATGTGCTGAAGTCGGGGCGGATCTGGCCTAAGGGCTTGCCGGTCTGCAGAACAGCGATAGTGGCCGTCCAACGGGCAAGCAGCAGCTGCAGGTCCTGCTTGGTGGTGCCGGATTTCATGTTGAACATAACGAACACGCAGTAGCGCTGAGAAGCGTCCTTGATGCCACTGGGGTAATCAAGGTCGTAGAACTGCTGGGCGTTGTTCAACTCGATGCGCGTGTAGGCTGCGCCGTTAGGGTTGCTGTCGTTGAAGGCATTTTCCTTCACCACGTGGGTAACGCCCGAGCCAACCAGCGCGCCGCCCACAACACCGGCAGCTACGCCGCCGATTAGCTGACGACGGCTGAACTGACGGCCCTGGCGTTCGGCCTTGGCCGCCGCAGCGCTTTTCTCCTCGCTGTCGCCGACGAGCTCTACACCTTCGTTCTTCTCTTCTGCCATTCGTGGCCTCTTTCCTTGGATACGGCAGCGCGCTGTTAACGCAACTGCAACAATTCCCTATAAATACAGGGGAGAGTGTCGCGATACACGGCACTCTTCCCCTTTTGCGAAGCCCTTATGTGGACTGCGCAGATATGCTTTTCGACATTGTGGCCTTAAGCGGTTGCAACCTTCTCTGCCAGGGTTGCGAGGTCGTCATGAAGAGCCATGATGCCGTTGGAGAGCTTCTCGGCATCGCTCTTCTGAAGTTCCTCGGTGTAGGCAACGTAGCCGCCCAAGGCAGACTCATCGCGGTAGCCGTCCAGCATATCGGAAACAGACTGGAACTCGCCGTCGATGCGGCTCACCAGATCCTCGTCGATCTTCAACAGGCCGTCGCGAAGGTTTGCGTAAGCCTGCTGAGCACCCTCGACGTTGGAACGGAAGTCGGAGAGGTCGAGGTGGCTGTACTTGTCTTCCTCGCCGGTGATCTTGGTGGTGGAAACTTCCTCGAGCAGGTCGGCAGCACCGTTGGCCAAGTCCTCGGGGAGCAGCTCGTCTGCGAAGGAGGGCAGAACCTGCTCGTTCAGGATCTTGCAGTTCTCAGCAAGCTCGGCAGCGTACTGCTTGGTGGAATCGGTGATTTCGCCGTTCTCCCACAGGTCACGCTCGATTGCGTGGAAGCCGTGCCAGCCAGCGTCCTCGTCCAGGTTGGACTCACGCATGTCGATGAGGTAGTCCAGGAAGTAGTTGTTGTCGGCTTCTTCACCCTCGGGGATGGTGTAGCCGGGCATAAGGAAGTTGTCTACTGCAGACTCAGCATGCTCGTAGAAGGGACGAGCAGCAGCCCAAGCCTTCTTGGCGGCCTCGACGTCGCCGGAATCAACGGCAGTCTGGAGGGCAGCAGCGCCATCTTCCAGATACTGGCCCTGAGCCTTGATGTACTCGGCGTATTCAGCAACGCCTTCCTTCATGATCTCCTGAGCGGAGCCTTCAGGGGCAGCGGCAGCTTCGCCGGTTACCTTGAAGTCAAGGTAGGAATTGTCTGCGCCGGGAGCGTAGAGCTTGTAGTCGCCACCGTTCAGGGTAACGGTGAAGCTTACGGTGTTCAGGCCAGGAGCAAGGTTCTCCTTCTCGCCGACGATCTTCTGGTTGTACAGAAGCTCGAACTCGGTGATACCGGCGGCGGACTCATTGGTCACGTTGAAGGTAACCGGACCAGCCTCAACCTCGGTGGTGTCGACCTCCTGGGAGTTGTCCTTCAGGGTTACATTCACCTGGGTTACGCCGTCTGCGCTCTTGTTGGACTCCGACTTGGTGTCGTCGCTGCCAGAGCAGCCGGTAAGGCCCGCACCCAAAGCGAGTGCGAGGACGCCAGCGAAAGCACCGGTTAGGAGCTTGCGGGCAGGTGCCGTCATTTCCATTCTTCCTCCGTTCTGACGGGGCTTCCCGTCATGTTCTTGGCGGAAACGTTCCGCCTCTTCCCCGGCGTGTGCCGAGCTTGTTACCTTTGTCCAAAAGCCTGCGGTGCATCATGCCCGTAGGTCAGTGAAACCTAAGTTGCGGGGCCGGACTATGCGGCCGCCTTCTGCTGCGTCTGCTTCTTCTTGCGCTGGCTTTCCCATTGCCCGTAGGCCAGCAGGCCGGCGCCCGTTACCAGAAGGGCGATGGGCCACCAGAGCCACCAGAGCTTTGCTTCCTCAGCAGCAAGCTGAGCCTGCTGCACGGCGCTCTCCGAGGAGGAAACCTCGTCGTCGGAAATCGCCCAACTACCGGAAACCGCGCCCGAGACGCTGACGGTCTTGGTGCCGGAAATGCCGCCGCCGGTAAGGGTGGCGATGAGCTTGGTGTCGCAGCTTGCGCGAAGCAGCGAAGTTGCGCCTGCGGTTCGTGCGCTGTAGGTGGCCGTCTCAGACCATTTCACGCTGAAGGGACCGGGGGTGCGCTCGGTGTTCAAGCCGCTGGGCACGCGCCCGTTGTTCAGGGTGCGAAGCTCGTTGAGCGTGATGGTGGAGGGAAGCGAGGCATCGGGCTCGATGTTCTTCGACCCCTCCCACTGGGTTAGCGGCACGCCGTCGAGGTCGCCCTCGGACACCTTCGAAAGGTCGATGGTCTGGGTGCCGTTTTCGTCTTCGTAGGTGATCTGCGCGGCATCCGCGCCGGCCGAAACCAGGGTTACCTCAGTTGTGGTGCTGTTGCCCTGCACCGGATGGGTTGCACCGGCAACGTCGGTGTTGCCGTGCGAGCAGAGCAGAGCCATACCGAGAGCAACCACGATGCACGCCCCTGCGCAAACACGACGCACAAGCTGGCGTTTCTCGAAGCCGAGCGAGTACTTGCTGGGCCAGCAGTAGATGATCATGACCGGAATAAGGTAAGCAAGCCAAGCCATGACCTCGATAAGACGCGGATCGGCCTGGATGCTGAACATGCCGGTGAGCAGGGCGCCCACCACGGAATCGTTCTGGATAAGCCAGGAAAGGTCCAGCACCTGCTGCTGGCCGATGTTCACCCAACCAGCCTCGTGCGCTGTACGGAAGCAGTTGGCAACGAAACCGGCGGCTACCAGGATAAGGAAGGGGCCGGTTACCTTGAAGAAGGTGCCCAGGTTGAAACGGGCGCCGCCGTAGTAGATGAGCCAACCCACTACCACCGCAATGCCCACACCGATAACGGCGCCGACGATTCCCAGCCATTCGCTCCCTGCGGTGGAGGCCTGGAACACTGCCAGTAGGAACACGGCGGTCTCGAAGCCTTCCTTGATGATGGCCAAGAATGCCATGCCAGCCATAGCCATCTCGCCACCTGCGGAAAGGGAGCTTTCGGCGGAGCTTTCCAACTCGGCCTTCATGTTGCGTGCGTTGGTGTTCATCCACAGGATCATGGTGGTAACGAACACCACGGCAACGATGCCGATGATGGTTTCGAGCGCTTCCTGCTGAGCCTGCGGCAAAGCCGTGCTGAACAGGTTAAGGCCTACCGCAACCGCGATGGAAAGCAGCACGGCGCCGATGGTGGCAAGGATAAGCGGGCGCAGGGAAGAGCCGTTGCGCTTCAGGAACGCGGCAAGGATGCCAACGATGAGCGAGGCCTCCAGGCCTTCGCGCAAGCCGATCAAGAATGCCGCCAGGAACAACGTGCCCTCCAAAAGTAAACGCTAGGTAACATTTAAGCGGATTCACGATACCTCCAGAGTTAACCGCAGTCAACAAAAAGTTTGCGATAGCTAACTAGTGGGAAGAGACGAGCCGACTGGCTGGCCGAAAGGAGGTTGAGGGCCGTTGGAGGAATTGCACGAACCGACAAGGCGGACCACAAGGAAGCCTGAGCGGCCGTTGGTGGGTCATCGCGTCGGGCAGAGGGCAGCAGGGAGCCAGCGTGCCGTTTCTTCGATTGGCATACGAAACCAGGCAGCTTTGGCGTATAATCCTTTCCCATGCGGGTGTCGCCAAGTGGTAAGGCACGAGCTTCCCAAGCTCGCATTCGCGGGTTCGAGTCCCGTCACCCGCTCCATGTCATATTGCGCCGTCCTAACGGACGGCGCTTTTTCGT
>CAVFYB010000092.1:0-5737 GCA_963626845.1 Bacteroidaceae bacterium | reverse complement strand
GTGAACACGGTGCCGCGCTCGGCGGAGCTCTGCACCGTCAGCGTGCCGCCGTGCTCTTCCACTATGCTGCGGGCAATGGAAAGCCCCAGGCCATAGCCGCCTTTTCCGCCGGTACGGGCCTCATCGGCCCGCCAGAAGCGGTCGAACACGTGGGGCAGCTCGTCTTCGGGGATGGGCGCTCCGGTGTTGCCCACCCGCAGCAGGGCATGCTTGCCCTCGATGGCCGTTTCCACCCATATGCGCCCGTTTTCGCCGGCGTACTTGCAGGCGTTGTCGGCCAGAACGCCCAAGACGCGCTCGATGTCGCTGCGCACGCCATCGATACACACGCCGGGTTGGCAGTTGTCCTCGATGAGCACCCCGCGCTCGAAGGCCACGGCCTCGAACTGCAGCACACAACGTTGAGCCGCATCAGTCAGATCGATGGGCTCGCGCTGCTTCAGCGCGCCCTCCAGCGCACCGGCCTCGGCGGCGTCGTGCTTGGCCAGGGCCAGCATGTCCTCCACCAGTTGCTGCATGCGATGCCCTTCGTGCTGGATGCCCTCTATCCACTGGCGCTGGCTTTCCACGGTTTCGTTGGGGTGCCCCAGCGCGATGGATGCGTCCGCCAAGATAACAGTAAGGGGCGTTTTCAGCTCGTGGGAGGCATCGGCGATGAACTGGCGCTGGGAACGCCATGCCTGCTCGGCCGGACGCAGCGCCCATCGGGAAAACAGGATGGATATCAGCAGGAACGCAACCACCACACCAACGCCCACCAGCGCAAGCGTTGCCGCCAACGACTTCCAGCCGGAAGCCGAGCCCTCGTCGGCGAAAGCCAGGTAGGTGGTTTCGCCCTCCGCGCGCTTTTCGTACAGAAGCCCCAGGTCGGCAATCTCGCCCGTGCCCTCGGGAGCATCCAACAGGCGCTCGACGGCAACGCCCAGCACGCTTTCGTCGATAGAGGCGGTGCCGAACGGCGATGCGGTGGGCTGGGCCGATTCGCCCGAAAGCGAGTACACGGCAACGGGGATGCTCTGCCCCTGCCCGCCGCCGATCTCGGGCGCCGCAGGGCCGCTGCCGTCGGTTGCTCCTTCCGCAGAGTCCTCGGATTCCGCGGGGGTGCTGCCAGTTGATGTGCCGTTTTCGGAAGCGCCGCCTTCGGGAACCGCTGCCCCGGCGCCGTCGGATCCGCCGGGCTGTTCGCCCCTATCGGGCGCGGCAACGTCTTCCGGGTTCGCCCCGCGCCCGTCGGCCGCATCGCCTTCGGGGTTCGAGTCGGCCTGAGCCGAAGGCGCGGTATCGGCCTTCTTCGCATCGCGCTGGGCAGCCTGCGCCGCCGCATCGATGGAGCCGGAAAGCGATTGGGAAACCTGGCTCATCTCGTTCGAGTAATGCACGTAGCAGATGGAGGAAAAGGCCAGCACCACCACAACGGCGACGCAGGCCATGTTCAGCGCGATGAACTTCGTGCGCAGGCGGGAAAACACCCCGACGCGCCGTGCGGACGGCTTACGCATTGGCACCTTCTACCAGGCCGTACCCCACTCCGCGGACGGTTTCGATATGCGCATCGGCGCCCAGGAAGCGCAGCTTCTTTCGCAGGAAGGAAACATAGGCCTCCACGTTATTGTCCTCCACCGAGGCGGCGGCGCCCCATACCTTTTCGATGATGGTTGCCTTGGGAACGGTTTTGCCCGCATTCGCCATAAGCACGCGTGCCAAGGCGAACTCCTTGCCGGAAAGGTGGATGGCATCGCTGTCCTGACGCACCTCGTGGGCGTTAAGGTCAAGCGTGATGCCGAAGGCCTCTATGCTCTCGAACTCCACTTCGCCGCGCCGGCGGGTGAGCGCGCGCAGATGCGCCATAAGCTCAGCGGGCGCGAAGGGCTTGGTCATGTAGTCGTCGGCACCCGAATCGAGCCCGCGGATCTTGTCGGGCACGGTGTCGCGCGCGGTGAGCATCAGCACAGGGATGGAAACCCCCTCGCGGCGTAGGTCGGCCACCACCTCGAAGCCGTTTCGCTTCGGCAGCATCACATCCAAGATCACCACATCGTAGGTGCCCTGGACGGCAAGAAGATAACCAGCTTCGCCGTCGTTCACCACGTCGACCGAATTACCGGCCTCTTTAAGTATTTGAGACAGAGCGCTTGCCAAGCCCTCGTCGTCTTCGACGATCAACAGATTCATGTCTTGCTGTCCTTCATGTTCTCACGGAAACCAGGCGCCTTCAGGGCCGATCGTCCCAACGCACCCGGCAAACCGCCGTTTTGCTGACTCTCATTCTACTTGCCCTGCTGAAAGGAAGCTGAAAGCCAGAGAGGCCTTTCAGCAAGTTTTCAGGGTTGTTTCCTAGCATTAACGCCGTCAACGACGCACAACTGCACACGATTGGAGCACATCATGGCTGAATACACCGGCACCTTCAAGCGCAAGGAAGTGAAGTACCGCCTTAGCGCCCAGCAGGCCGCGCAGATGAAACAGGCACTTGCTGTGCACATGGCACCCGATGCCTACGGGCAGACGGCCATCACCAGCAGGTACTACGACACCGTACGCCGCAGCATGATTTCCCGCTCGCTGGAAAAGCCGCTTTATAAAGAGAAGCTCCGCCTGCGCACGTACGGCGAGAAGACAGCAGACGGCATCGTGTTCGTGGAGCTGAAGAAGAAGCACCGCGGCATCGTGTACAAACGCCGCATCGCTGCAAGCGGGGGCGCAGCCCGGATGCTGATGGACGGCCACCCCTACGAAACCGCGCTGGCCATGTACCCCTTGGCCGATGAAGAGCTGGGGGCCGAGGCGCGCACGGCGGCAAGCTTCCAAACTGCGGCAGAGATTTCCGCCTGCGCGCACCGCAACGGGCCGCTGGTGCCTTCCATGGACATCCTGGTAAGCCGCGTTGCCTGGGCACCCCTGCCCGATTCGCGCGGGGAGTTGGCGCAAGGCGTGCGCATCACCTTCGACGAGGACATCCGCTATCGCGACTTGATGGGGGCCGATGCTTCCAAGCAGGTGCCGCTGCTTCAGCCCGGCGAGGCCATCATGGAGGTGAAGGTACCCGGCGCCTACCCATTATGGCTGGTAGATGCCCTGAATGCGTGCCAGGCGTACCCCTCCTCGTTCTCGAAGTACGGCGAGGCCTACCTTGCCTGCGAGGGCTTGCGCGCACCAGTTGCCTACCGCCAGCAGCCCGAATTCGATGCGCAGTTCAGCGTTGCCCAGCCTGCACTTTCGCAAGCCGAAGAGAGCTTCGCTGCCAGCGCCGCCGCCACGGCCGCCGCACCCCACGACGCCCACGCAAGGCGTCCCATCAACCTTCCCGAGATCGTGGCAAGCGCCTAATTCCGCCAACCTAGAACCGAAAAGGAGCACAACAACATGTTCGACCTCGTATCCACCTCGATCTTCGGGACCACCGATTCCGCCATGGCAAGCGTTTCCACGCCCGAGTTCCTGATCTGCTGCCTAACCTCCATCGTGTTGGGCATGGCCTGCGCCGGCATCTACATGTTCCGGCACAATCACTCCAAGAACTTCGTGGTTACCCTGGCCCTTCTGCCACTTATCGTGCAAATGGTCATCACCCTGGTGAACGGCAACCTGGGCGCAGGCATTGCTGTAATGGGTGTGTTCAACCTGGTGCGCTTCCGCAGCATCCCTGGCTCGGCTAAGGACATCGGGAGCGTGTTCCTGGCAATGGCCATCGGCTTAGCCACCGGCATGGGCTTCATCGGGCTGGCGGTCATATTCACCATTATCGTGGCCATCGTGAACATCGTGTACGTGTGCACCTCGTTCGGAAAACCGGCCGAGCCCGGTAAGCGCCTGTGCGTTTCGGTGCCCGAAGACCTGGAATTCGATGGCATGTTCGATGAGACGCTTGCCCGCTACACCGCCAGCCACGAGCTGATGGAGATCCGCACCACCAACATGGGCAGCCTGTACCAACTTGAGTACGAGATCCGCATGAAGCAGGCCGGCCTGGAGAAGCGCATGATCGACGAGATGCGCACCATGAACGGAAACCTGAAGATCTCGCTCGGCCGCGCACCCATGCAGAAGGAGGTACTGTAATGTTAAGGAAACCCCTGTTGGCGCTATTCGGCTGCACCACCGCAGCGCTGTTGGCGCTCACCGGCTGCTCGGCCGCCGATGCCAGCGCCGAAGAGAGTACCGAGTACGCAAGCTTCGAGGAAGTGGCGGCCGCCTTCAACGCCTCGGCGCTTGACCTGGACTATTCCAAGCGCGACATGGACTCTTCCTACGAAGCCGATTCCGCAACCACCATCACACTTTCCACCGGCACGACAAGCATCGACGGCTCGGGCGCAACGGTCGATGGGCAGACGGTGACCATCACCGAAGCTGGCACGTATGTGGTTTCAGGGGAGCTAACCGATGGTCGCATCGTGGTGCAAGCCGGAGAAGACGACAAGGTGCAAATCGTGCTTTCCGGCGCAAGTATAACAAGCTCAGATGGCCCCGCGATACGCGTGGACCAGGCCGACAAGTGCTTCATAACCCTTGCATCCGGCGCGCAGAACACCCTAGAAGACGGCTCCGCCCATAGCAGCGAGGACACGAATGCCTGCATCTACACCACCTGCGACCTAACCGTGAACGGCGAAGGCCAGCTGACAGTGAACGGCAACTACCGTCACGGCATCTTCTCCAAGGACGACCTGGTGGTGTACGGCGGAGTCATCACCGTGAACGCGGTAGAAGACGGCCTGCACGGCAAGGACTCCGTGAAGATCGGCGCAGGAACGCTGAACATCACCGCAGGCGGCGACGGCGTGAAGTCCACCAAGGACAACAAACCCACGAAGGGATACGTTTACGTGAGCGGCGGCACGGTGACCATCGACGCGGAAGACGACGGCATCCAGGGCAAGACCTATGTGGAGCTTGCCGGCGGCACCGTTTCCATCGATGCAGTCGACGATGCAATCCATTCCGACCTGGAGGGCGCAATCAACAGCGGAACCGCCACTGTTGCCAGCGGCGACGATGCGTTCCATTGCGAAACGGCACTCACCGTGAACGGCGGGCAGTTCACCGCAACCGCCTGCTACGAGGGCTACGAGGCCGAAGTGGTTACCATCAACGGCGGCGAGACGAGCATCACCGCAACCGACGACGCACTGAACGCCTCCACCGCCGATCTGGGTGACAGCGATTCCGAGAGCACCCAGACCAGCGAAGCGAACGGCCTGCAAGGCGGCGCACCCCAGCGGCAGGACCAAGGCGGCAATGCCCCAAGCGGTAATCCCGGTGCGGCAACGGGCAGCACCCAAGGCACCGACCCCAGCGCTGCACAGAACGGCAACGGCACTACCCCACCGGAAAAGCCCAGCGGCGATGCCCCGCAAAGCAACGGCCAGGGCGGCGACCCCAGCCAGAACGCAGCAGGCAGCACTTCGGGCCAGCCCTCCGACAGCGGGCAGAGCAGCAGCGGCGGCCAGCCGCAAGGCGACATGGGCAACCAGCCCACCGGCAACGAACAGGGCGGCGGCATGGGATCCGATTCCAACTGCCTGATACAGATCAACGGCGGCACCGTGGTGCTTGATTCGCAGGGCGACGGCATCGACTCCAACGGCAACGTGGAAATCACTGGCGGCACGATCCTCGTGAACGGGCCTTCCAGCGGCGGTGACGGCGCCTTCGACTACGACGGAAGCGCCACCATCTCGGGCGGAACGGTGCTGATGGCGGGCTCGACCGGCATGGCGCAGAGCTTCACCAGCGG
>CAVFYB010000091.1:0-5737 GCA_963626845.1 Bacteroidaceae bacterium | reverse complement strand
GACAGTGGGCTGAAAGCCACTGGCCCGACTCCGCCTGTCGCGCGGACGATCAACGGACGCGCGCTTCCTCAGGCGGCAGGGTTGTGCCGTCGCTGGCGCAGCCCGTTTGCGGATAAGAGGGCGCGCGCAGTATTCCAAGGAGGCGCAACAAAGGCGCAAACCGAGGTCGCGCAGATCAGCGCGACCGCAGCGACAGCTGCGAGAAGCCCGCGGCGCTTCCTTTCGATAGATTCCCTCTCCATGTGCATATCCGGCTCCTTGCTCGTTGGGGGGATTGTGCATACGCATTCGAGGATAACACCGTGGGGCAGGCGCAAGCTTCGCGCTCGCGGATGAAAAAGGGGCGGATGGAAAACCATCCGCCCCAAGAAACGGCATGCCGCTGCGCAACCCAACAGCCAGGTTGGCAAATCGAACGCTAAAGACTCTTCAAGGTATCGCGAAGCGCGCTGATGAACCAATCCACATCGCTTTCGCTGAACACCAGCGGCGGGCGGATCTTCAGTACGTTGCCATACGGGCCGCACAGCGAGGTAAGCACGTGACGCTCGCGCATCTCCTCGATGATGCGGACCGCGGTTGCGTAGTCGGGATCTGTGGTACCGGGAATTACCACATCGGAGCCGATGAACAGGCCGGCACCGCGCACATCGCCCAACTGCGGGAACTCTTCGGCCAGCGCCTTAAGCTCCTGGAGCATCAACCCACCGATGCGGTTCGCGTTGCCCATGGTGTCCTCTTCGCGCATGGCATTCAAGGTTGCCTGCGCCGCGGCCATGGCAACAGGGCTGCCGGCAAACGTGTTGAAGTATGGCGTGGCGTCGGCAAACGCCTGAAGCAGCCGATCTTGCGCAACCACAGCGGAGCATGCTATGCCGTTGGCCATCGGCTTGCCCATGGTTACCAGGTCGGGCACCACATCGTGGCGCTGGAAGCCCCAGAACTTGCCGGTGCGCGTGAAGCCCGGCTGGACCTCGTCGGCGATGTAGAGGCCACCCAACTCATGGACGGTTTCCACCACGGGCTTCAAGAACCCCGGCTTGCCGGGGAACACGCCGTCCGAGCTGAAGATGTCGTCGATAAGCAAACCGGCGAACTTTATGCCATGGCGTTCCATGTCGGCCACCTGTATACGTACCTGTTCGGCCATCCACTCCCCGATGTCATCGGTGCCCAAACGGTAGGTGTCGGGAGTGGGGATCATACGCATGTCGATGGCCATGGGAACATCAGCGCCGATTGAGGGCGAAAGCTTGGTAATAAGGTCGGTGTTGCCGTGATACGCCTCGCTGGTGACGATGATGCCGGTGCCACCGGTGTACGCCTTCGCCACGCGCACCGCCAGGTCGTTGGCCTCGGAGCCGGAGAGCAAGAACATCACGCGGTTCAGCTCGGCGGGCATGGTGGAAAGCAAGTCCTCGGCATAATTCAGGATGTTCTCATGCAAGTACCGCGTGTGGGTATTGATGAGCCCCAGTTGCTTGGAAACGGCTTCCTGCACGGCGGGGTGACTGTGTCCCAACGAAGGGATGTTGTTGTACACATCCAGGTACTCGGCACCATCGGCGTCATAGAGCTTGGTGCCCTTGCCACGCACCAAGTTGAGCGGGTGATGGTAGAACAGGCGGTAGCTTGGCCCCAGGATAGAGCGGCGCTCCACCAGCGAACGGGTATGCCCGTCAAGCTCGTCGAGGTATTCCGCCTTAAAGCTGTTTGAATCCATGATGGTTGATGAGGTTCCCATCGCATGCTCCTTATTGATGTTTGCCGTTAGCCCGCCGGTCGGAAAAGCGGACCGGCGCTTGCGCCCACGAGCATGGCAGGCCCTTGTTTCATGCGCGTTTCGCCTGCGTACCCTATGCGTTACGCCGAAAAGAACGCGTCCAAGTTAAGGGGTTGTTTCACAGAAGTAGCGCCGCTGTTAACAGCAAAAAACTTGCTTGTTAACGCTTCTTCCGAACACGTTTTCCGCCGATTCCATTCGTTAGAGTGCTGCCATCGAATCCGAAAAACGGCGGCACGAAGGCGTCGCAAACAAGCGAAGGAGGCACCGCGATGACGGTTACGGCAACGAATCCCACGCGTGTCGAGGACCCTATAACGGCTAGCGCCGAAGCGCTGGAGCAAACCATTGCGCAGGCAGAGGAAGTAACCAAGGTTGCCACGGCTGTGAAGGAGGGCGAGGCCCTTCAGGCGGACCAGCGAAGCGCATCGGGCATCAAGGTCCCCCCGACGCTCACCTCCTCTGGCGGCGCCACGGGACTTGCGGCGTTCGCGGCTTACAGCAAGGGTTCCCTCGCTCCCTGGTGGCTGCATGAAGGCGTATGCCGAGCATGGGGGTTCAGCGCCTTCGCCACAGAGATCCGCCTTATCACTGTTTCCGAGAACGCCACCTACGCCGTTATCCGCGATGGCGAGCCCTTCGCCGTGCTGCGCGTTTCCCAGCCCGGCTACGTGGGAGGCCCCGCAGCCGTCGAATCGGAGATGGCTTGGCTTTCCGCCTTGCACAACGACGTCGATGGCGTGAACGTGGTAGACGATGTCCCCACCGCATCGGGCAACGCTGTAGCCATGATCAGTGACGGCTCGGGCACAGCCTGGGCATGTGTGTGCACCTCGTTCGTTGAGGGCGTGGTGCTGGAGAACCTGCCCGACCCCTCTTCCTTCTATCACACCATCGGCCATTGGACGGCGCTGTTCCACCAGCACTCCCGCGCATGGGAAAAGCCCGAAGGTTTCGAGCGCTTCACCTGGGACGTTACCGATATGGTTGGCGAACATCCACGCTGGGGCCGCTGGGAGGACAAAGAGCTGACGCCCGAGGAATTCGCCCTGTTCGAAATGGCGCAGGAAAAGGCCCTTTCCGTTATATCCCGTGTTTCCAAAACCGCCGATACCTGGGGGCTCATCCACGCCGACCTGCGCCCCTCCAACATCATCGCAGCGGAAGACGGCACACTAACCGTCATCGACTTCGACGATTCCGGCTTCAGCTACTTCCTGTACGACTACGCTTCAGCCCTTTCCTTCGTTGAGCACGAACCCTACGCGCCCGACATGGCCAAGGCCTGGATGGCCGGCTACCAAGAAGTAACCCCGCTTTCGCAAGAGCAGATTGAAATCGCCAGCGCCCTTTCGATGATCCGCCGCCTGCAGATGGTGGGCTGGACCACGAACCATTACCCCGACGCACTGCCCGACGGCCTCTACGATGCACAGGTTCCCGGCACTGTGAAATGCGCACGCAACTACTTGGAAAGCTCTACCTGGCTGCTTGAGTAGTCCAGCGTTGAGGTCAGCACGGCGAAGCAGCCGGCACCCAAACCCACCCCTAGGAACAACGGTCTCCCGTTTCCATACCCGTAAATCCCCGCAAGAAAGGATGGCCCGCCATGACTCCCCCCTCTGCCACCGGCAGCATGACAGCCCCCATGGGCGGCATTGCCGCTGAATCGAACAACTATTTTGCGAAACGAGCTCTGAAGAAGGGGTCGGCCGGTTGGCTGCTCCTGGCAGGTCTGGGCGTTTCCTACGTAATATCGGGCGACTTCTCGGGCTGGAATTTGGGCATGGCGCACGGCGGTTTCGGTGGCCTGCTCATCGCCTTCGCAGCCATGGGCCTTATGTACACCTGCATGGTGTTCGGCCTGGCAGAGATGTCTTCCGCACTGCCGACCGCAGGCGCAGGCTACGGGTTCGCCCGCCGCGCACTGGGCAAGCTGGGCGGCTATGCAACGGGCATCGCCATCCTTATCGAATACAGTATTGCCCCGGCAGCCATCTCGGTGTTCATCGAGGCATACATCGAATCGCTTGGGTTATTCCCTGGGCTTGACCCCATCGTGATATACGGAGCCTGCTTCGCGCTGTTCATCGCCATCCACCTTATCGGTGTGGGCGAAGCACTGAAGGTGATGTTCTGCATCACCGGCATCGCGCTTGTTGCACTGGTGGTGTTCGCCGTTGGCATGATCCCGCACTTCGATGCAGCCAACCTGGTTAACCTGGCAGCAGACGGATCGGCCGGTTCCAGCTCGTTCTTGCCCTATGGCTTCAGCGGTGTACTTGCCGCCCTTCCCTTCGGCATCTGGTTCTTCCTGGCGGTAGAGGGCGTCCCGCTGGCCGCTGAAGAAGCCAACGACCCCAAGCGCGACATGCCCCGCGGCATCATCGCGGCGGTTACCGTGCTCGTTATCACTGGCCTTACCGTCCTGTTCCTGTGCACAGGCGGTGCGGGTGCAGCGCTCATGGCTGAATCCGGCGCGCCACTCCCCGATGCGCTGAACGCCGTAGGAGAGACCGGCTTGGCCACTTTCGTGAACTATGCGGGCCTGGCAGGCTTGGTTGCTTCCTTCTTCAGCATCATCTTCGCCTACTCCCGCCAGCTGTTCGCCCTTTCCCGCGCCGGCTACCTGCCCCGTTTCCTTTCGGTTACCAGCAGCCGCAAGACCCCTACCTGGGCGCTTATCGTTCCCGGCTGCATTGGCTTTGCACTGGCATCCATCCTGCAGAACGGCGACGTTCTTATCAACATGGCAGTGTTCGCGGCAGCTGTTTCCTACGCGCTGATGAACCTTTCCCACATTGTCCTGCGCATCAAGGAGCCCGACCTGCCCCGTGCCTATAAGACCCCCGGCGGTGTGGTTACCACCGGCATCGCCCTCGTGCTGAGCTGCGTAGCCATCGTGGCAACCTTCTTCGTAGACGTGACCGCAGCAACCTGTGCGGCAGCCGTTTGGGCAGCGTTCATCGTGTACTTCCTGGTGTACAGCCGCAAGCACTTGGTTGCCAACGCTCCCGAGGAAGAGTTCGCAGCCCTGGCGGCAGCCGAAAGCGAGCTTCAGTAGCAAAGCTATCGTGACAGCCAATGGGAGGAATGCACTTCAGCGTTCTTCCAGCAAGCGAGGCCCTGCCATCGGTGGGGCCTCGCTTTGTGCTCTAGAGTAATAGGCTAACGATATCCTGCCTCAATACCATTCGGTGGAACGCGGAAAGAGCATCGGCTATCCTGCGCTATATGGAAACGAGGAAGTTATGACGAAGTTGCCGTATTACGCAATCGATTATTACGATCGGCAGGTCATTCAAATGATCATGGACAAGTATGGCCTCGATGCAATGGAGGCCATCCGGCAGTTCATCTGCTCCGAAACGCACGCCCTGCTCGAGGATGCGGAAAACAGCATGTGGGACTTTCCGGCTTACGGCATTTTCGATATGTGGGAAGCCGAAAAGGTGACGGGCGATCCCCGTAATTCCCTTTTCATAAGAGGCGAGTGACATGAACGAAGAGCAGAAGTTTTTCGTGTACCTCCTTGAATGCTATGCCAACGCCAAGGGGCGCCCTACGGGCGAGGTGCTCAATGAGTGGGATGAGTGCGGGATAACGCAGTACGTGCTGGACAACTACCTGCAGTACCACACCGAGGCAATCGAGAACGCTTATGCCGACATCGACAGTATGCTGGAAACCGGGAAGCCGGCCTGGTAACGGTACCCCAGGGCTTCTTGCGGCGAAACACTTGCTGTCAGCAAGCTCTGCATAGTGCTAACGGTTGTTCTAGCAACCTAGAAGCAGGTAGAGGGCAATGGCTCTTCTTGGAAGATGGGACCACTTCGGGACCACCTAAGGCCCAGGAAAAAGAAAAAGGTCACCAGTTTTACCTGGTGACCTGGGCATTTTTGGTCGCGGGGGCTGGATTTGAACCAACGACCTCCGGGTTATGAGCCCGGCGAG
>CAVFYB010000090.1:0-5884 GCA_963626845.1 Bacteroidaceae bacterium | reverse complement strand
CCGGAAAGGTCGTAGGGGTGCGAGCCCTCGTGGCCTTCCAGGCCCAGCTGGGAGAGCATGGCGGATATATCTTCGTCGGCATACCCGCAGCTGCGCTGCCATTCGCGCAGCTCTTCGGCCGCCGAATCGCACACGAACAGGGCTTTCGGGTCTTGGGGAATGAAACCTTGGCAATCGCGGAAAGGAGATTTGATGTCTCCGCGCTCGGGGCGCAGGGTTCCGGCGGCCAGCGCTAGCAGGGTGGATTTGCCGCAGCCGTTGCCGCCCACGATGGCGTGGAGCGTGCCCGGCTTCACTTCCAGGTTGCAGCCTCTTAGCACGAAGGGGTTTTTTCGCTGGTAGCGGAACGTGACGTCTTTCAGCTGCAGGGCGGGCTTCTGGTTCGTCACGCCGGCGGTGTCGTGTGCGCTGGCGGCGGCGAGAAAGAACGCCTTGGGTTGGGGCAGGGGCTTTTCGGCAAGCTGCCCGTTTTTCAGTTCCAAGCGCTGTGTGGCGTAGGGGGCCAGCAGTTCGGGCGCATGGGTGGACGCCACCACGGTTATGCCCAGCTCG
The DNA here is from genome assembly GCA_963626845.1 of Bacteroidaceae bacterium. Taxonomy (GTDB): domain Bacteria; phylum Actinomycetota; class Coriobacteriia; order Coriobacteriales; family Eggerthellaceae; genus Anaerotardibacter. The sequence goes on along the minus strand of CAVFYB010000090.1, from coordinate 5,332 downwards.
CGGTTGATGCGGAACAGCGCATGGGCAAGCGAATGGGCGGCAACGGGGTCCAGCTGGCTGGTGGGCTCGTCCAGCAGCAGCACGCGCGGGGCGCACGCCAGGGCGCTGGCCAGGGCCAACAGTTGTTTCTGCCCGCCGGAAAGCGAGTCGGTGCTTTGGTGCAGCCAGCTGTTCATGCCGAAGAAGTGCGCCACCTCGGCCACGCGCCGGCGCATGGCGTCTTGCGGGGTGGCAAGGTTTTCCAGCCCGAAGGCCAGCTCGTGCCAGGGCTCCGAGCACACAATCTGGTTGTCGGCGTTCTGCGTTACGAACCCCACGGTGCAGGCAGATTCGCGGGTGCTCAGCTGGGATGCATCGCGTCCGAACAGCCGGATGGCGCCCGTGCGCGTGCCTGTTGGGGCCAGCTCGGGCTTGCAGTTGCGCAACAGGGTGGTTTTCCCGCAGCCGGTAGCGCCGGTGATCAGTGTGAAGCTGCCCTCTTCCAGGTCAAGGGAAAGCGGGCCTATCGGGCGGCGCTGCTCTTCGCCGTTTGGCGCAGGGTAGGCGAACGTGAAGCGGTCGAATTCCAGGGCAGTGCTCATCGGCGTACCTTTCCGAGCAGTTCCAGAAGTAGGGGGAAGCACAGCAGGGGAACGAGCGCAGCGGCCAAGGGGCTTGCCAGCGTGCCGTGCAGGGCGGGGAAGAACCCGAAGCCCTGCATAAGCTGCCATGCGACAATCCCAGCCGCTGCGGTAAGCAGGGCCAATACGGCAAGCAGCACGCCATCGCGGGTGCGAAGGCGCTGCCTTTGGAAGGTGGTGCGCTTGCGGGTGGCGCCCCATCCGCGGCAGCGCATGGAATCGGCCGCTTCCAGGGAGTCTTCCATGCTCCAGCCCATCAGCGTGGTTACCGTGCGCAGTTGGTCGGAAAAGCGCGCACGGCGGGTGCGCTTGGGGGTTTTGGGGGAAGGCTGGGTGCAGGCGGCTGTGGCTGCGTTCGTATCTGCTGTTTGGGGCTTGGCTGTTTCGGTGGCCAGGCGCTGCGGGGTGTGCGCTTCGGTGCCGGTGGCGTGCGCGGCAGTGCAGGCACCCAGCGCGGCGTTGATGGTGCGGCCGCGGCGCACGAAGCGGGGGATAAGCCGCATGGTCATGGAGAGCATCAGCCCCACGGTGGGCAGCGCCCGCCCCAAAACGCCCATCACCTTGTCGGACCCCAGCACCGCATCGGCGTTGGAGAACCACTGCATCACGCATACCAGCAGCAGCGCCATGGTAGCGGCGTTGGCATAGCCCTCGGCGTAGACGGCTTGGGTGCCGATGCGGAACAGCTCGGTGGTGCCGGTAGAGCTGAACAGGGGGTTCACCGCCACGATGATTGCAATCAGCGGCAGTTGCCACGCCAGGGATTTCGCTACAGCGCCGCCGCCTCTAAGCCAGATGCCGTACGCAAGCGCCGCCGCGAACGAGGCGCCCAGCAGCAACGGGTGCGGGGCGGCCATGGCGAGAACCAGGACCGCCCCGAAGTAGGCAAGTGCAATGCTGGGATGTTGGGCGTCGAAGGCGGTGGGCTTCATTTACTTCACGTAGTACCAGGAAACGCGGTCGCCGTCTTTGAGCACGTAGCTTCCGCAGGAAACGTTCGGCGCGCTGCCGTTCACGGAGTACATCCAGCCGCTGTTCCCGCCGTATTCGAATTCGGCCAGCCCGCCAATGGCGCTCACGTATATGCCGTACTGGCTGCTCCTGGCGGTAACGGAAAGCCCGGTGGCGCACAGGGCGTCATAGACGGTGGCGCCCTGTGCGAACGTGGGGGAGGCGCTGCCCGAAACGCGCCCGTCAGCGGCGTTGCTGGAAACGGAGACCGAAACGGTTACGGTGTCGGAATCCTTGCTGTCCTTGTTGGACGATCCGCTATCCGAGGAACCCGAAGAGCTGCCGCCCGATTGCCCATCGTTGGACGAGCTGCTGCCGCTGCCTTGTGAGGAGGAATCGTCGCCGCTGCCAGTGTCGCTGCTCTTGGACGACCCATTGTTCGAGGAATCGGTGTTGGAGTCGGCGTTGCCTTGGGGCGAAGAGCCGCCACCGTCGCTGTTCTCGGATCCGCCTTCGGCAGATGCTCCGTTGCCCTGTTCCTGTTGTCCCTGTTCGGTGGCCTGCCCCGCTTGCTGGCCGGTAAGCTCGCTGACGGCGTTGGGCGCCACCAAGGCGAAGGCCGATATGCCGATGATGCAGCAGCAGGCAAGGGAGATAACGCAGAGCGCTACCTTATGCGCGCGGGTGAGCTTTTTCGGGTCCTGTTCCATGGCCGTGGCCTACTGGTTGCGGCGGCGCAGCAGGTACGTGCCCACGCCAATAAGGCCTGCGCAGCCAACAACGATGCCCGCTATGGGCAGCCATGGGGTCCGCTGCGACTCCTCGTCGCTGCTCTCGGTGTCGGAGGAAGCGTTCTTGGTGGAAGAGACGCTGGCGGAAATGCCCGTGACCGGCTCATTGCCTTCGCTGGCCTCGGCCTTTTCTGTCGAAGCCTTGGCTACGGGCGTCTTGGCGGCAGCGGATTTACTGCTGTCGGCTTTGGAAGATGAGTCGTTCTTGTTGCCGGCCTTGTCACCACTGTTTTCGCTGCCGTTGCCGTTGTTGTTGCCCTGATCGTTGGAGCCGTCGTCATCGCTCTTCTTTTGGCTATCCCCATCGCCCTTGCTGTCGTCGTCACCGGACGAGGAGGAGCTTGCCAGTGCGAACAGCGTGCCGGAGTCGTTGGTCCAGTACAGCGTGCCGTTTGCACCCATGGTGATGGACTGCATGCACCAGTTGGCCAAATCGCCCGTGGCGTCGAAGAGCTTCGCGGCCGTGTTGGTTTCCAAGCAATAGACCCAGGCTCCACCGCCGCTGGTGTAGCTTGGCCAGTTGCCCTCGGCACCGTTGCAGGTGAAGTAGGCGTAGGTCTTGCCATCGGCGCCTTTGGCAACCAGGGGCGCGCTCTTCACCTCGTAGGGCAGGAGAGCGGACTGCTTCGCCTGAAGGGTTGCCGCGTCGATAACGCTCAGCGAGCCTTTGCCATCGGCGGTTAGGCCGCCAACGAACAGGTTGCCTTCGAAGAGCGTTGCCGTGCTGGTGCTCTTGGGCGCGAAGTTGACAGAGCCTTCTTCGGAAAGGGTGCCGTCGGTGGCCACGGAAACCTTATGCAGGGTGCCGTCGTTGGAAACGACGAACGCCTTGGTGCCTGCGCTGTTGGTGATAACGGTAGAGCGGATGGCTGAAGAGAGCTTCAGCGTCGAAACGGTTTTGCCCGTTGCCGGGTCAACGGCGGTAAGGGCGCCTGCGTCGTTTCCGTACACCAGCACGTTGCCCACTTTGCAGGCGCCGGCCCAGTAGAAGCCCGTCGTGGTTTCCTCGTTCGCCCACACGCGTTCGCCGGTCAGGGCGTTAAGGGCGAAGAACGTGCCCGTCGCGGACAGGTAGCTGGGATCGAACGAATTCACGGTGCCGGTGAACACCATGCCGCCCGAAGCGGTCACGGTAGAGAGGCTCTGCGCCCCTGAAGCGATGATGTTCGAAACCCACATGGTTTTCATCTGGCTGGCAGAGACGCCCTGCAGGCGGCCATCGGAGAGGGGGACGATGATAACGCCGTCGGTGTACACCATGCGGCAGGTGCTGTCGATGGCCCCGAACAGCTGGAGCGATGCCGTTTCCTCGCCGTTCAGGTTGAATTGATGCAGCACGGCGGTTTGCTTGCTGTAATCGGCGTTGTAGAGGGAGGAGGCCAGGTACACGGAATCGCCGATGGAGAGCACCTCGGAATAGCAGCCGCTGCCGTAGGTCTTCTTCCAGGCCAGCTCGGCATTGCTGGAAGAGGTGGGGGCAGAGGTTACCGCGCTGGTGTTCCCGTTGCCCTTGACGTACGAGGTGGTGTCGTTCTCCCCTGCGGTATCGGGGTGCTGGGCGCTCGGATCGACGGGGTAGTCGCCCGTGCCGTCATCGTACTTGGTGTCGGGCTTGCTGTAGGAAATGTAGTTCAGCTCGTAGGAGAAGCCATCGCTGCCGATGGTGGTTTCGTTGATGCCCGTGGTGTCCCAGCTGCCGTTGATGGTGCTGGACCAATACTCCGAATAGTCGGCGGGCTGGGCGTACTCTGCGCCCTTGATGGTGATGCTGTTTATGTAGTAGGACGTGTATCCCGTGTAGGGCTCGCCATGGCCGTAGGTGTCGATGTACCCCTGCTCTTTGGCCAGGTTCAGCAGGTCTTCGACCGTCTTGCCCTTTTCGATGCTGAAGGTATGGGAAACCAGCACCGTGCCGTACAGGCTGATCTTCAGCGTTGCCGAAACGGTGTTCGTCTGGGACTTGCCATCGCCATCGGCGGATACAGCGTTCGTCTCGGTTCCGTTAGCGTTGCTTCCTGCCGCCGAAGAGTTGTCGGCTTGGCCTTCGGTGTCGGAATCTGCGTTGCCATCTTCGCCGGTCAGAGCAGCAGGTACCGCGTCGTTTGCGGAAAAGCCCTCGGCTGCGTTTTGCTCGGATGCAGTGTTGGAGCCGGCAGCGGGCTGATCGCTTGCCAGGGCCAGGCCGGGGGTAAGGGTGGTGGCCAGAACTATGGCCATGAACAGCGCCAGAGCGCGCTGCGCCATGCCGCGGATGCGGCTTTCTTCGTTGCTCAAGGGAGCTCCTTTTCGTCCAGGGCGCGGGCCGGCAGGCATTCCGACTTGATCGGGCCAAGCCCGAAGTTACGGTTACTGGTATAGCGAGGGATTCTCACCCTCATTCCCCTGCGGCGTTCAAGCACCTGCGCCGAAGCGCAGCCAGCCGTTGCCAAAATATGTGCCGCACATTATAGGCGTGCTTCTGCGGGTGCTGCAAATCGCTCGATGGCGGGCGCCCCCCCATGCTCGCCTGCGGGCGTACTTCTGCGGGTGCTGTGGTGCGATTGGCTTGCAGCCATCGCGGCGGGCGCCCCTCCTTTCGGTAGTCCCGCGCCTTTTTCGCCCCGCAAACGAAACCCCGCACCAGGCAGGGGTCGGCCTGGTGCGGGGAGCTAAAGGAGGAGTCTAGGTTGTTGGCTGTGGCCGGCTAGGCTTTCGCCGCCTCGCCTTCCTTGGCCAAGGTCTCGATGGTGGCCAGGTTCGCCATGGTGGCGCGGATGATATCGGAGCGGGAAAGCGAGCCGATAAGGGTGCCATCCTCGTTCACCACCGGCATCTTCTTGATGCGCTTCTCGGCCATCATCTGGCAGGCCTCGTCGAGCTCCATGCCCGACTGCGCCGAAACGGTGTTCTTCGTGGCGATGCGCATCACGTTCAGGTCGATAAGGTCGGTCACGCGCTGCATGAAGTTCTCGTTGTCGGGCACGCGGTACA
>CAVFYB010000089.1:0-5903 GCA_963626845.1 Bacteroidaceae bacterium | reverse complement strand
CGTCGGAGTTCAGCACGCCGATAATCTGGCTTCCCACCGAACCGCACGGGTACACGCGCTTGGTGGTCTTCTCGAAATCGACCCCGTCGATGCCGAGCTCCTTGATCTTCTTCATGCCCTCTTCGTCGGCGCCCTTGTACAGGTAGACGAAGTTCGTGTCCTGGGTGATCTTGTTCTTGTAATCCTGGGCCTCGCCGCCGAATGCCGCAGAAAGGGCGTTCGCCAGCTGGTCCACCTTGCCGGTGTCCACCATATGGGGGTGGCAGAACACGTTGTAGGCGTCCACTGTGGTTGCCAAGATCGTGCCATTGCGATCGTAGATGGTGCCGCGGCGAGCCTGCACATCCACCGTCACCTCACGCGAGCTGCCGCGGTCCAGGTTGTTCTGGGCATCGATGATCTGCAGACATACCAGGCGCCCCATCAATATAACGGCAAACACAGCGAACAGAAGGATGAGCCAATTCAGACGGCCATCGAACATGCCATGATCCATCCCCGACGCAGCGGGATGGCGATAAGAGCGCTGCTCGCGGTCCGCACGGGAATCGCGAGGGCGCTGGTCACCGCGCGGACGCTGGCCGCGATAGCCCGTCTGCCGAGGGGGCCGGTAATCCATGGGAGCTACCCCTGCGATGCAAGGCGGGCGACGCTTTGCGCAAAGGAAAGGTTGCCGTCGGAATCGATGGCAACAGGGTCAACAGAGAGTGTCATGGTTTCCGTGGCCGAGCCGGCGGTCATGGAAAGGCGATTGCCTGCCTCGGTGCGGATGTTGCTGGGACTGGAAAGAAGGCTTTCCTGAACGGCAAGGGATTCGCCCGTGGTGCGCGCATCGGAGATCTGCGCACGAAGGCTGCTTGCCTCGGATGCAGTGCTGTAGGCGGCAGAAGCCAGGGCGACGCGGACGAAGCCGATTACTAGGAACACAGCCAAAAGGGCAACGCCCATTTTGATAGCAAGGACGTGGAAGTCGGAAAGCGTGGGGTAAGCAGAATGCTTGCGGCCGCGAACCACGCGCACGGAAGGCGCGGAATGCTTGTGCCGGGAGGGCTGGGGCATCGCATGGTCATAGCGGTATGCGGGCATGCCGGACATCTGCTCACCTCCCTGCTGCGTTACTGGTTCTTAAAGGGCGTTCCGTTCATGCATTCTCGTCCAAGCGCTCGGCCACCCTGAGCTTTGCGCTGCGCGAACGAGGATTGCGCTGTATTTCTTCTTCGGTTGGGAGCACAGGCTTGCGCGTGACAACCTTGAGTATCGGCTTGTTCCCGCAAACGCACACCGGAAGGTCCGGCGGGCATGTGCATCCCTTCGAGTACTCTCGGAAAAAGTCCTTGACGATGCGGTCTTCCAGCGAGTGGTAGCTGATCACGGCGATGCGACCACCGGGAGCAAGCCAGCGAACCGCCGACTCGAGCCCGCTCTTCAGAACGTCGAGCTCGCCGTTCACCTCTATGCGCAGCGCTTGGAACGTGCGCTTGGCCGGATGTCCGCCTGCGCGACGCGCAGAAGCGGGTACGGCGGCTTTGATGACCTCGACGAGCTGTTCGCTCGTCTGAAGCGGCGCCTCTTCGCGGGCCGCAACGATGAACTCGGCAATACGGCTTGCCCACTTCTCGTCGGAATAGTTACGGATGATTCGAGTGAGATCTGCTGCGTTGTAGGTGTTGACGATCTCAGCTGCGGTTAGTGTGGAATTACTCGAATCCATCCGCATATCAAGAGGACCGGTCTCCTTAAAGGAGAAGCCACGAGAAGGTGTGTCTATCTGCACCGAGGAAACCCCGATATCGAACAGGATGGCATCGATGGAGGGAACCCGGGCAGCAACAAGAAGGGAATCCAAATCCCCGAAGTTGCCGGCAAGCACGTCTACCTTCGGGCGAACCTCGTCGGGCAAGGCGGCCAAGCGTTCAGTTGCGGCTGCGCGGGCAACCGCATCTTGGTCGATGCCGATAAGGTGGCCTTCGGGGCCGATAAGCTTTGCGGCTTCCAGGGAATGCCCTGCCCCGCCGAGGGTTGCATCAACGTAGCGCTTTCCGGCGGAAAGGCGCAGGTACTTCATGCACTCGGGAAGCAGAACGGGAATATGCCGATATTCGTTTGTCATCGTTCGTACACCAAAACCAGCTACATGCACAGCGAGGAAAGATCCGTGTCGAGCGCGAACTGGTTCCAATGCTCCTCATCCCAGATCTCGATGTGATCGCCGTTGCCAATGACCACGACGTCCTTATCCAGGCCTGCCGTTTCGCGAAGCGAGGCAGGGACCTTGATGCGGCCGACGTTGTCGATCTCGCACTTGCCGGCGCGAGCATTCAACAGCGTTCTTTGGCGAACCATCTTCGCATTGCCGACATTGAAGCCGCCCTGCGCTTCGAAAAGGCTGGCAACCCAATTGTTGAAGCCTTCCGTTTCGAAGATGTAGAGGCAGCTGTTGTCGATACTGAGGGTCAACCTGAGATCTTCCGAGAGTTCCTTGCGGAAATCGGCAGGCAAAGACAAGCGTCCCTTGGCGTCGATCTTGCGACTGAATTCGCCAAGAAGCTCGTTCACGCCTCCCTCCTTCCTTGGGGTATCTCGTGAAGGTTATTTTAGGTCACGCCCCCCTACCTCGCAACACAAAATGGGATTTTCTCCCACCTTCTCCCCTCTCAAACCCGCGAATGGCTGGATTTCAAAAGCCTAGAAAACAAGAAGGTACAAGATATTGCGATTACATCACTAAATTAGCACCACGTATCGGATATATTGCCCGGGGAAGAGGTGGGGTGGATTTTGTTTGAACATGGGTAACGCGTTACATCTTCACCATAATTTAGCCCCGAAACCCTTATCTAGGACGCAGTAAGGGGGGTCCGAGTGAGAACGGTGGCGGTTTTGGCAGAAAAGGGGGAAGAAAGGGGAAGCCGGGTAGAGCGAGTCCCGGAAACCGCCCAACCCACCAGAAACTGCGGTCTTGCGTCGTTCGGAGGAACGCCGCTGCATGAGAGCAAGGTTGATTGCACGCTCCGGCTGTCACTCGCGCCGGCGTAATGCCTAGCTGCGCGGGTGGGCGGCGAAGTACTCTTCGCGCAGCTGGTTCGCCTGCACGTGGGTGTAGATCTGCGTGGTGGAAATGTCGGAATGCCCCAGCATTTCCTGGATGGCACGCAGGTCCGCCCCGCCCTCCAACAGATGCGTGGCAAACGAATGGCGCAAGGTGTGCGGGTGGAGGTCCTTCACGCCTATGGAAAGGCCCGCCTTGACAACGATGGAACGCACGCTCTGCCGCGAGAGACGGCCGCCGCGGGCATTCAGGAACACCGCCGAAGTAGGGCCGGCCTTGGCGCTGACCAGGTTCGGCCGCGCGTCGTTCAGATACTCCTGCATCCGCTTCGCCGCCATGCCTGAAAAGGGAACGATACGTTCCTTCGAGCCTTTGCCCAGCACGCGAAGGCATTCCTCTTCGAAGTACACGCGGTCCAGGTCGAGCCCCACCAGCTCGCTCACGCGAAGACCGCAGCCATACAGCACCTCCAGGATGGCGGCATCGCGAAGGGCGATGGGCGTGTCGCGGGGCATCCCGTCCAGCAAGCGGGTGGCCTGATCGATAGAGATCACGTCGGGCAGAGCCTTCGGCTTGCGCGGCAGGGGGATGGTCTGGGACGGATCTTTGCCGCAAAAGCCCTCGCGCACCAGGAAGCGGTGGTAGCCCTTGATCACCGAGATATGCTGCTCCATGGTGGATGGGCGGAACTTCCTTTCCTCCGAAAGGAAGGCAACGTAGGCCGATATGTCGGCGCGCTGCACCTCTTGTACGGAAGCGATTCCGCGCTTATCCGTTAGGAACTCATGGTATCTAAGCAGATTGTTGCGGTATGCGCGCACCGTTGCCGACGCAGCGCCGCGCTCGGCCACCAGGTAGCCCAGATAATCTTCCAAGTAGAACAAGTCGAACCCACTCCCCCTTCCGAAAAGCAAAAAGCGGCACGCCCAAGGGCATGCCGCTTCACGAAAACGCAAGGAACACTATGCGCGATGCTTCAGCGCGGCGCCCACGAAGCCCTCGAACAAGGGATGGGGCTTGGTGGGACGGCTCTTGAACTCGGGGTGGGCCTGGCTTGCCAGGAACCACGGATGTCCCGGGATCTCTACCATCTCGGTAAGGCGGCCATCAGGGGAAAGGCCGGAAATACGCAGGCCGGCCTCGGTGAGCTTGTCGCGGTAGGCGTTGTTCACCTCGTAGCGATGGCGATGGCGCTCGTAGATGATCTCCTCACCGTACACCTGGTAGGCAAGCGAATCCTTGTCCAGCTTGCAGGGATAGGCGCCCAGGCGCATGGTGCCGCCCTTGTCTTCCACGTCTTCCTGCTCGGGCATGAGGTCGATCACCGTATACTCGGCAGCCTCGTCGAACTCGGCGGAAGTGGCACCGGCAAGGCCGGCAACGTTGCGGGCGAACTCGCACACGGCAGCCTGAAGGCCCAGGCAGATGCCCAGGAACGGGATGTTGTTCTCGCGGGCGTAACGTGCCGCCTCGATCTTGCCCTCGAACGCGCGCTGGCCGAAGCCACCGGGAACCAGGATCCCGTCCATGTCGCCCAAGACGCTCTCGACGTTCTGGGAATTCAGCTCTTCGCCATCGATAAGGTGCACTTCCGCATGCACGCCGTTGGCAACGCCGGCATGGTAGAGCGCCTCGATGATGGAAAGGTAGGCGTCGGGCAGGCTTACGTACTTGCCCACCACTGCGATGTCCACGCGGCCTTCGCAGCCCTCAGCTGCGGAAAGGAACGAGGTGAGCGGGGTAAGGTCGATCTCGGGCTGCTCGAGGCCAAGGCGCTTGAGCACCTTGATGTCGAATTCCTGGCTGTGCAGGGAAAGCGGCACCTGGTAGATGGAGGGCGCATCGATGCAGGCCAGCACGTCGTCGGAGGAAACGTCGCAGAACAGGGCGATCTTCTCGCGCACGCCATCGGAGATCTCGTGATCGGAGCGGCACACGATGAAGTCGGGCTGCACGCCGATGGAGCGCAGCTCCTTAACGCTGTGCTGCGTGGGCTTGGTCTTCACCTCGTGGGCAGCGGCGATGTAGGGAACCAGGGTAACGTGCACGAACAGCACGTCGCCGTAGGGGCGCTCCTTCTTGAACTGGCGGGCCGCCTCGATGAAGGGCTGCGACTCGATGTCGCCGATGGTGCCGCCGATCTCGGAGATGACGATGTCGGCGTTGGACTGCTCGGCGATGCGGTACAGGCGCTCCTTGATGGCATTGGTCACGTGCGGGATAACCTGAACAGTACCGCCCAGGAAGTCGCCGCGGCGCTCGCGCGCGATAAGGCTCTTGTAGATGGAGCCCTGGGTGAAGTTGGATTCGCGGGAAAGGCTCTCGTCGATGAAGCGCTCGTAATGACCCAGGTCAAGGTCGCCTTCGTGGCCGTCGTCGGTAACGAACACCTCGCCGTGCTGGAAGGGGCTCATGGTGCCGGGGTCCACGTTCAGGTACGGGTCCATCTTCTGCATGGTTACCTTGTAACCGCGGGCCTTCAGCAGATGACCGAGCGATGCCGCCGTGATGCCCTTGCCCAGCGAGGATACAACGCCGCCAGTGACGAAGATGTGCTTTGCCATGATTCTCCTTTGCGAAACAACCTAGACGAACGCAATAAAAAAGCGCCCGAAACCCCTTTTTGCATGACTTTCAAACGCTTTTCTATATTAGCGGAATTGCCGGCATGAATTCCCGGTTACCAAAGGTTTTCATACCTGTAACACAGGGCAACGCCTCACACCGAGCCGATGCCCGTGCCGCATATTCCCCGGACCTGGGCCGCCTACAAGCATCCCGCTCAAGGCCTTTGCCTAGTACCCCCGACGCTCGGCGCGCTGGGTTATGCCTTTCGCGGCGATGCCCACCATAA
>CAVFYB010000088.1:0-5912 GCA_963626845.1 Bacteroidaceae bacterium | reverse complement strand
GCTATCCCGCCATCAGGAGCACTGCCCAGCAGGGCCACACCAGGGCCGGGGCGAAGGGGAACGTCTCACTTCCCCGGGCGAAGCGCCAGAACAGGGCCATCGCCGCACCCGCCAGGGCAACAAGCAGAAGGTACGTCTCCAGCTGGCCCAAGCGAAGGAACAGGCAGCAAGTGGCGATGAGCAGGATGTCTCCCCTGCCAACCGATTCATGCCCCACTGCCTTCGACACTGCGAGGCCCAGCAGCCACAGCAGCAAGGCCACACCCAGCCCAACGAGCGCCTGCTGCGCCAAAGCGGCGAACCCCCACGCGCTCAGCGACAACTCCAGCCAAGGCGCACCGAAGCCTGCCGAAAACGCGCTGGCGGCAAGCGCGTACAGCGCAACTGCAACCCGCAGCAGTGCCAACACCAGCAGATGCAGAATGTAGACCGCGCGTTCGCGCACATCGGCAACCGTAACGGCCACGAAGACAACGAACAGCAAAGCAAGCATAACCGCCATTGAACACCCCTCCCATCAGGGGCGACTATAGCGTAGGCATGCAACAAACCGACTCACACCGCACGGATTTGCGTGCGCTTTCGCATCCGCTTCGCATCGTTTTGGGAAACGCCGAGGTTCTTTCGCAAGCGATTAGGTTCTGCTAGGCCAAATTCGACAAATAAGGCCGAGGGCGATTCTGCTGCCCTCGGCCTTCAACACGGCGGTTATTTCTTCTTGCCGTACATCGTCATCTGGGAGACGTTGAACAGCTCGCCGTCGGAAAGGCGGAACTGCTCGATCTTCCACTGGGAGATGCGCCCGCCGGCACGGATGGGGGTTGCCACCGTTTCCACGGTATCGCCTGCTTTGACGGGAAGAAGGTGCGTGCTGGAAACCTCCACGCCCAGGAAGAACATCTTGTCGGAATCGTAGTGGTCGGTGCAGCACTGGCTGGCGGCGTTTTCTGCCAGGGCGGCGCTGATCCCGCCGTGCAGCACGCCATGGGGCTGTAGCATGTTCTCGGTTACCAGCATGCGGGTAACATACTTTTCGGGAGTGCTTTCAACAAGCTCGATTCCCAGGAGATCGGAAAGGGCCATGTTACTTCCTTTCGCCCAACTGCCGCTTGGCAGCTTCCAACTGTTCTTTTACATCTTCGAGCTGGGCTTCCGCTTCGGCCTTAGCCGCTTCCAGCTCGTGGGTCTTTTCCTCTACCGCAGCCTCTATGGCCTTAGCATCGCGCTTAAGCGGCAGCTCGTCGGGGTCTTCGGGGTGCGGATGGTTGTCGAAGTACCCCGTTTGCCCACGGACCTGCCAGGCGCAGGTTGCATACACCAACGTAACTGCCAAGGAGAACACCATGGCCGGGTCCATTTCTCCCATGCTCCATGCACTGGCGACCTGCCAAGACGAAAGCAGGGCGGCAAGCAGCGTTGCCCAGAAGAACACGGTGATGCGATGCGGGTTGTGCGCGCCCCATAGGCCCGCTAAAGCAACAAGCAGATTCAGCGCGCCGCTGACCACCGTGGAGGACCCGAACGTCATAATGGGCACCGGCTCGGTAGGATCGAACATCCCAATGGCTCGGATGGTAAGGAACCCGGCACCTGTGGCGATTTCCACCAGCGCCCAAACCACGTACACCAGGCAGAGCACTCGGGTGCGGCTCTGCCACGCGGTGTAGGGGGTTCCATCGGCAGAAAGGCGCACCTTCCTTGCGCGCTTGCCCTTCGCGTTTCCCTCGGCTGAGCTCAAATGCCGGCGCTCCTTTCGTCTATCCACCCGATTGTATAAGAAAAGGCGGGGAGCACTACCCCGCCTTTCCCAACAAGCCGCGATTTGGCCGGCCACACCGTCAGCGGAAAACCGCCTATCCGCGGACCTCGGCACCGGTGGCGCCGCATACCTTCTTGATAAGGCGCGTGTGCTGCTTGTCCACTTCCTCGCTGGTGAGCGTGCGGTCGGCGGAGCGGTACGCCAGCGCGTAGGCCATGGACTTCTTGCCAGCGCCCAGGCGCTTCTCGTCGCGGTACACGTCGAAGAGCTGGGCGGATTCCAGGAGCTTGCCGCCGGCGGAATTGATGCAGCGGGAAAGCTGCTCGTGCGTGACCTCTTCGTCTACCACGAAGGCGACGTCGATGGTGACGGCCGGGAACACGGGTACGTCCACGTAGTCGCGGGCAGGGCGGGCGCTCTTGATGAGCGCATCAAGGTCGAGCTCCAGGGCAACGATGGGCGCCTGCGCCTCGAACGCCTCGGTTGCCAGCGGGTGGATCTCACCCAACCAGCCCAGCAGCGTGCCGCCGGAGAGCACCTGCGCGCCGCGGCCCGGCTGCAGGTGCGGGGCGTCCTCGGCGGAAAGCGCCTTGAAGCGGACCTTCGGAACGGCCAGCTCGCGCAGCAGGTTCTCCACCACGCCCTTGCCATCGAAGAAGTCGAAGGCAGCGGGCTTGTTGTTCCAGGCCGGGTCGGCCATGGAGCCGGCCATGACCGCGGCCAGGCGCTGGCGCTCCTTGGGGCTCTTGTGGCCCTCGGCGCCGAAGAACACCACACCGGTTTCGTAGAGCTGCACGTTGTGCACGCCACGGCTCTGGTTGTAAGCAACGCTGCGCAGCAGGCCCGGGATGATGGACTGGCGCATGACGGACTGCTCGGTGTTCAGCGGGTTCAGCAGCTCAACCGGGATGCCCAGGCCCTCGGTGGGCATGCGCAGCTGGGAGATCTCGTTCGGGTCGGCGAAGGAGTAGGTCATGGTCTCGTTCAGGCCGCAAGCGCGCATGGTGTTGTTCACCACGTCCAGGATGCGCTGCGCCTCGGAGCGCACGCCGAAGCGGCCGCGGCCGCCGGGAAGCGTGGGGGTGATCTTGTCCATGCCGTACAGGCGCAGGACCTCTTCGTACAGGTCGATCTCGCGCGGGAGGTCGGGGCGGAAGGTGGGGCACACCACGTCCAGGGTGTCGGCGTCGGAGCCATCGGCCACCTCGCAGCCCAGGCGGCCAAGGATGTCCACGATGAACTCGCGGGGAACCTGGGCGCCCATCATAGCGTTGAAGCGGCTGATGCGGAACTGCAGGTGCGGCTGCTCGGACTTCAGCGGCCACTGGTCGATGATGCCCTGGTCGTTCGATTCGGCCCAGCTCACCTTGCCGCCGGAAACCTCGGCGATAAGGGCGGCTGCGGCGGCCGAGCGTACCTCGATGCCGTGGTCGTCCACGCCGCGCTCGTAGCGCATGGAGCTCTCGGAGATCAGGCCCAGGTTGCGGCTGGTGCGGCTGGTGCGGCCGGCCTCGAAGGTGGCGGTTTCCAGCAGCACGTCCACTGTTTCCTCGGTCACCTCGGACTCAAGGCCGCCCATGACGCCGGCAAGTGCCACGGCGCCCAGCTCGGGGGTGGAGATGACGGTCATGTCGGGCGTAAGCGAGCGCTCTTCCCCATCGAGCGTGGTGAGCTTCTCGCCCTCCTCGGCGGCGCGCACCACGATGTTGGCCTTGCCGTCGGCGTTCTTCAGCTTCGCCAGGTCGAAGGCGTGCAGCGGCTGGCCGAACAGGAACAGGATGTAGTTGGTGACGTCCACGATGTTGTTGATGGAGCGCTGGCCGATGGCGGCAAGGCGTTCGACCATCCAATCGGGGCTGGGGCCCACCTTGCAGCCGCGGATGACGCGGGCGGAATAGCGCGGGCAACGCACCTCGTCGGCGATGGTGATGCCCACCTCGGAATCGAGCGCGGGGGCATCGGAGCAAAGCTCCAGCTTGCCGGCCATTTCCTGCAGCGGGTCGGTGTAGGGCACCTGGTACATGGCGCCCACCTCGCGCGCGAAGCCCACCACGGAAAGGCAGTCGGGGCGGTTCGGCGTGATCTCCAGGTCGAGCACCGTGTCGGCGAGCTTCAGGTAGTCGGCGATGGGCTGGCCGGTGGGGGCGTCTTCGGGAAGCACCCAGATGCCCTCGTGGTCGTTGCCCATACCCAGCTCGCGCTGGGAGCAGCACATGCCGCAGCTGGCGACGCCGCGCAGCTTCGACTTCTTGATCTTGAAGTCGCCGGGAAGCACCGCGCCGATGGTGGCGACGGGAACCTTGATGCCGGCGGCGATGTTGGGCGCACCGCACACGATCTGCACGGGCTCTTCGGCGCCCACGTCCACCGTGGTCACGTGCATATGGTCGGAATCGGGATGGTCAACGCAGGTGAGCACATGGCCTACCACCACGCCGTCGAAGGTGTCGCCCAAGCGGTCCACGCCCTCGACGCCGGTGCCGGTAAGGTCCAGGCGGTCGCAGAACGCCTTGGTGTCCTCCGGAACCTCCACATAATCAGAAAGCCATTTCAAAGATACTTTCATGTTCGTCTCTTTCTATCCAACAACCAGTTGGCCAAAAGCCCTGGTTGGAACAAGGTCAACAGCGGTTTGCGCTGGCGGCTGCCAGCGGAGCCGCATTAGAACTGGCGCAGGAAGCGCATATCACCTTCCAGCAGCATGCGCAGGTCGGGCACGTTGTACTTCAGGCAGGCAACGCGCTCGATGCCCACACCGAAGGCGAACCCGGAGTACACCTCGGGGTCGATGCCCGACATGCGCAGCACGTTCGGGTCCACCATGCCGCAGCCCAGGATCTCTATCCAGCCGGTGCCCTTGCACATGCGGCACTTCTCGCCGTCGTGCAGGTGGCCGGTGCCGCCGCACACGCCGCAGCTCACGTCGGCTTCGGCGGAAGGCTCGGTGAAGGGGAAGTAATGCGCGCGGAAGCGGGTTTCGCGCTCGGGCCCGAACACCTGCTTGCAGAAGTAGTCCAGCGTGCCCTTCAGGTCGCCGAAGGTGATGCCCTTGTCCACCACCAGGCCCTCGCACTGGTTGAACTGGGGCAGGTGGCTGGGGTCGGCCACGTCGCGGCGGTACACCTTGCCGGGGGCGATCATGTAGATGGGAAGCTCGCGGTCTTCCATGGCGTGCACCTGCACGCCCGAGGTCTGGGTGCGCAGAAGAACGGCCGATTCGCCCTTCACGGCGGTTTCGGCGCCGGTGTTGTCCTTCACGTAGAAGGTATCGGCCAGGCCGCGGCTGGGATGGTCTTCAGGGGCGTTGAGCGCGGTGAAGTTGTACCAGTCGGTTTCCACCTCGGGGCCGGTGAGCACGGTGTAGCCCAGGCCCAGGAAAATCTCGGAGATCTCGTCGGAGATGGCGTTGATAAGGTGGCGCGTGCCCATCTGCTGGGAGCGGCCGGGGAGTGTGATGTCGATGGCGTCGGCTTCCATCTTGGCCTCGAGCTCGGCGTGGGCCAGCTCCTTCTTCTTGGCCTCGAGCGCGGCCTCGATCTCGTTGCGGGCGGCGTTCACCGTCTTGCCCACCTCGGCGCGGTGCTCCTTGGCAACCTGGCCCATGGCGCGCAGGTACCCGGTGAGCGTGCCCGACTTGCCCACTACCTCCACGCGGATCTTCTCCAGCGCGTCGGTGGTAGGCGTCTTGCCAATAGCCTCGAGCGTATTGGCATGCAGGGACTTGATATCGTCGATAACTGACATTCCTTGCAACCTTTCCTGAAACCTTGTTCCGGCGGCGCCAGGGACGCCCCGGTATGAAAAAAGAGCCCTTCTTGTCCTGGATAATCCAAGGACGAGAAGGGCTCTCGCGGTACCACCCTGGTTGATGCGCCCGCGTTGCCGCGCGGTGCACCCACTTATGCTGCTCTGTAACGGGAGCTCCCGCCAAGGCTAGTAACGTCCACGCCTGCGCGCCCTGCTTTCACCTTGATGCTGGTAAAGGGAATCGCACTGCTTGCACGCCGGGTTCTTTCAGCCAGGGAACCCTCTCTGTGGGCTTGCGAAGGGCAGTGCGCTGTCTTCGTCTTCGCATGTGGATGGAAGTATAGCGCAACGCCGCTTCGCCCGCCGCAGCGCGGATGCGAAAAGCACAAAGCGAGCGAAGCGGCGG
>CAVFYB010000087.1:0-5947 GCA_963626845.1 Bacteroidaceae bacterium | reverse complement strand
ACCTGCGACCCCTTGACCCCCAGTCAAGTGCGCTACCAAACTGCGCCACAACCCGATCTATTTGGTTGCTTCCTTCCGAAGCAGCTCGCTTATAATAACCCAAACGCAAGCAATTGCAAAGGGGTAATTTACTAAACTTTCAGGAAGGTGAAAGATTCCACCTCTGCAGGGCCGCAACCCTCCGGCAGCTGAATGCCCCGTCCCTCGGAACAGTACTTCTGCAGCACTTCCCTACCGAAATCGGTAAGGCCGATACGACGCTCAGAGAGCTTCCCTAGCGTCCGCTGAAGGTCCGCCGGTACCGGAGCCAAGAACTCCAAGGTTTCGCCGGTACGCGGATGCTCAAACTCGATGAAGTACGAATGAAGGAACTGGCGCGTAAGACCCAGGTTGTCCGCCTTGCCAGGCGTACCGTACATCGGGTCGCCCACGCACCAATGGCGGATGTACTCCATATGAACGCGGATCTGGTGCGTGCGCCCCGAATACAGCTTGCACTCGATAAGGCTGAAGCCGTTGTCCTTATTGGAGGACTCGAAGCGCTCGAGCACCTTGAACGTGGTGACCGAGGAACGGGCCTGTGGCTTGTCGGAAACCTGCATGCGCGTACGCACCTTGTCGGAGCGGAAGATGGGCGCATCGATGAGCCCCGTGTCGCTGGCGATGTTGCCATGCACCAGGCAGAGGTAACGGCGGTTCACGTTGCGGGAACGGATTTCGTCCTGAAGCTGGAAGCCGACCTCGTCGTTCTTGGCCACCAGCATCAGACCGCTCGTGTCACCATCTAGGCGGTGCACGATGCCCGGTCTATCATCACCCTGGATATGCGCAAGGTTTTCGCGTCCATAACGATATATCAAGGCGTTGGAAAGCGTGCCGTCCGGGTGCCCGGGTGAAGGATGGCAGATAAGCCCGGCCTGTTTGTTGATGACGGCAAGGTCGTCGTCTTCGAAGAAGACATCGAGTGGGATATCCTGAGGTTCAAGGAACACACGGTCGCTCGATTCGAATTCCTCATACACGATGAAATCGCCGGTATGCACGATGGTCTTCTTCGTCGGCGTAGCGCCGCCCACAAACACCTTGCCGGCCTCTATCTGCTTAACGGCCTTGCTGCGGCTTTCGTAAAGGCCCGATTCGTACAGAAAGGAATCGAGCCGCATGTCGTTGTAGTTTTCGGTAACCGTAGTAGAAAGGCTTCGAGCCATAGATTACTCCTCTTCGCCAGAACGGTCGGCCTTCGCCTCTTTTGCCATCTGCGCAATCAAGGCGATGAACAACAGGGCTATGCCGCAGGTTACTCCGATATCGGCCACGTTGAATGTCGGGAAATCGATGAACAGCGGCGTGATGAAATCGACCACATAGCCGTACACGATGCGGTCGAACAGGTTGCCGATGCCGCCGGCAAACAGCAAGCCCAGGGCAACCGCTTCAAGCTTTCCGTAATGCTTGGCGCAGTAGACAGCAAAAGCGGCAATGACAACGCACATAAGGGCCGTAACGATGGATATAACCGGAATAGCACCGGAGAAAGCGCCCCAGGCAACGCCGCGGTTGTGAACCAGGTTGAACTGAAGCAGGCCGCCTATGCTGCCGACAACCACATCGCCCACGGAATAGCTGCCGTCGATAACTGCCTTGGTAACCCTGTCCAGCACGAACCACAAAAACGCGCAACCGCCCCAAAGGGCAAGGTTGCGCTTGAAAGCGGTGCCGCCCGCTTGAGCGGCACCGCAGTTCTTTTCGGAAGGCGAATGCGTCAAGGAGCCTTTACTCCTCTTCCTTGAAACCGATGGCATCAAGGGCATCGCCGCAACGCTGGCATACGCAAGGATGGTTGGCGTTGCCGCCCAGCTCGCGGAAGTTCCAGCAGCGAGGGCACTTCTCGCCCTCAGCGGCAAGGACCTCGCAGGAAAGCTCAGAACCCTCCACGAACTCTACCGCCGCAACGATGAACAACTCCTCGAACACCTCCTGGCCATAAGCGCCAAGAACAGAAAGCGCAGCGGAAGGAACCGTGACTTTGACGGCCGCTTCCTGGCTCTTCTTGATAACCTTCTGGCCGCGGGCTTCCTCGAG
Organism: Bacteroidaceae bacterium; assembly: GCA_963626845.1. Lineage (GTDB taxonomy): Bacteria > Actinomycetota > Coriobacteriia > Coriobacteriales > Eggerthellaceae > Anaerotardibacter. The sequence continues at coordinate 3,865 of CAVFYB010000087.1, read as the reverse complement.
CGCCTTGGTTACCACATCACGGACTTCCATGATGGTGGCCCATTCGGCCTGGAGCTTGGCGGTGTCGGCCGGAAGAGCTGGGGTGAAGCCTTCGCGCGTAGGCCACGATGCCAGCTGAACGGATTCCTCACGTCCCTCGCGCTCGCGCATGGCGGCCGGGTAATTCTGCCAAACCTCTTCAGTCGTGAAGGTAAGGACAGGTGCCAGCACACGGACCAGCACCTCGAGGATGTTCGTGAGCACCGTCTGAACCGCACGGCGACGAGGGCTTGCCGGCGCTTCGGAGTACAGGCGGTCCTTGGCAACGTCCATGTACACGTTGGAAAGGTCGTTCACGAAATCGTAAGCCGCGCGGTACACGCCATGGAAGCGGTACTCGTCGTAGGCCTTCGTCACCTCGTCCAGCATGGAAGCCGTCTTGGCCATCATGTACTGATCGATGGGCTCAAGCTCGTCCCAGGAAACCGCATCGATTGCATCGTTGAAGTCGTCGATGTTGCCCAGCAGGAAGCGGAAGGTGTTGCGGAACTTGCGGTACGTGTCGGACGTGCGCTGCAGGATCTCGTCGCCGATGGAAACGTCTTGGCCGTAATCCACCGAGCTGGTCCACATGCGCAGGACCTCGGCGCCCAGCTTCTTGTTCACCTCGTTGGGGTCGATAGTGTTGCCCAACGACTTGGACATCTTCTTGCCGTCTTTGTCCATGGTGAAGCCGCAGCTGATGACGTTCTTGTACGGCGGGATGCCGTAAGCCGCAACGCTGGTGAGCAAGGAGGACTGGAACCAGCCGCGATGCTGGTCGGAGCCCTCGAGGTACACATCGGCGGGACGCTGCAGATAGTCGCGGGCCTCGCATACGGAGGTGTGGCTTACGCCCGACTCCCACCAAACGTCCAAGACGTCCTTGTCGGCCTGCAGGTGATCCACCCCAGCGCCGCACTTCGGGCAGCAGGTTTCGGCAGGCAGGAATTCTGCAGGGGCATGCTTGTACCAGGCATCGGCGCCTTGGGTCTTGAAAAGATCGATAACCGCATCGAAGGTTTCGGCAGTTGCCACCGTTTCACCGCAGGAATCACAGGTGAACACCGGGATAGGCACGCCCCAGAAGCGCTGGCGGGAAATGCACCAGTCAGGACGGTCGGCCACCATGGCGCCAATGCGGTTGGAAGCCCAACCGGGGAACCAATTCACCTGCTCCTTGATGGCCTTGGAGGCCTTCTCGCGGATGCCGGTCTTGTCCATGGAAACGAACCACTGGGTGGTGGCGCGGAAGATGACGGGCTCGTGGCAACGCCAACAATGCGGATAGCTGTGGTCGATGTCCTCGTGCAGGATGAGCATGCCACGCTCGTCGAGCCACTTGATGATGGCCGGGTTGGCCTCGTTCACGTCCATGCCACCCCAGGGGCCGCCGAAGCCGAACTCGTCGCCGACGTAGAACTTGCCGTCGTCGTCGACCGGCATGATAACCGGGATATCGAACTTCATGCCCGCGTTGTAGTCGTCGACACCATGGCCGGGAGCGCCGTGGACGATGCCGGTGCCATCTTCAAGCGTAACGTAGTCGGCGTAGATGAACTTGCCCAGTTCGCCCTGGTCGCCGAAGATGGGCTGCTTGTACTCGTTGCCGGCAAGGTCGGTGCCGGTCATGGCCCACTCGTTGCCAGCACCATCGCAGGCAAGCTCGTTGGCCCAGCCGAAGCGCTCGCAGCACTTCTCTACCAGGTCGCGGGCGACGATGGTAGCGCGGCCTTCTACCATCACGGCAACGTACTCAGCTGCGGGGTGCAGGATGACGCAGGCATCGGCAGGAAGGGTCCACGGCGTGGTGGTCCAGATAGCCACATCGAGCTTGTCCTCGTAGGCCTCGAGGCCAGCGGGAACGGTGGTCATCTCGAAGCGAACGAAGATAGCAGGGCTTACCTCGTTGCTGTACTCGATCTCCGCTTCGGCCAAAGCGGTATGGCAATGGCTGCACCAGTGAATGGGCTTGCGACCGCGGTACACGCTGCCGTCAAGATAGAGCTTCTTGAAGATCTCGATGTTACCGGCCTCGTATTCGGGCAGGTAGGTAAGGTACGGGTTGTCCCACTCGCCGCGGACGCCAAGGCGCTTGAAGCCCTCGCGCTGGCCGTCGAGCTGCTTGGTTGCGTACTCGCGGCAGATCTTGCGGAAAGTGGCCGTATCGATCTTGGCCATCTTCTCTTCGCCGAGCTGCTCTTCCACCTTGTTCTCGATGGGAAGGCCATGGCAGTCCCAACCGGGAACGTAGGGCGCATAGTAGCCGCGCATGGACTTGTACTTGACGATGAAGTCTTTCAGGATCTTGTTGAAGGCATGGCCGATGTGGATGGGGCCGTTGGCGTACGGCGGGCCGTCGTGAAGGATGAAGGGCTCGTTGTCCTTGTTCTTCTCGAGCACCTTCGCATAGATATCGATGTCGTTCCAGTACTGAAGGCGCTTAGGTTCGTTCTCGGGCAAATTCGCACGCATCGCGAAGTCGGTGCGCGGCAGATTCATGGTTTGCTTGTAGCTGTTGGCCACGGTGCGACCTTTCTTCATCCTTGTTTGCAGGGTAACCAGTTGATTATAGCCGAACAAGCAGAAGAAACCGCACCGCAATACCAGCGCATCTGGGGCCCCTAGGTTGCCGAAGCTCGAGCAAGGAAACCCACGCGGATCCTAAGGTCTACTGCGCCTCTTCCTGGAACCTGGTTGCACCGCCCTCTTTGCTTACCGTGGCTTTCACGTGCTGAACCTGCGTGCCCGTCCCGTTCATCACGCCGCGCTCGATGGAGCAGTCCTCGAAGTCGCGCCCGCGCGAGAGGATGATGTAACTCTCGTCCACCAGCTTGTCGTTGGTGGGATCAAGCCCGATCCAGTTGCTGCCGTCGAATACCTCCACCCAAGCGTGGGTGGCGCCTTCGCCTTCCATAAGCCCAGCGCAGTATCGGGCAGGGATGCCCTCCACGCGGCAGAGCATTATCAGCACCTGGGCGTAGTCCTGGCACACGCCGGCGGCCAACCCGAACGCCTCGCGCGCCGTGGTCTTCACCGAGGTGGCACCGCCGTCGTACGTGAAATGGCGATACACGGCATGCATCAGGTCGATCGCCTTCTTCAGGATGGGGGCATGGGGTATGCACTGCAGGATACGCCGCGCGAACACCTCCGCCTCGTGGCTCGGTTGGGTGTAAAGCGAAGGCTGTAGATACATGGGGTGTGCGGTCTCAGAATCGGTTGCCTGCTGGTCCACCATCACCAGCCCGTAGCTCACGAAGGAAAAGGAGGAATGGGGCTCGGGGATACCGCCCACATGCAAACGGTTGCCGAAGCCGTCGGCAAGCTCCATCAAGTGCGTGCCAGGAGTGATGATGAGCTGGGAATCCAGGATCTTCTGAAACGGGGTAGAACGCGGCGCGCACCGCAACACGAAATTATGGGCGGTAACCGGCTCCGAGAACTCCAGATGAGTCTCGAACGAATAGCTTAATATCCTCATCGCCAGCAGCCCCTAGAATATCTGTTCTACCAAGGTAAGCATACGGGAGAGCTGCTCGGCGCTGGCGTTTTCAGGGAAACCCTCTTCGTAGATAAGCACGATAAGATCCTTGAAGTTGGCCCGATTGTACGAGATACCCATTCTATCGATTCGGCTGGCAAGCTTGTGCGCTTCCCTTTCAAGCTGGTTGAGCTTGTACCCCAGGCGAAGGAACAGGTCCATGCGCTCGATGCTGAAACCGCACTTGATGATGTTGCGAGCCACGTCGTCGACCACGTAATCGTCCGAGCAACCCTTGAAAGCCATTATGTCGTCGATGATGAGCGCGCAGTCAAGCATGGGCGCATCGCTTTCCGCTGCGTG
>CAVFYB010000086.1:0-6043 GCA_963626845.1 Bacteroidaceae bacterium | reverse complement strand
CTCGTGCACGCAGTACCAGCCCTCGTAGGAACCCTTGTAGCAGTAGCCCTTGTCGAACAGGTCCCGCCAGAACTTCTTCACCGTGCGAGCATGGCGCGGCTCGGTGGTGCGCACGAAGTCGGTGTAGGTGATGTCGAGCATGTCCCAGCAATCGCGGAAGGCGGGCTCCATGGAGTCGCACCAGTCCTGCGGGGTCATCCCCTTGGCGGCGGCGGTGTCGGCAACCTTCTGGCCGTGCTCGTCCATGCCGGTGACGAAGGCCACGTCGTAGCCGTTCATGCGCTGATAGCGCGCAACCGCGTCGGCGGAAACCGTAGTGTAGGCGGTGCCCAGGTGCGGCGCCGCGTTCACGTAGTAGATGGGAGTGGTAAAGGAATAGGTTCCCTTGCTCATGCTCATGCTCTCTTCCTTGGCGGAAACGACCGATGATATCGCCCGCCGGTTGAATGGATGAATCTAATTGCTTTGCCCCGCAAATAGCGGTTGGGGCATACGGTTCGATAGTTTACCACGCTGAACCACCCGGCCACCCCGCGCGCGAACCAGGCGGCTACGCTAGGCCAGGCGGCCCTGAAGCTCCTTGGCGGCAGCGGCCTTGTCGAAGTTGCCGCCGGTCTTCTGGGTGAGCGCGCCCATGACCTTGCCCATCTCCTTCTTGGTGGATGCGCCGGTTTCCGCCAGCACGGCATCGATAAGCGCGGAAAGCTCCTCACCGGAAACCTGCTTGGGAAGGTAGCCTTCCAGGATCTGTACCTGGGCAGCCAGCGTGTCGGTGCGCTCCTGGTCGGTGCCGGCCTTGATGGAGCCGTCCAGCGTTTCCTTGGTCTGCTTGATGGTGCGCTTCAGCATGGCGTCCACATCGGCCGGGGTGATCTCGCGGCGCTCGTTCACCTCGATGTCCTTCACTTCACCCAGCACCTGGCGAAGGATGCCCAGACGCGGCTTGTCCTTTGCCTTCATGGCGTTCTTTATCTCTTCGCGCAGCTCTTCGTAGTTCACGTTCGCTCCTTCATGTTGCTGATCGATGTTTGTCGAAGATACCGTACCACGCCCACATGGAGCCAGCTTGAAGGCCGGGTGTGCCGAGCGCGGACCGAGGCGAAACGAGTGCGCAAGCCTCAAATGGAAAGAGAAGAGTGCAGCAGCCGAGACGACCGTACAACCAGACACCCCCGCAGCCTTGCAGCCGCCGTGCAACCCGCAGGCTCACAGCGCGCAAAAGCGAATCCATAGCAACCCCATAGAGAAATAGGTATGAACATGTTCAGCAGTCATAGAATGGGGATATTCGCCATTCAATCGAAAAACACGGATCGCCGCGCACCGCCTGGTGTGCGTTTGGTGTTGGGAAGGGACAACTTGAAGTTCACTGAGCGCTGGTACGCATTCTTCAACAAGAACGTTCCCAACATCGTCCTTCGCCTTTGCGTGCTGTGCGCCGGCTTCTTCTCCATGGCCATGGCCATCGCCCTTTCCCGCACCACGGGCCTGGGCACCTCGCCCATATCCTGCCTGCCGGCGACGCTTTCCTATTTCACGCCGCTCACCATCGGAACGGGCACCTTCGTGATGAACTGCGTGTTCCTGCTTCTGCAGGTCATCCTACTACGTCGCGACTTCAACCCCGTGCAGGTGCTGCAGGTTCCCTTCGTGTTCCTGTTCAGCCTGATCATCGACTTGTGCGTGCCGGTGGCCGAAGCCATTCCCATGCCGAACTACCCCGCTCAGCTTGCCTGGAACATTGCCAGCTGCTTCCTTATCGCTTTCGGGGTGTTCCTGCAGGTGAAGGCCAGTTTCGTCACGCTGCCCGGCGAAGGCCTGGTGCTGGCCGTTTCCAATACGCTGAAGAAGCCGTTCCCCAAGTGCAAGATAGCCTTCGACTCCACCATGGTGGTTATATCAGTCGTCCTCTCGCTGGTTGCGATGGGAACCCTGAACGGCGTGCGCGAGGGAACCATCATCACCGCGCTTGCTGCCGGCGCCATCGTGGGGCTGTACAACCGCATCATGCCGAACTTCAGCCGCTTCTGCCCCACTGAGGGGCACATCAGCTTCGTCATCGGAGTTTCCATGGGCGAAGACGACCAACCTGCGCCCAAGCCCGCCAAATCGGGCGAACAGCCGATGGTCATCGCCATCGAGCGCCAATACGGCTCGGGCGGGCGCATGATCGGCCAGGCGGTAGGCAAAAAGCTGGGCATCCCCGTGTTCGACCATACGCTCATCGACCTGACGGCGAAAGAATCGGGCTTCCCGCCCGCCTACGTGGCCAACCACGAGCAGGAGGTTCGCCGCGGCTTGCTGTACAACCTGTATATGCAGAACTACCAGCACGTGGGCGCAGAGCCCGAGAAGATGGACGGGGTGTGGTTGGCCCAGGCGCGCGCCATCACCAAGCTGGCCGACGACGGCGCCTGCGTGATCGTGGGCCGCTGCGCCGGACCCATCCTACGCGGCCGCAAGAACGTACTTTCCGTGTTCGTGCATGCCCCGCTTGAAGCGCGCATCGCCCACGTGATGCAGCGCGAGAACGTACCGCGCGAAGAAGCCGCCGCCCGCATCGAGACCAACGACCGCGAACGCGCCGAGCACAGCTTGCGGTTCGCCGGCGTTGCCTGGGACGCTCCGGAGGGGCACCACCTTTCCATCGACTCCAGCCTGGAGGGCCCCGACGACACGGCAACACTCATAGCCAAGTTCGCACGGCGTGCCTTCCCCAAAGCACCGCTTTCCCCCTGCCCCGAGAAGCCCAACGTCGGCAAACGGCAGAAGGGCGCAGGGGCACCACCGCCCCAACCCGCCCAACCAGTACACGCAACCAACACCCCCTAAGAAAGGCCTCCCTACCTTGAAGTTCACCCAATCCTGGCATTCGTTCTTCGACCGCAAAGTCCCCAACGTCGTCTTGCGCCTGATAGTCATGCTGGCAGGCGTTTCCATCGTGTCTGCCTCCGTGGCCCTCACGCGCGCAACGGGTTTGGGCACTTCGCCGGTTTCGTGCTTCCCGGCAACGCTTTCGTACCTGACCCCGCTTTCCACCGGCGTTCTGACTTTCATCATGAACGTGCTGTTCGTGTTCATCCAGATCGCCCTGTTGCGCCGCAACTTCAATCCCGTGCAACTGCTGCAGATACCCTACGTGTTCGTGTTCTCGGCGCTCATCGACGTGTTCGTGCCCGTGTGCGAGCTCATTCCCATGTACAACTACGGCCTTCAGGTGCTGTGGAGCATCATCGGCTGCCTGATGACAGCGTTCGGCGTGTTCCTGCAGGTGAAGGCCAGCTTCCTTACCCTTCCCGGCGAAGGCATCATCCTTGCTATATCGCGCGTTACCAAGGTGGCGTTCCCCAAGATCAAGGTCGCCTTCGACAGCACCAACGTGGTGGTTGCGGCCATCGTTTCCCTGGCGTGTTCCGGCGGGCTGTACGGCGTGCGCGAGGGCACCATCCTGGCCGCGCTTGCGGTAGGGACCATCGTGGGGCTGTTCAACAAGGCCCTGCCCCGTTTCGAGAAGTTCTGCCCGGTGCAGGGGCACATCACCCTTACCGCCGCCGGCATGGATGCGCCCACCGAAACCAGCGAACCCAAAACCGAGGGCGAGAACACACCGCTGGTTATCACCATCGGGCGCCAGTTCGGCTCGGGCGGGCGCGAGATCGGCCAGGCCGTGGGCAAGGAGCTGGGCATCCCCGTGTTCGACCACACGCTCATCGAGCTCACCGCCGAGGAGTCGGGCCTTACACGCAGCTACATCGCCGCGCATGAGCAGGAGGTTCGCGGCGGCCTGCTGTACAACCTGTACATGCAGAGCATGAAGGATCGCTTCGTGTCCGACGTCCAGGAGATGGACCCCATATGGCTGGCCCAGGCGCGCGCCATCACCAAGCTGGCCGACACGGGCAGCTGCGTTATCGTGGGGCGCTGTGCCAACTTCATCCTGAAGGGACGCAGCAACGTGTTCGACGTGTTCATCCATGCGCCCCTGGTGCCGCGCATCGGCCGCGTCATGGAGCGCGAAAACGTGGACCACATGAAGGCCGCCGAGACCATAGAGCGCATCGACGCCGAGCGCGCAGAGCACTGCCGCCGCTTCGCCGGCAAGGAATGGGGCAGCTCGGAGAACTACCAGCTTTCGCTCGACTCCTCGTTCCAGCCCGCCACCGATAACGCGAAGCTCATCGCGAACCTGGCGCGCAAGGCGTTCCCCAATGCCCCGCTCACGCCCAACCCGGAAAAGCCGAAGGCCAAGTAGCAAAAGGCGCCGAAGCCGTTTCGCGCGGCAACAGACATTGCCGCCGCCCGGTTGCCGCAACCGTCGCAACCGGGCCCGCCCGCCAGCCCACCGAACCAACCGCTGCGCCCAAACGCGCCCTGAAGGCTTTTCGCGATAACCCCGCACAGCCTGCCCGCAACGAAGGTCGCTTCGTATATCATCAGAGCCGAACGAAATGAAAGGAACGCGAAAGATGACCGACCAGCAAAAGCCCGTCCGCGTACGCTTCGCCCCCTCGCCCACCGGCGAGCTGCACATCGGCGGCGCACGCACCGCAATCTTCAACTGGGCGTTCGCCCGCGCAACGGGTGGCACCTTCATCCTGCGCATCGAGGACACCGACCCCGAGCGCTCCACCGAAGAGAACAAGCAGGTTATCCTTCGCGGCATGCGCGGCCTTGGCCTGAACTGGGACGAGGGCCCGGAAGTGGGCGGCGAGTTCGGCCCCTACCTGCAAACGCAGCGCTTCAACACCTACACCGCCGCGCTTGAGCGCCTGAAGGAAAAGGGTGCGGTGTACCCCTGCTTCTGCACGAAGGAGGAAATCGACGCCAAGCGCGCCGCGGCAGAGGAAAGCGAAGGCGGCTATTCCGGCTACGACCGCACCTGCCGCTGCATTCCCGCCGACGAGGCGCAGCGCCGTATCGACGCCGGCGAGCCGCATGTGTGGCGCCTGAAGGTTCCCGAGAACCACGGCCCCATCGAGTTCGACGACGCGGTGTACGGCCACATGAGCTTCCCCTCCGACGTCATGGACGACATGATCCTGGTGCGCACCGACGGCTCCCCCACCTACAACTTCGCGGTGGTGTGCGACGACACCAACATGGCCATCACCCACGTTATCCGCGGCGACGACCATCTTTCCAACACCCCGCGTCAGATCCTTATCTACGAGGCGCTGGGCTATGAGGTGCCCACGTTCGCGCATCTTTCCATGATCCTAGGTTCCGACGGGCGCAAGCTCTCGAAGCGCCGCAACGCCACCAGCGTGGAGCAGTACCTGAAGATGGGATACCTGCCCGATGCGCTGGTCAACTTCCTTGCCCTTCTGGGTTGGAGCCTGGACGGCGACACCACCATCATCCCGCGCGATATGCTGTGCCAGAACTTCAGCCTGGACCGCATCACCAAGAAGGACGCCATCCTGGACGAAACCAAGCTGGACTGGATGAACGGCGAGTACATCAAGGCCATGGGCGCCAGCGCCTGGGTGGATGCCGTGGCGCCGTTCCTGATCGAGGCCGGCCTTACCACGCAGGCCGATATCGAGCAGCGCCACGAGTGGTTCGAGAAGCTGTACCCGCTGGTTGCCGAGCGCATGAAGCGCCTTACCGAGGCACCAGAGAAGCTGGCGTTCATCTTCGCCGGCGATACCGTCGAGCTGGACGAGAAGTCGGTGCAGAAGAACCTGCTGAAGGAAGGCTGCCGCGCCGACGAGGTCTTGGCGGAAGTGCGCGCCATCTTGGCCGACGAGAGCATTCCGTGGGAGTGCGACCCGCTGCAAGACACCGTTGCCGAGCTGGCCGAGAAGCTGGACCTGAAGAAGAAGCTCATCTTCCAGCCCATCCGCGTTGCCATCACCGGTTCGCAGGTTTCGCCGCCGCTGTTCGAGTCCATCGAGCTGATGGACCGCGCTACCGTGGTTGCCCGTCTGGACAACTCCATCGCAAAGGTGTTCGGTGCCTAACGCACCCGAACAAAACGCTTCTCCCAACGCCGCCTGCGCTACCCGCGCAAGCGGCGTTGATTCGCTTGCGCCTGAAAACG
>CAVFYB010000085.1:0-6128 GCA_963626845.1 Bacteroidaceae bacterium | reverse complement strand
CGGGTTCTTGTTGTTGGAAGATTGTGCCATACGGGCCGTTCCTTATGCGTTCGTTTTAGCTGGTTTTTATTCGGCAGTGACCTCGGGCTTGAGCACGCCTATGCACGCAAGGTTGCGATAGCGTTCCTCGTAGTCGAGGCCGTAGCCCACGATGAACTCGTCGGGACACTCGAAGCCGATGTACTTGCAGTTGATGTTCGCCTGGTTGGGCGTATCCTTGCGCAGAAGCGTTGCAACCTCGATGGATGCGGGCTCGCGCGATTCGAGGTTCTTCATGAGGTAGCGAAGGGTAAGGCCACTGTCCAGGATATCCTCGGCGATGAGCACGTGCCTGCCCTCGATCTGGCTAGTGAGGTCTTTCAGGATGCGGACCACGCCCGAGCTTTTCATGCCGTTTCCGTACGAGGAGATGGCCATGTAGTCCATTTCGACAGGAAGGTGGATCTCTCGCACCAGGTCGGCCATGAAAATGGCGGCGCCACGCAGCACGGAGATGACGACGATGCTCTTTCCCGCGTAATCTTCGGTGATCTGCGCACCCAGCTCGGCCACGCGCGTGCGGATATCTTCCTCGGAGAATAGGACTCGGTCTAGATCGGGATGCTGGTCCACGAAGGCCTCTTTTCCCGCCAAAGGCGGATTAACGCTAATACACAGATTGCAAGTGTAGCAAAAGGCCGCGGCAACCCTTTTCGCAGGCACCCGAGCGTAGCCCAACTGCAATAAATCTTCACCCTGGAAAGGCCCGGCGGCGCAGTTTGGGCGCGGCACCGGTGCGGCCGGCGGCCGGCTTATCCCTGCTGCGGCTGAACCTCCACCTCGACCTCGCTCTTGAGGATGTCGGGGAAGTTCTTCAGCAGCGTTTCCACCGGCAGGCCCACGATGTTGTTGAAGTCGCCTTCGTAGGCTTCCACCAGCGCGCGGCCCTTGCCCTGGATGCCGTAGGCGCCGGCCTTGTCGATGGTCTCACCGGTTGCGACGTAGGCGTTGATCTCCTCGGCGGAAAGGTCCTTGAAGGTTACGTGGCTGGTTTCGGCGAAGGAGCGGAACGCCAGGGAAACGTTGCCGTCGCCGCCGTTCTCCTCGGTGTCGTTCAGCATGACCAACCATACGGAAACGCCGGTTATGACCTGGTGGGTGCGTCCGGAAAGGCGGCCCAGCATCTCGCGCGCGTGGTCGGCGCTGTAGGGCTTGCCCAGCATCTCGCCGTCGAGCACGACGGTGGTGTCCGCGCCGATGACGATGCCTAAGCCCACCGGGTTCTGCGCCAGGATGTCCTGGATAACGGCGCCGGCCTTGCGCTCGGCCAGCTTCTTCACCGCTTCCTCGGGCTGGGCGGCAAGGTCGGGCTCCAGCGATTCGTCCACTTCGGTTGTGCCCTTGTAGGCGACGAATTTGACGCCGGCCTCTTCCAAGAGTTGCTTGCGGCGGGGGCTGGTAGAGGCAAGGATCACGTTGACGGGAAGCGTTTTGGTGGGCATGGGGTTGTCTCCTTTGGGATGGGATGCTTGGGTGGGCGAAGGGCGCGGCGGACGGGGCAGGCGAGCTGGACGGCCAGGGCGCTGGACGGGCCGGGCGAATGCGAGTGACTACACGCGGTTGGGCTTGCGGCGGGCACGGAAGGCGGCCATAGGCTCTACCAAAACACCCTGCTTGTTTGCGCTTACCGCTAAATCGCCCTGGATATTCTCGACGAAACCGCTGATGGGCATGCCGTCTTCATCGTAGGCGGAAAGAACCGTCTGCACGGTTGCGGTCTCGATGCGCGCGTCCGGGCCAAGCAGCCCCTGAAGCAGGCTGTGCACCGCGCGACGGCGCACGGGCAGGGCAACCGCGCCGAAGCTGGGCAGCAGAAGGCAGCTGTCGGTGCCGCCATCGCCGTCGTCGCCCTTGTACTGGAAGTGCGTTTGGGCGGCCTCTTCGGCCAGCTGGTTCAGGTAATCGTCCTCGTCGGCTATGAGATTCATGGTGCGGCACAGTGTGTCGAGCAGCTGGGCGTTGCGCTCCTTCGCCTTGGGGATTATCTCGTGGCGCACGTAGGCGCGGAAACGGTCGGTGTGGGCGTTGGTGGCGTCTTCCCGCCAACGGTTGCCCTGCTCGTCGAGCACGGCAACATTTTGAGGCAGGTCGTTCACATAGTTGCGCAGCGCCTGGCGCGAAACGTCCAGACATGGGCGCACCACCGGGCCGTTGCGGTAGAGCATGGAACGGAAACCACCCGGGCCAGTGCCGGCGATGGAGCGCATGTAGAAGTTCTCTACCCTATCGTCTTGGGTATGGGCCGTGGCGATGCGGCCCTCCGAAACGGGCACGGCAACGTGGCGGCACAGGCTCTCAAGCGCCTCGTGCGCGGCAAGATAGCGCTCCCTTCGGCCGATGGCCTCGGCGTTGCCGCCGCTTGCAGCCACCAAGGCGGGAACGTTTATCTCGCAGCCGAAGAACGGGATGCCTAAGCTCGCCGCCAGTTTTTCCACGAAGCGGGCATCGGAGTTGGCTGCTTCCCCGCGGATCATATGGTTCACATGGAGGATGGCGGGCTGCCCAACCTTGCCGCGTTTATGCAGGTCGGAAACAGCATAGGCCAGCGCCGTGGAATCGGACCCGCCGGAAACCATGACCACCAAGGGCGTTTGGGCGCCCAGAAGGCTGCGGGATTCGATGGTTTGCTCGATGGCTTCGATCATGGCCGGGTTCCTCCATTTCTACCAGCTGGCAACGATATCCCCTTGCCGGTTGCGCCCGTTGCAGCTGGTTTGCTAGCGTGTTCATTGTAATAGATGCCCTGGACAGATCGGAGCGCCCATGCAGTTCATCCTGCGCACCATTGCGATATTCGTTGCCGTCGGCGTTGCGGTTTGGCTGGTTCCTGGCGTCGATGTGGTGGGAGCCCAGAACGCCTGGGCATCCATCGCCCTGGTTTCCCTGTGCATCGCGCTCATCAACATGACCATAAAGCCGCTGCTGCAGATACTCAGCCTTCCCATCACCATCGTTTCGCTGGGAATCTTCTACCTGGTGGTGAACACCGTCCTGCTGTACCTGGCAGCAGCGATGGGCAATGCGCTGTTCGGCGCTGGTTTCGTTATCGATTCGTTCGCCTCGGGATTCGTGGCCTCGATCGTGATCTCGATCGTTTCGGCCGTCATGAACTCCATTCTCGGGTCCGACTAAGTTGCCTTAGCTCGACTCGGCTACAATCCTACCTGTAGGGGAGGAGGCAGCCATGACCGACAAGCCCACCACTCAAAACGGGAATGCGCATGGCCGATACGCCAAACAGACGGCAAAAAGCCAGGTAACGCGTGAAAAGATCATCGCCGTTGCCATAAGCCTGTTCCGCGCGAACGGGTACGCGAACACCTCGCTCAGCCAGATATCGCGCCAGGCGGGCATCAACCCCTCTACGCTCTACTATTACTTCTCTTCGAAGGAAGACCTGCTGAACAGCGTGTTCGACCAAGGAGCCACCGTTCCCCCCATACCCCTTCTGGAAGACCTTTCCGAAAGCCGCGGCGCCCAGCTCTATGCGCTTATCGCCTACGACATCGTGCACAAGTGCGAGCTGCCCATCGACTTCAACGAGCTCGAGGACATAGCGGCGCAGAACCGCGATTCCTTCTACCTGTTCTTCGAGCACTACCGCCTGCTGTACCGCAGCTTCGTCACCGTGCTGCAGCGCGGCATCGAGGAAGGCGCGTTCATCCCCTGCACCCCCGACGTGCGGACCGTGACGATCCTCTCCATGAACGAGGGGCTGCAGCACCATTTCCACGCAAAGCACCGCAAGAGGCTGATCCTGGAAGCTTCGGGGTACACGGTGCGCAACTACACGCCCGAGGACATCGCACGCATGGGGGCGCTTTCCATCATCCCCTCGCTGGTGAAGGACCCGCTTGCGCTGAACGCCTGCATCGACGAGGGGCGCAACCTGTACTACCAGCTGAAGCGCCGGCTGGACAACTAGCGGCGGCAGAGGCAGCCCTCGCGCACGGTAACTTCCTCAAGGCTGGGCGCCGCCATGGTGGCGTGCTCCTCTGCCTCTGCCTGGGATACGCCGTTGGCTTCGCCGTACAGGCCCAACACAGGGAAGCCCGCGCGCTGCAAGGTGTCCATGGCGTATAGGGAGTCCTCGAAACCCCAGGTGAAGGGCTTTTCCGTGCCCAGTAATCCGCACGCGTGGTTGAAGGCGGCGGGCTCGCGCTTGGTGGTGCCCAGGTCTTCCACCGAGATCACCGCCTTGAAGAAGCCGCGCACCCCGGAGCTGGAAAGGCCGGCTTCCAGGTACTTCGCGCAGCTCGACGACACCACGCACATGGCAACCCCGGCGGCTTCGCATGCTTCCAGGAGCTCGGCGGCGCCCGGCAGGAGCGAGGCGCTTCGGTAGTAGGCCATCATGTACTCGTCGATGAAGCCGACCACTTCCCCATCGCTTGTGCCCAGGCCGTAGTTGGCGTGGAAGTAGTGCGCGACCTCGGGGATGGTGAACGTGCTGAACAGTTTGCGCTCCTCGGGCTTCACCTGCACGCCGGCCTGGCTCGCAAGCACGCCCTCAAGGCCGCGCCAGGCGTCCAGGGAATCAAGAAGGGTGCCATCGCAGTCGAAGATGGCACCCTTTATAAGGTTCAGGTCCGCTTTACTCATAGTCTTTCTTGAGGGCTGCGAAAGCGGGCATGGAGTTGCGGATGGTGTCGGCAGAAACGCAGTAACCGATACGCACCCAGCCGCCCACGCCGAAGCTGTCGGAGGGAACCAGCAGCAGCTCGTGCTCCTTCGCCTTGTCGGAGAAGGCCTGGGCATCGGGCTCGAGCGCCTGCATCCACAGATAGAAGGCGCCATCAGGGGCGATGTAGTTATAGCCCAGCTCGTCCAGGCCCTTGGTAAGCAGCTCGCGGTTCGCGGCGTAGGCGGCGGCGTTCACCGGCTCGTCAACGCAGGCGGCGATGACGCGCTGGAAGAACACCGGCGCGCAGATGTAGCCCAGCGCACGGCCGGCGCCGGCGATGGCGAACATGACGCGCTCCGATTCCTCTACCCCGTTGGGAACCAGCACGTAGCCGATGCGGTCGCCCGGAAGCGAGAGCGACTTCGACCAGGAATAGCACACCAGGGTGTTGTCGTAGATGGCCGGCACCCACGGAACCTCGGGGCCGTAGGCAAGCTCGCGGTACGGCTCGTCGGAGATAAGGTAGAGCGATCCGCCCAGCTCTTCACGCTTTTTGCGCAGCAGCGCAGCAAGGCCCTCCAGCGTTTCGCGCGTGTACACCACGCCCACCGGGTTGTTCGGCGAGTTGATGATGACAGCGCGGGTGCGCTCGTTGATGGCAGCGCCCAGGGCATCCAAGTCGATCTGGAAGTTGTCTTCGCGCGCGGGCACCTCCACGCACTTGCCGCCGTCGGCTTCGATCCAAACGCGGTACTCGGGGAAGTACGGCGAGATGACGATGATCTCGTCGCCCGGGTTGATGAGCACGGCCTTGATGCAGCAGGAAAGGCAGGAAGCGGCGCCCGTGGTGAGGTAGAAGTTCTTGGCAGCGTAGTCGGTGCCGAAGCGGCGGTTCAGGTTCTCGGCGATGGCGGTCTTGGTGGAGTCGAGGCCGGAAGCCTGGGAGTACGCATGCAGCTCGGCCGGGGGCATCTCAGAAAGCTCGCGGATAACCTCTGCCACCTTCGCGGGAGCAGGGACGCTGGGGTTGCCGATGCTGAAATCGAACACCTTGTCTTCGCCGATCTGGGCCTTGCGCTCAAGACCGTAGGCGAACAGCTCGCGAATGGCCGAAGGGGCGTTGCCCAGGCCGTACATGGTTTCGTTGATCATGGATGACTCCTTAGCCTGTTTGTTTCAGGCACCCATTATGCCGCGCCCAAACACAGGCAGGCAACCCAAAGAAAGAATGGCAGCCAATCTACTGACGAAATACGGCAGATTCGGTATAATCCAATTCTGCGCCCGAGTGGCGGAACGGCAGACGCGGCGGTCTCAAAAACCGTTGTCGAAAGACGTGCGGGTTCAAATCCCGCCTCGGGCACCAGCGAACTTCAAGGCTCACCTTCCGGTGGGCCTTTTCTGTTGCGGGCTATCCCGCCATCAGGAGCACTGCCCAGCAGGGCCACACCAGGGCCGGGGCGAA
>CAVFYB010000084.1:0-6130 GCA_963626845.1 Bacteroidaceae bacterium | reverse complement strand
ACAGCGTGGACGCTTGGCCTACCCTTGCGCCGAATTCGGCCCTGATATACGGCCATACCCACCAGAAGGTGCTGCAGCAGGCTGAGGGGCACCCGGGCGTTACCGTCTTCAACCCAGGGTCACTGGGACTGCCGAAAGACGGCTCGCACAGCTTCGGCATCTACGAGAACGGCATTTTCAGGCACATCGAGGTGGACTAGCGCAGGACCCTGCGGGATGCCCGGCGCGACAACGCCGAGCCAAGCATTCCGCACTGGTTGAGCCGTCTGGCCGTCCAACACGAATAGACCTGGCTGCCTCCCGGCCTACTGAGCCACAGCAGCCAAACGCTGGTTAACTCGGCTCTGAACCTCGATGTAATATGCATTATCCGCCGCAGTAAGCGAGCCCTCATCGATCGCATCAAAATCCTTTTCCAGCTCGATGAGTTTGTTGGCGTATTTCGCGTAGTCGGCAGCCATAGAAGCTGGAGAGCCATCATTGATGTACTTCTCCATGAAGTCGCAGTAGCTGTTCATGCCGGCCTCGTAATCGTCCATGGTCTTCTTGAAGGAAACGGTTACGCCGTTCGCGTCGGTTGCGGAAGAACCAGAGGAGCCTGTCGAATCGGCACTGGCAGAAGCACCGGATGAGCCTCCAGTGGAAGCGCTCGACGAAGAGCTGGAGTTATCCCCAGCAGCGTCGATCGAAACCTCCATCTGGTTGTTGCCTTCGTACCTTACGCTGACCTTGTTGCCGCTGGCATCCTTGGCACCGAACGACTTGTCCTGCTTGCTGAAGTCAACGTTGAAGCCCGCCGCGGAGACCTCATTGACATACGCCTCGAAGGCACCCTTGTCGGTATCGGCCAAAGTAACGCTGAAGCGCGAAGAAGTGTTCGAGTTCACCATGCCCCTATCGGATGCTGGCTTGGGCAGCAATGTACCCGGGCCGGAAGTAGGCCAAGAAACAGTCTCGGCTCTCAGAGGGGCGTCAAGAGAGATGCTCATACCCCCAGAGCTTCCAAAATAGATGAGGCTCACGTAGTAGCCCTCAGCGTTGTATGCCTTGAAGCTGGTAGTATCCGTTTCGGCATCTACCGTGAAGCCCTTTTCCTTACAGGAATCAACGTACTTGCTGTACGCGTCCTGGCTGAAGTCGTCCACGTTCGCAGAAAAC
The DNA here is from genome assembly GCA_963626845.1 of Bacteroidaceae bacterium. Classification (GTDB taxonomy): domain Bacteria; phylum Actinomycetota; class Coriobacteriia; order Coriobacteriales; family Eggerthellaceae; genus Anaerotardibacter. Next base: position 4,972 of record CAVFYB010000084.1, on the reverse strand, counting down.
TTGGCGTCCGAGTTCGTGCTAATGGAGATCTTGGAGCTATCGGGCTTGGGCAACTGCGTGGCCAAGCCGCTCGTGGGCCAGCTCACATAATCCTTCGAGCCACCCGATGCACAACGCGAGATGCCGAATAGAACCAAAAGCACTACCACTACAATGGCGATCACTTTGCGCTTGCTTTTCTTGCCCTTCGAAGGGGCGGGCGAGCTTGACGCTCCATGCAAGGGGCCTTGCTGTGACGCAGTCCGCACGGTGCTGTCCGCGGGATGACCGCTCGGTTTGCCTGCTTCTTCCCAATCCATTTGTTTCTCCTGTTCATCGGGATAAAAGGTATACCGGCGACTTTAGGCATTCGATATGCGCTTTTCCTCAGTTGGCAACTGAGGAAAAGCGAGGGGCCGATGCATACCATTTGAAGAAAGCCCGTTCAAGGAGCATGGAATGGACAACTACAACTTGGAACCTGGCGAGATAGTGCTTGCCCAGGCTTCCCCGGTACGGCTTGGATGCGATGGAAGCGGCGAATCCCTTAAAGAGATAGTGCTTTCGAACAAGAACCTCATCTTAGTGAACGAGGTAAGCTCAGGGTTGTTCTCGACCAAAACCTATGTGAAGCGCTGCCCTCTTTCCTTGCTCTTGGATGCCCAGGGCACACCCCGGGTTATCGCCACCAAGCTTCGCGACAACTACTTCCTGCAAGCCGTTTTCGGGAACGAGAACATCTCGCTCTACTTCCCCGATGCGCCCAAGCGCTATTCGCAAAAATGGGCGACCGACCTAGCGAATGCGGCATTGGGCAACTTTTCGGATATCAGCGCCGAGCAGCCCGCGGCATCCGAGGTGGCCGATATGGTAGATGAGATGAAAGAGATCCTCGGCGGCCTGTTCGGGAAGAAGCCGGCGCCCTCGCAAGCAGCAAGCAAGCCGGTAGGGAATCCGCAGGTAAGCATCAAATGCAAGGGGTGCCACGCCCCCCTTTCCGGACGGAAGACGCAAACCGTAACGTGCGCGTACTGCGACACAAGGCAAACCCTCTAGCTGAACGCGCATTGCGCACTTTAGGAGCGTGAAATGGGAATCGTAGACTCGCTGTTCGATTCTGTCGGCGGAACCCTGCAGGACCAATGGAAAGACGTAGTAACTGCCGGCCCGTTCGATGAGCATACCTGGGTGGCGCCCGGCATTCGCAAACGCAGCCAGAACCAGCGCGGCATGAACATGGGCGCGGAAGACATCCTTTCCAACGGGTCGCAGATATTCGTGCCGGAGAACACTGCGGCGTTCATCTTCAGCCAGTCGGGCATCGAGCAGATGATCACCCGCCCGGGCAGCTATGAGTACCATGACGGCCAAGCCAGCGTGTTCGACGCGCAGAGCCGCGCCGATACCGGCATCGTGCACAGCATCGTAGGACAGGCCGTCGAGCGCTTTGGGTTTTCGGGCATGTCTCCCGATGAGAAACGTGTGGCATTTGTAAACCTACGCGAGATCCGCGGCATCAAGTTCGGTACGCGTGGGCCGCTGGTGTATCACGACCTGTTCTACAAAACCGACCTGGAAATCTATTCCTACGGAGCCATCAGCATCAAGGTCGTCGACCCGGTAAGGTTCGTGCAGAATTTCCTGCCGGCCAACAATTGGAATTACAGCGCCGATGACCCAAACGCTCGCCGGCAGCTCACTTCCGAGTTCCTGCATTCGTTCATCGCGGCAGTGAACGCGCTTTCTGAGAAGCACCGTATCTCGAGCTTGCCGGCGCATGCCAACGATATCGCTGCCGCCGTTTCCGCGGAGGGAACCAATGCCGGTAGCTGGAAAGAGCGCTTCGGCCTGAAGCTCGTCAGCATCGCGATCGAGAATATCGAGTTTTCCGACGAATCGCGCGAACTGGTTCGTCAGTACTCCGAGAAGCGCATGAATGTTGCTGCTTACGAAGAGGTTTCCGAGCATGCAGCCAACGTTGCAGCCCAGCAGCTCATCGCAGAAGGCGTACGCGATAACGGCCTGGGCGATGGCGGCGGAATGCTGTTCGGCATGGGCTTGGCCGCAGGGCTGGATCCCATAAACGCAGGCATGCGCACGCCGATTACGGGAAAGCACCCAGCTGTTGGCGGAGCTGCAACCTTAGGCACGGAAAGCCAGCATGCGGAAAGCATTCCCCACTCAGAAACGCCTAGCAACGAGCATGCAGGTGGCGTTTCTACAGCCTCGCTCGATGATCAGATCGAAACGTTGAAGAAGATGAAGGAACTGGTCGACGTAGGCGTGCTTACCCAAGAAGAGTTCGACGCCAAGAAAAAGGACATCCTGGGCCTATAGCGCCAAACGAACATTGGGGGGGGTAAAAGCGGGGGTGAGCATCCATCCGGATGCACCCCTGCTCGCATCGTACAGGCAAGGCAAACTGGAACCGCATAGGAATGCCCGCTATGCTACCAGCAGATTCCGCTCACCTCATAGGAAGAGTATTGAAGGCCACTGGGGATGATGATCTGGAACGGAGTCTCCTCGCCGAGAGCGGGCATGCTCACGAATTGCAGGGCTCCGCCTACTATTTCGCCAGAGCCGTTCTTCAAGATAGCCGAAAGGCGCACCTGGTCGGATTCCAAGCCGCCCACTCCTTCCGACTCGGTCTTGACCTTGCCCGTCAAAACCTCGTTGCCAAGCGACGAGGTCGACCGGCTCAATCCGGAAACCGAGAAAGAAGCCACCTGTTCATTGGGGTTCAGATTGCTGCTCTCTGGCGCAATAGCCTCAAACGTCACGCTCGTAGGCGCAACGCCATTGCCCGCCTGGCTGCCGACAGACACAGTTTGCCCGCCGCCGATCTTCGACAAAACCTCCGACTCCGAGAACAGAATGCTGCCATCAGCAGCGTATCCGGTGATCTTAACCTCGGGGAAATCGATGGTTGCACTTTCGTTGTTTCGCAGCTGAATGCCGTAATGCACGTAGCCCGACTCCCCTGTGCTCCAGCCGGAATCGACGATCTCCAGGGCGGTTTCCGATGAGCTTTCCGAAATCGAGCCTGAAGAAGCGCTGGAAGTATCCGCCGTTTGCGAAGAGCTTGGCCCCTGGCTATCGACGGTCTGTGGCTGCTGCGCCTGGGCGTTCGCAAACAGGGCAAGGATCGCAAGGGCGGCTATGGCGGCACCGATGCCGCAACCCAGCAAAACCTTTCGTTTCAAAGAAAAGCCCGGTTTAACCGGTGCCTTCACGGATGATGCGAAAGCCGCTGCGGAAAGATCGCTATCGGCGGGCGCAAACGAAATAGGAGCAGATGCAAGCGCGGCTCCGCTCTCCAAGGGCTTCGCCCCCGCATCATCAAAGGAGACGACAGCGCCACTGCCGCCGTCCGATGCGGTTTGCAATGCAGAGGAAAGCTCTTCGGCACTTTGATAGCGGCCGCTGGGCTCGAAAGCGCAAGCTTTCTGGATGACAGCAAGAATCGCCTGCGGCACAAGCGCCGCATCGGTAAGCGAAGCCTCGAACGCCTCATCGTCTGGACGAACACCCGTCAGAGCAAAGCTCAACACACGCCCAAGCGAATACACATCGGACCGGGCATCGGTCTGCGCAAACCCGAACTGCTCGGGCGAGGCAAAGCCCCATGTACCCAGCGAAGCGGTGTCGTGGGTTACGCCATCCACACGCAAGCGCGCTATGCCGAAATCAATCAGATGCGCGCCATCGGTAGAGAGGATGATGTTTGCAGGAGTGATGTCGCGATGGATAACCGAGCGCTGATGCAGGGCAGCCACCGCTTCGCAAAGCTCGCAGATCGCTTTGGCGGCTTCCGTATAGCCCATTGGCCCTTGCTGCTGCACGTGCTTTTCCAGGGACTCACCAGGGATGAAGTCGTACACCACAACGAACTCTTCGGGTAGCTCGTAAGTTGCGGCAACATGCGGCAAACGCTTGCAAGAGCATTCCGCAAGTGCCGACCAAACGCGACGGCGTGCCATCTCGGTTGGAACCTTCTTACGGACAAACGGACCAGCGCCCGTTATAGTAACCAGTTCGGTGATGCCGCCCACGCTCTGCGACAAAACGCGCTCCACCTTGTAGGTGTCGTCGATATGCATGGCAAGCATAACCTGGTTATCGTTCAAAACAGCTCCTGCTTCATGGACCGCAAAGGCTCACGCATGAGTAATAGGGAGCCAGCAAACTTGCAGTACAGACAAGTCGAATGTGGCTGCTATTGTAATCCCCGCTAATCGAACGATTCTTCAGTTGCGAACTGAATTTTTGGTTGCCAACTGAATTGCCAGTATGAAAGTGGTTACCGAAGGACAACGAAGTGCTTGACGGCGGGTTAAGGCCATTCAGCTGGCAGCCGGGTTCCTAGCGCAGTTTCCCTGTTCCCAGAAGCGTTTTCTCGCCCAAGCGATACAACTCATCGTCAGCCTCGGCACGGTTCAAACCGTTTTCAATGCACCAGATGAGAATGGCATCACGGCGAATTTTGCAATAAAGCTCCGAAACACCCGCCTGTCGCAGCAAGCGCTGGGTTTCGCGAAGGTTGCAGCCAAGACCAAATGCCAGCATCACCGCATGGTCGTGGCCGGGCTTGCTCTTGCCAGCGAAAATGTCATAGACCACGGTGGCGTTGATGCCCGATGCACGTACCACTTCGGCACGCTTTAGGCCATGCGCCGCAAGGAGCTCGTGGAGATATTCCGCCAAGGAACGATCTGCGGGCTCGGTTTCCTGCAGGTAGTCGTCCATGCTGGAGCTGGCCAAAAGCCGTTCCAGCAGCTCTTCGGTAAGAATAGGCGTATCGCCAAGTGCCTGATCGGCTGCCGGTACCGCCTCAATTGTTTGAACCATGGAACCCCCAGTTGGTATGATCCGATGCTGTAATTCTAGCCTTCGGTTCAGGCTTTTGACTAAGCCGCGGGCTCGGCCTGCTTCGCTGCCTCGGCTTCTTCGCGCTGCACCACCAGGCGCATGGCCTCGATGGCGCACTCGA
>CAVFYB010000083.1:0-6710 GCA_963626845.1 Bacteroidaceae bacterium | reverse complement strand
AGCACGCAACCCGAATGCACGGAAGGGCGGCCGTATGGCATTCCTATTTGCGCTTGCTCCAGATGGGGTTTACCAAGCTACGTTGTTGCCAACGCACTGGTGCGCTCTTACCGCACCGTTTCAGCTTTTCCCCTGCATGCAAGGGAGTCTTCTTTTCTGTGGCACTGTCCGTCGGGTTGCCCCGCCCAGCCGTTAGCTGGCATCTTGCCCTTGGGAGCCCGGACTTTCCTCATGCTTGCGCACGCGATTGCCCGGCCCACTCGCCGGGCTATTGTAGCATGCTTGGACGCCGCAGACAGGGCTTGCTGCTTTGCTCGGCTTGCTGGATGCCGAAGCGCTTGCTACCGCAGCCGTCAAGCAGGCGCGGCATCTTTGCGCACGCCCCCTGCGCCAGCAACGCCATGCCCTTCGCCGATGCGCACAACCAACTGCGATATGGCCGGGGCCGCACTGCCCTCCAACTGGACAAGGTATTCCTGCGGAGAATGTACATGGTCGCTGGCGATAAGGGCGGTGATGCCTCCCCACACGAAATCGATGCAGGCCCAATCGCTTTGGGTAAGCTCTGATTCACGGATTCCCATGCTCCCCAGCCAATAGTGAAGAACCTCGCGCTTCACGATAGCGGACAACCCGATGGAGCCGTTTCGCATAAGCAGGCGAATGCGATGGTAGCGCGTTTCCAGGTCCGACACTTGCTTGGCCACCGAGGCATCGAAGCGCCCTTCGGAGAACATGAAGACCAACTGCGCGAAAAGCTCTTTCGGAACGTTTTCCCAAACGAGCTTTGCGGCCATGTCCTCGATGCCGTTGAAGTGGTAATAGAAGGTGTTGTGATTCACCTTGGCCCTTTCCGTCAGGCTCCTCACCGTTATGCCCTGGAACTGCTTTTCTTCCAGAAGATCCCAAAACGCCAGCTCAAGACGCTCGTAAGCCGAAGGACCCTGCTGGTCTTTCCTTGGACGCCCCATGCTTATCCCTCCGTCGTTGCCGAAATTAGACACAATATCTGATTTCGCTATTTTATTAGACAATATGCCTAATTACGATAGCAGCATCAGAGATAGGCCTCGGCAAAGGAAGCAAAATGTTCGACAAACTTGGAAAAAGGGCGCTGGCCGCTCCCTTGGCTATGGCGCTTGGGCTGTGCTGCATACTCAGCATCGCGGTAGGCCCCATGCTTCGGGCCGAGCCGCACAACGTGCCCTTCGCCATCGTGAACCTGGACAAAGGGGCGGTAACCGTTGCCGGCAACGCCAACATCGGACAGACGCTGGCGAACAACCTGCTCAGCGGTGAGTCGTCGTTGGGGAACGCCAACAGCAGCTCGGACGAAACGGATGGGACCAGCTCCAGCAGCTCCAACATGGCAAACGCCATAAACTGGACCCAGATGCAAAGCGAAGATGAGCTTAGCGAGGCGCTGTCCAACAACGAGCTGTACGGCGGCATCGTCATCCCCGTCAACTTCACCAGTCAGCAGGCAAGCAGCGCCGTAGGGCTCGGCAATGCGCCCGAGCTGACCGTCTACCTGAACAAGGGCAAGAACCCCCAGATGGCAAGCAGCCTGCAAACCACCATCCAGAACGCGATGTTGCAGGCCGGCATCGCCTGCAACGTGGAAGTGGTCAACGATGCCGATGTGGGCGGCGGTAGCATGAGCTCCACCATGGCGGTTCAGATGATGGTAATGCCCCTGTTCGTCATGACCATGATCGTGTCCATCCTGCTTTCGATGCTGTTCTGGAAAAACGACGTTACCAAGCTAAGGCAGCGCAATCCCCTCCTTGCCGCCGGCGTGCTTGCCGTGTTTGTCGCCGTCTTTTCTGCGGTGGTGGCGGGGTTGGCGCTGCTTGTGGACACCGTTGCCGGCGGCATGACGCTGCCCGCACTCGACCTGTTCCTGTTCCTTTGGCTGGCCTGCGCCTGCTGCATGCTGTGCTTCGTCTCGCTGTGCTGCCTGCTCTTCCCCCTTGGCGCGCTGGTAGCCGTAGGCGCGTTCGCGCTGGGCATGAGCTGCGCCATGCTCTCGCCCGAGATGCTGCCTACCTTCTGGGCCGACTGGATATACCCCTGGGCGCCGCAAGCGCACATCGGCAACGGGGTGCGCTCCATCATCTACTTGGGTCGCATGCCCGGCAGCGCCGATGTCGATCCGCTGCTGGCCTTCGGCCTGGTGGGCATCGCAGCGCTCGTTGCCACCGTAGCGACTGCCCGGCTCAAGGCGCGCAAGAGCACTGCCTCGGGAAACGAAGGTGGGGCCGTGGAGAAGGGACGCCGCGGACAAGCCGTCGAAGCGGCTGGCCAGCAATCGTAGCCCCGCTGCTGAAGAATAGAAGTTTCACATGGATAACTTTTCTCGTTACAATCGAGGAAACGCATTCACGTGCCGCAAAGAAAGGCCCGTTATGAACACCGAGCACCTTATACCCCGCGCCGCCGGCGCCTGCGCCTTAGCCGCCTGCTGCGCCCTTTCAGCTGCCGCCCTTTCCGGCTGCACCGCCGAAGAGCAGAGCACTGCGCAACCTGCTGTACAGGCGCAGGCAACCGAAGAAACGCAACAGGAATCCATCACCGCCCATGGCTCGAGCTACGAGAAGGCGGAAACCGTAACGGCCACCACCACACTTTCCGGCGAGGTGACAGCTGTCGCCGTAGACGAATGGCTAAAGAACCCCAGCGAGCTTGATGTGATGGACGATACCTCCACACTGCAGCAGATAACCGCAGATGACAAGGCCATCACCTTCACGCAAGACGGCGAAAAGCTTACCTGGCAGGCAAACGGCCAAGACGTTCGCTACTCCGGCATCACCAACCAGGAACTGCCGTTCAGCATCGGCTACACCTACAAACTGGACGGGGTCGAGGTAGACCCGGCGACGCTCAAGAACGCCACCGGCCACCTGGAGGTTGCCATCTCCTACCAGAACAACACCTCGGGCGCCATCAGCGCCGGCGGCAGCACCTATTCGGTAAAGCAGCCCTACGCAATGGCCTCGCTGGTTTCCTTCGATTCCGAGCACGCCAAGAACGTGAAGGTGGACAACGGCCAGGTGATGGACCAGGACGGATCGTTCATCGCCGCAGGGCTTGCCATGCCCGGGCTAGCCGAATCGCTTGGCATAGCCGATATGGTGAGCCTGCCCGAAAGCGTTACGATTGAGGCCGACGTGGTCGGCTTCGACATGCCCAGCATAACCACCATGGCATCCAACCAGGTGCTGGGCATGGTGGACGATTCCGGAACAGACAGCATCAGCACGAGCGTAAACGACGCCTTCGGGCAGGTAAGCTCCATCAAAGAGGCAACCGAGAAGCTGAGCGAGGGCACTTCGGCAATCAGCCAGGCGCTTTCCCAGATCAACGAGGGCCAGAGCAAGCTGAACTCCGCGTTCCCGAATGCCACCGATGGCCTGGCGAAACTGAGTGAGGGCGCCAGCGGCGTATCGAAGCTGATTGACGCATCAAGCCAAGCGGTTGGCGCGGGGGCCGAAGCGCAGACGACGCTTGCCGGCCAGATAGAAGCGCTTAACAGCCAGATTGCCGCGCTCGAGGCAATCAGCACCGACGGCTGGAGCGACGATCAGAAGGTTGCGCAGAAGAGCGCCATCGATGAGCTGAAGAGCACGTCGACGAACCTGCAGGTGGCCTTGGCCGCCGACCAGCAGGCAAGCGCAGCAGCCGCTGGCACCCTTTCCAAGGCGAGCGAGGCCTCGGGCCAAGTGGCAACCGGGCTTTCGAGCATCGCCGAGGGGTTGAAGCAAGTCCAACAAGGCTACGAGCAGCTTGCCCAAGCCACCAGCCAGGTGAGCAGTGCCGCAGGCCAGCTGAGCCAAGGCACCCAGCAGATGAGCGACGGCGTTGCAAAAGCCATCGAAGAGGCGAAGGGCAGCATCAACAACAAGATCGATTTGATGAAAGCCCTCTCCGATTACGCCGACAAACAGGGCGCGTTCTGCGGCAACGCAAACAGCATGCCCGCCAGCACCACCTTCGTGGTAACGGCAAAAGCCGACGCATAGCCCGCCAAAAACAAAACACATCGACCACACAAAAGGGCCTGCAACTTGAAAAAGCTGCAGGCCCTTCACTATCCCAGAACATCAAGGCAGTCAAAAGAACAGCCCCGCTGCTCGCCCTTATTTACCGTAAAGCGAAGCGGGTGCTAAGCTACGTCAACACCCAAGCCTAGACATACTTTTGTCCTATATCAAAAAAACGCCCGCAAGGGCGCATTAACGACAATCAGGCATACACCAGCAGAACAAAAGCACCAGAAACCGTGCAGCAGAAAAAAAAGAAACCCGCATAACCGGACGAAACAGCGAGAGCCCCTCTGGCGAGTGCAGATGGCGGGAAAGCGCCCGCCAGGCGTGCTTACGCACGTCAAGGGCGCTTGGACCGCCAGCTGTGCCGCCAGAGGGGCTCGCAGCGTCATCACGTCTCATACGAAAGAAAAGGGCTTGCCGTAAGCAAGCCCTTTTCACTAGTCAACGTCGTCAAACGAGAAGGAATCATCCGCATCGCCGTAGCCGCTGAAATCCTTGCTTGCGGCGGAGGGCTTCGGCGTTGCCGGAGCACTTATCACGGGCGAAACCGTGGGAGTGGTGTAGGTGGCAACCGCGGGATTCTGCTGAACGGGCTTCGGCGCAACCGGGCTCTCAGCGGAGGAGCCGGAAGAGGCGGCATCGAACGTGGTCATCTCAAGCAACTCGGCAGGGATATCGATGCCGGCGGTAACCTCGCCACCGATCTCGGAAAGGCGCTGGGTTGCAGAGCCGATGAACTCCTTCAGCATATCCTGGTACTGCTCGCGAACCTTCTCACGGCTGGCAGAAAGCTCGTTGATATGATCGATGACCTTCTGCTTTTCGGTGTTGGCCTTTTCCAGGATGCGCATGCCCTCATCTTCGGCGTTCTTGCGCGTCTGATCGGCTTCGGCCTTGGCCTTCGCGGTGATCTCGTCGGCAGTGCGCTGGGCAACGATGAGCGCCTGGGCAATAGCGGTGTCATCGCTCTTGCGGTCGCGCAGCTTGGCCTCGAGTTCGGCGATCTTGGCGTCCTTTTCGGCCAGAAGAGCAGGGTCGATAGCCGGAACGGCAGGCTCGAGCGTATCCTCTTCCTGAGGAGCTGCAGGGATAATCTCGGTACGCGAAGCGGAGGCAGCCTCAGAAGCCTGAAGGCGCAGACGGGCAATCTCGCTGTTCATCTCGTCGATTTCGGAAGCAACACGCTCCAAGAACACGTCCACTTCATCTACGTCGTAACCTTTACGCTCGATCCTGAAGTTCTGGTTTTGGATATCAGCAGAAGTGATGGCCATGAAAAACTCCCCTTAAGACTATTGATGGGCCGAACTAGAACAGAACAGCCAAAAAAGAAACTATCAATCGTACCCCGAACTGTAACACAAGCAGTGCCAGGATCGGGCTTATGTCCACCATTCCTCCAATAGGGGGAATGAAGCGTCTGAACAGGTCAAGGTACGGATCACACACCTTACCGAGGGCCTGGTACACATCTGTCACGATGCCGCCGGACATGGGTATCCATGACATCATCACATAGACGAAGATCACCAGTGAATAGGCATCGGCGAGGGTGACCAAAAGCGAGAGGATCATCTGCTCGTGTTCTCCTTATAGCTCGAACGGGCGGACGGCGACGCAGCGCTGCTTCGCGCGCCAACGACCCTGATTGCACGGGACAGGGAACGGCGCTTACGCCTTCGTCACGCCTTGTTTGGCAAGGCTGTGGCTTTCCTCGAGCGTAAGTTCCTTGCCCTGGTATATGGCGAAGTTCTTTTCCCCAACGCATTCGATGTTGGCATTCAGCGCCGAGGCAACGCCAAATACGAAGTCCAGCACACGCATACTAAGGGCAGCATCGGTGGAGCGAAGGGAGAGCACCACGATATGGCCCGAGCGCACCGACTGAGCCACAGAGGAAACGTCCTCGTAGCTGGTGGGCTTCAGCACCACGACTTCGCGGGCAGAACTCTTAGCGCTGGAACCGGCTGTTGCGGTGCCGTCGGTAGAAGCCGTAGCGGCAGAGCCCGTAGAGGGAGCGAACAGGGAGTCCAGCCCCGGAGAAGATATTGCGGAACCGGAGGCAGCGCCGGTGCGCTTGTACGGGGAAACAAAATCGCCGTAGCCGCCCGCAGGCGTGCTGAGCGATTCGGCAACCTCACTAGAAGAAGGACGCACCGGCTCGCTCACCGAAGGGCTTGGGGTATAAGAGGGCATGGCCTGAGTGGCCGAAGGGTCGTACACGCCATAAGCGCTGGTGGTAGCGCGGATATCGTTCGAGCTCACCAAGCTTGCCGAGCCATAGCGGCGCGAACTGCGTGAATGGGCACCCGTGGAACGGGTGGTGTACTCCAGACGATCGTACGGATCGGCCGAATCGGAGCCGCGGTTGTCATATGCGCCAGAAGCGGCAGGCTCGTCGTAATCGTCGTAGTAGGCATCGTCGTAATAGGCATCGTCATTACGACGGCTGCTGCCGCCGCCCAAGCCGAATCTGTCCTTCAGATCGCCGATGATGTTGCTGGCAGACATGGAGGGACGCGGGAAATCCATAGCGGTTATCCTCTTCCGATCGGTTCTTTCGCAAAAAATAGGCGCCTATGCCTCTTCGAACTCATCACTGAAGATGGCGCGCCCTATCCTTACAATCGTAGTGCCGTAATGGATGGCAACCGGCCA
>CAVFYB010000082.1:0-6845 GCA_963626845.1 Bacteroidaceae bacterium | reverse complement strand
CGCGTGGCTGCAGGCGTTGCCGCCAAGGAGCGCGATTGCCTGTACTCGCTCGTGCTGGAAAGCTGCAACCTGGGCCCCTCTTCGGAAGACGAGCGGGCAGCAGCCGAACAGCGCAACACCGAATGGGCCGCCCGCCTGCGCACCGACGGCATCGAGGCCTTTGTGGAATACTGGGAGCAACTGCCCCTGTTCGCCACGCAGCGCGAACTGGGACTCGACGAGGCGCAGCGCCCCACGCGCTTGGGCAACGACGCTCGGGCCATGGCCTTGTGCCTGGAGGGGATGGGCAAACACGCCATGCCGCTGGAAGACGACGCGTTCGCCCAGCTTTCAGCCACTTGGATCCCCATCAAGTACCTTTGGGGGCACGAAGACCAGAAGTCGCATGCCCTTGCCCATCGCTTCGAGCATGACGGCTTCGACGTTTCCTCGTTCGGCACCGGGCACAACGTGCATTTGGAGGCCCCCGCGCTATACACTAAGGCAGTACAGGAATTCTTGTCCGGCATCGAGCCGAAGGCCATCTAGCCTGCGGTTCGCCGGAACGTGAAGATAAGGAAGGAACAAACCATGAGCGACTTCCCCTGGGAAAAGGTGAAGGACTACGACGAGATCATCTACGAGAAGATGGATGGCATCGCCAAGATAACCATCAACCGCCCCGAATGCCGCAATGCGTTCACCCCTAAGACCAACGTCGAGCTGTTCGACGCGTTCTCGCTTGCGCGCGACGACGCCAGCGTCGGCGTGATCATCCTCACGGGCGCCAACCACGATGGCCGTCCGGAAGACCAGGCCTTCTGCTCCGGCGGCGACCAGAAGAAGCGCGGCAACGGCGGCTATGTGGGCGAAGACAACATCCCGCGCCTGAACGTGCTCGACCTGCAGCGCCTTATCCGCGTGGTGCCCAAGCCCGTTATCGCCATGGTGAACGGCTATGCCATCGGTGGCGGCCACGTGCTGCATATCCTGTGCGACCTTTCCATCGCTGCCGAAACGGCCAAGTTCGGCCAGACCGGCCCGCGCGTGGGCAGTTTCGACGGTGGCTATGGCGCATCGTATCTTGCCGCCATCGTGGGACAGAAGAAGGCTCGCGAGATCTGGTACCTGTGCCGCCAGTACACCGCGGCCGAGGCCCTGGACATGGGCCTGGTGAACAAGGTGGTTCCGTTTGACCAGCTGGAGGCCGAATGCGTTTCCTGGGCGAACGAGATGCTGGCGCTTTCGCCTACGGCTCTGCGCTTCCTGAAGGCTTCCTTCAACGCGGCGACCGACGGCTATGCCGGACTGCAGCAGCTTGCCGGCGACGCAACGCTTCTGTACTACACCTCCGACGAGGCGAAGGAAGGCCGCGACGCCTTCAAGGAAAAGCGCAAGCCCGACTTCGACCAGTTCCCCAAATTCCCCTGATAGCTGCCGGGATCGCGGTCGAGGGGCTAGAGGGGCTTTTTCGGCGGCCGGCCGAATAAGAAAAGGATGTGACACTTGCGATGATCACCCATTTTGCAGATATGGCATACCGCAAGGCGGGGCAGACGTTCTTCAGCGTGCAGCGCGAAGGGCGCTCGGCGGCGTTCAGCTACCGTCGTGCTCGCTTCGCCGCTGCGGCGCTGGCCAGCGAGCTTGCCAAGCACGGCTATCGTCGCGGCACCACGATTGCCTGCAACCTGTACAACGGTTCGGAAGTGGTGCTGCTCTCGTTGGCGGCGGCCTACGGCGGCTTCACTTTGGCGCTGCTGAACCCGCGCCTTTCCGCCGATGAGCAAAGGCTTCGCCTGGTCGAGCTGGAAAACGCCACAGGTGAAGCCGGCATCGACGTGCTGGAGCGCCGCAACATCGACCGTCTGATGATCGATGCCACCGGCTACGACCAAATAGAGTTTGCCGACCTGCCTGAAGCGTCCCTTCCGCGTGTTGCCGCGCTTGAGGCGTACGCCCGCGAATGCGAGGGTGAATGGGATGCCCACGAGGCCGGAATCGTCATGTTCACTTCCGGCTCGTCCGGAACGCCCAAGGCGGCCATGCTTCCCTGGGCATCCATCGTGGCTTCGGCCGCTTCCCTGAACGAGGCCCTGATGGAGCCGGGCGCTGGCGTATGGCAGTGCGTGCTGCCCATGTGCCATATCGGCGGGTTCCAGATCATGGTGCGCTCGTTGCTCAACGGCAGCTCGTTCATCATCTACGAGAACTACAGCCCCCAGCGCATCCTGAACGACGCGCTGAGCTTCAGGGTCACCCACATTTCCGTGGTGGACAAGATCTTGGCCGACCTTGTAGAGCATGATCACGACAAGGTGCTCAGCCAGTATCGCTGCATCCTTCTGGGCGGCGCCGAGTTGAACGGCAAGACCATCCGCGGCGCTCTGCGCGCCAAGGCGAAGGTGTACTCCAGCTACGGCATGACCGAAACCTGCAGCGCCGTTGCCACCGCGCTCATCACCCGTGGCTTCGATGGCGGCTTGCAGATGCTGCCTGGTTATGAGGCGCGTGTGGTGAGCCCCGATGACGACGGCATCGGCCAGCTGCACCTGAAGGGCGAGGGCATCTTCGAGGGCTATCTGAACGCGCGCAAGGCACAGAGTGCCGACGGTTTCTTCGTAACGGGCGACCGTGCCTCCATCGACCGCAACGGCCTGCTTCGCGTGTATGCCCGCACGGAAGATCTCATCATCTCCGGCGGCGAGAACATCTATCCGGCCGAGGTGTGCGATGCGCTGCTGGGGATTCCTGGCGTGAAGGATGCCTACGTGTTCGGAACCGCCGACGAGGTTTGGGGGTACCGCCCCGTCGCCTTTATCGAGGCTGATTATTCCGTCGAGGCCATTGCTCACGACCACGAGGTGCTGGGGCTTTCCCCGGAAGAGACGGGGATAACAGCTGCTTCTTGCCCGCAGGAATTCGTCCATATGGTGCATGGGTACCTAGACGGCCGCATGTCGCGCCTGCATCACCCGAAGCACATCCTGGCACTGCCTGAATTCCCGCGTACTGTTGCCGGCAAGACCGACCGCCGTGCTCTGAAGCAGCGCTACGACAAGCGCATCGATATCAAGTCGCTCACACTGTTTCGCGTGAAACAGCCCTTCATCCACCCCATCAAAACCTCTAAGGGCACCATATCCGAGCGTGAGTCGTTCTTCGTGGAAGTGGAAGATTGGGCGGGCCGCACCGGCGTCGGCGAATGCGTGTCGTTCAGCACCGACTGGTACCTGCCCGAAACGCTGGACGAAGACTACAACGTGGTGCGTGACCGCATCGCGCCCATCGTCTTGGAGGAGCGCTATCTGCATCCCAGCGAGGTTTCCGCTTCCCTGGCAACGTTTCCCGCCCTTGCCGCCTTCCCTATGGCAAAGGCGGCTGTGGAGCCTGCCATCTGGGACCTGTACGGCAAGATCGTGGGCAAGCCGTTGGCCCAGCTCATCGGCGGATCGGGCCAGGAAAAGGTCCCCGGCGGCGCAGTGGTTGGCATCGGATCGGTCGAAGAGGTGCTTGCCAAGGTGAGCGTCCTGGTGGCCCAGGGTTACACGCGGGTGAAGCTGAAGGTGAAGCCCGAAGGTTGCTTCGAATGCGTTTCCGCAGTGCGTATCGCCTACCCCGAGCTCACCATCATGCTCGATGCCAACCAGTCGTTCGACGAGTCGAACCTCAACGTGCTGTGCAAACTCGACACGCTGGGCCTTGTTTGCATCGAAGAGCCGTATGATCCGCAGTACGTTCCCCGCAGCGGCGAGAAGAACCTGTTCGTGCGTCTTTCCCGGCTGCAAGACGAGCTTAAAACGCCGGTCTGCCTGGATGAATCGGTGGTCACTGCCAACGACATGCAGCAGGCCATGGAGTTCGACAACCTCACATGCTACGCGTTGAAGATTGCCAAGTTCGGCGGCATCCAGCCCACGCTCGACTTCTACGAGTGGCTGCGCAGCTGCGGCAAGCAGGCATGGATGGGCGGCATGTTCGATACTGGGGTGTCCAAGCGCATGCATGCCGCGTTTGCGACGCTTCCCGGCATGCAGATCCAGCCCGATGTGTCCGATTTCAGCTCGTACTTCGCACACGACGCGGCCATCCCGCCTTTGGTCCTTTCGAACGGCGAGCTGCGCATGAACGAGCCCAGCCACCCTGCGGGCCTGGGCTGCGTGCTGGACAAGGAATATCTGCGATCCATTGCTATCGATGAGGTCACCGTTACCACCGAAGGGTAGGTGGGCATGAGGAAAGGGCTTCGCATGAAGAACAAAATGCTGTTTCTGGTTGCGCTGCTGGCGTTGGCGCTCTGCCTTCCCACTGCTGCATTCGCAGCGAGTTCCGCGTTCGATAAGGGGGCAAGCGAAGGCTCTGCCTACCAAGACCAGGTCACCGGCAACGCTTTCCTTATGGAACAGGACGTCCGTAACCTGCAGGTCGGTTGCGACCTGTACTGGGTGGGCCAGTCGCTTAGCGCCTCGGACCTCGTGATAGGCGAAGGGAAGGGCGGCAGTGCCCTGCTGGCCGGTCAAGATCTGAGTGTCTCCGCCGTGCAGATCGGCGGCAGCCTGCGTGCAGCTGGTCAAACCGTTGAAGTTCGCAATGCCCAGGTGGGCAACAACATCACCATTGCCGGCAGCAGTGTATCCGTCGATGCGCAGACCAGCGCCAACGGCGTTTACGTGGCTGCGTCCGAGGTGAGCCTGGCTGGAACGTATAAGGGCGCCGCCGTTGCGTCCGGCTCGGTAAGTTTGGCCGGCACCTACGAAGGTGACGTCAATTTGAGCGCCGGCGCGGTATACATCGCAAAGGGCACCGTTGTTTCCGGCACGCTCAGCGTTCCCTCCGATGCCCAACTCACCATCGAGGAAGGCGCCTCTGTTCCCAACTTGGAGTACACATCGGCCTTCCAAGGCGATACCCAGAGCGAACCTTCGAACCCGGCTGCCATGCTCATAGCACCGTGCCTGTTCTCGTGCATCGCGCACATGCTGCTGACCATGCTCTTCGTGCTCCTCTTCGGCAATGTCCTTCGCCGCGCAACGCAGATGTCCAAGGAGAAGCCCGCCAAGGTGTTCCTTTCCGGCGCGGTGGCGTTCATCGTGGCCCCGTTCGTTGCCGTGCTGCTGCTGTTCCCGTTGGTAACCGCGCCCATCAGCGCCCTGATGCTCATTGTCATGGCGGTGGTGTGGCTGTTCTCCATCCCGTTTGCCGGCTACGTGCTAGGCTGCCGTTTGCTGCCGAAGATGCGCCCGATGGGCGCAGGCGTGCTGGGAACGTTGCTCCTTACCGTGGTGGCGTACTTGCCCTATATGTTCTTCGTCGTGCCTACGGCATGTGCCATTTTCATCGCGGGCTATCTTGTTCAGCGTTTCATGGAAGGGCGCTCGGCCGCAGATAATCCGACATTGCCCAACGGAGTGTAACTTTTTGCCGACAATTGCTCGGAACTAAGCGGTTCGGTTGCTGGTTGCAGTGCCGAACTGCTTCTATTTCCCGTATCATTGCAAGGACGTTAAATTAATGGGTCTGCGGTTAGATTTTCGTTAAACCCGCAGTGCAGCTCATGGTCCTGGAGGGCGTTGGCAATTGATTGAGTTCGGTGCGTTCTTATCGGCTTTGGCGGGAAGCCCTGTCCTTGCCGTTGTTCTCGTTCTAACCCTAGGCGCCACCGTAGTGAACGGCGCAACCGATGCCCCCAACGCCATCGCAACCGTGGTCGGTACGCGCAGCATGAGCCCGAACACGGCAATCATGATGGCGGCGGCGTGCAACTTCATCGGCTTGATAGTCGTTACCTCGGTGAGCGCCGCCGTTGCGAAGACCATTTTCGGCATGGTGAACTTCGGCGGAGACAACCACGCGGCGTTGCTTGCGCTGGCGGCGGCGATGGTCGCCATCATCGTTTGGGGCGTTGCCACCTGGTATCTGGGCATCCCCACCTCCCAAAGCCATTCGCTCATTGCCGGCCTTACCGGTGCGGCCATTGCCCTGCAGGGCGGCATCGACGGCGTGAACGGCGCCGAGTGGATGAAGGTCGTGTACGGCCTGCTTATCTCCACCGGTTTGGGCTTCGGCAGCGGTTGGCTGTTCACCAAGATCGTGGAACGCGCCGCCCGCAACACCGATCGTCGCCGCGCTGCCAAGGGCTGGCGCTGGGCCCAGTGCATCTCGGGCGCCGGCGTTGCGCTTATGCACGGCGCGCAGGACGGCCAGAAGTTCCTCTCCATTTCCCTTATGGGCATCATGCTGTGCATGGGCATGGGTGCCAATCCCGACAACGCCGCGTTCCCGTTCTGGCTCATCATCCTGTGTGCAACCGCCATGGGTTTGGGCACGGCCATCGGCGGCAAGAAGATCATCAAGAACGTTGGCATGGACATGGTGAAGATGGAAACGCACCAGGGCACGTGCGTATGCCTGGCTTCCATCTTCTGCATCGGCTTAGCAACCTTCACGGGTATGCCCGTTTCCACCACGCATACCACCACCACGGCCGTTATGGGCGTTGGTGCCTCGAAGCGCTTGAGCAGCGTGAAGTGGAACAAGGCCAGCCACATGGTGCTTACCTGGGTACTCACGTTCCCTGGCTGCGGCATCATCGGCTTCGTACTGGCGAAGGTGTTCCTGTTGTTCTAGCGACAGGGCGGGCGATGTCGTGATGTAAGCTGGCCCATCGGTCCCGGCGGCGGTCGTTAAATGTGTGCATCGTTTGAAGCGGAAATATTTCAGTTGCGTTAACTGGTGGCACTCTGTATATTAGAAAAGTCGCACAAAGCGATTCGCGCTAAAGCGATTGATCGTGCGGGGTGGAGCAGTCTGGTAGCTCGCCGGGCTCATAACCCGGAGGTCGTTGGTTCAAATCCAGCCCCCGCGACCAA
>CAVFYB010000081.1:0-7240 GCA_963626845.1 Bacteroidaceae bacterium | reverse complement strand
GAGGCCATAGAAACCCCCAGCTTCCTTGACGAATGCGGCGCCTTCAACACCATGGCCGCGCTCGACGGATCGCTCTACGTGTTCGGCTGCGGTTATTACGACAACGAGGAAGTGGACAGGGACAACCAGCAGTCGACGGCGTTGCTGTACAGCAGGGTTTGGCGCTACCAGATAGACTCGAAGACTTGGTCGGAGGTGGCAAGCCTGCCGTGCAAGCTGGCAAACGTCAGCTGCACGCTGTGGGACGGCAAGATGCTGGTGATGGGATCTACCACCAGCAGCAACTACGGCGGCCTTGCCACCAAGAAGCTGTTCTCGTACGACCCTGCCGAAGGCGCGTGGACCGACCTTTCCGACAAGGTTTCCTCCGATAGCGTGCCGTACCAGGCTTCGTTGGTGAACGTGGGGGACAGGCTGCTGCTTGTTGGCGGTTCGATCGTCACCAAGCTCCCTGAAGACGAGGACGCGGCGGCTGAACAGGGAGTATGGGTGTCGGCCAAGTACGATTGCGACACTGCGAAGGAGATTGCCGGAAGCGATACCAGCCTTATGCCCCTTGCGAAGGACAACGTGCGCGAGTTCGACCTTGCAACCGGGCAGGCCGTTGTTGTGGGCTCGTGCCTGCCGCGGTCGAACACGGGCCTTGCCCGCTCGCAGACCGATATGCAGACGGCGCTTGTGGGCAACAAGCTGTATGTGTTCGGCGGTGCCAAGTACGACGTTGCAAGCAGGGTGATGGATGCGGATGAGTACACCCTGGAGTGCCTGACCATCGGCGATGACGGCACGGTTTCCGCCAAGACCCTGGGCTCGTACGTCGGAACGGCCGAAGACCGCGGGGTGCTTCCGGCGGCTTGGGCCGATTATCAGCTGTTCTCGGCCCTTGCCGCGTCTGCCGCTGGGCCGGTGCTGACGGGAGTTATTGCGGTTGACGGCGCTGAAGACCCCGAGCTTATCCAGGACGATACGTTCAAGCTGGGGGATGGCGCCAGCGCGTCCGAGAGCATTGGCAAGCGGGTGAACTACACACCCACCATCCGCAGCCGCGCCATAGCGTACCGCGGCAAGCTCTATGTGCTTGGCCATGATTTCTACGACGGCTACAAGACCGTGATGCGGGCTACGGCCATGGAGACCAACGAGCTTCCGGGCGATGTGAGCGGCGGTTCCGGCGGCGTGGTGCCCGGCGGTGAGTCTGGCGCCAATGAGACGGGCAACGGCGCGGAAAGCGTTCTTGCCAAGACCGGCGACGCAACAGCCCCCGCAGCCGCCATCGCGCTGCTTGTCGGCGGCGCGGCCGTAGCAGCAGCGCGTACGGTCCGGAGGAAGGCGCGGGCTCAGAGGTAGGCTGCGCGAGGCGGCCGCGTGAGGGGTGGCCTGCTGCGGTTGAGCCTGTGTTGCGGCTCGGATTCGACCGATATTGCAAGGGCTCTCAGTGTTTTCCGTATCGCGCGTGCTTTCGTTCATATAAGCGCCTGGTGACATGCGGTTTTTCGCCTGATGATAAAATGCAAGGTAATTGCATTTAGTTAGACCTTTATTGCGCACGGCTTTGTGGTCGTGCGCCTTTTCGATTCGAGGTTTCGCATGAGTAGCGTCGAGTACGCGGTTACGAGCTTCTTCAACGAAGATTTTTACGAGCAGTGCATTATCGAGCACATGGTGGAACAGCTCGGCTATACGCACCTGTACGGCCCGGATATCACCCGCACCTCTGACGAATACCGCGATGTATTCCTGCCGGGAATCTTGGAAGACGCCCTCATGCGCATCAACAAAGGGCTACCCCCGGCAGCTATCGACGAGGCCATCCTCAAGATCAAGAACATCGAGGGCGGTACGCTCGAGCAGCGCAATGAGACTTTCAGCGACTACCTGCAGTCGGGTGTGGAGGTGCGCTTCTTTGACGGGAAGCAGGAGCGTGACGACATCGTGCGCCTGCTCGATTTCGATGATCCCGATAACAACGACTTCCATGTCGTGAACCAGTGGACCTTCGTGGAGTATTCCGAGAAACGCCCTGACGTTATCGCCTTCGTGAACGGTATGCCGCTTGTGCTGTTCGAGCTGAAGTCCCCCTCGCGAGAGGAGACTGATGCATCCGACGCCTATTTGCAGCTGCGCAATTACATGCATCACATCCCCAGCATGTTCGTACCTAACGCCTTCTGCGTGATGAGCGATATGGCCGAGACGCGCGTGGGAACCATCACCGCCGATGAAGACCGCTATGTGGCGTGGAAATCGGTCGATGGCGACTACTCCGATTCCAAATCGGCTACCTGGCAGACGATGCTCGACGGCATGATGCCCAAGGCGCGGCTACTTGACCTGGTCCAGAACTTCATATGCTTCAACGATGGCAACGACAAGGTCGTGAAGATCCTCGCCGCCTACCATCAATACTTCGGTGTTCGCAAGGCTATCGAGCGCGCCGAGGAGGCTGTAGAGGGGGACGGGAAGATCGGCGTCTTTTGGCACACCCAGGGTTCGGGTAAGTCGCTTTCGATGGTCTTCTTCGCTCACCTGTTGCAGCGTCATCTGGATAGCCCCACTATCGTGGTTATCACCGACCGAAATGATTTGGACGACCAGCTTTTCGGGCAGTTCGGTCGCTGCTCGGCATTCCTGCGCCAAAACCCGGTACAGGCTGCCAGCCGCGAGAATCTGAAGAGCTTGTTGGAGGGTCGCGAGGCCAACGGCATCGTGTTCACAACCATGCAGAAGTTCACGGACGGCGATGAGCCGCTCTGCGACCGCAGCAATGTTGTGGTCATGGTGGATGAAGCGCATCGCGGACAGTATGGCCTCACTGAGAAAATGGACGCATCGGGCAAAGTCTCGGTCGGTGCAGCGCGCGTTGTTCGTAAGGCGCTGCCCAATGCCTCTTACATCGGCTTTACGGGTACGCCCATTGCTCTCGAGGACCGCAACACGCGAGAGATATTCGGTGACTATATTGATGTGTACGACATGACGCAGTCGGTTGAGGACGAGTCCACCAAACCCGTCTACTACGAAAGCCGTGTTGTGGCGCTCCATCTGGATGGCGATGCGCTAGGCAGAATTGATGCCGCCTACCGCGAGTTTGCTGCCCAGGCCGACGACGCCAGCATTGAGAAGTCGAAGCGCGACTTGGGTGGCCTAGACGCTATTTTCGACACTCCTGAGACTATCGATGCTCTGTGCCGTGACATCGTGGTGCATTACGAAGAGAACCGCGCTGATGTGCTTGCTGGCAAGGCTCTTATCGTGGCCTACAGCCGTCCTATTGCCATGAAGATCTACAACCGCATCATGGAGCTGCGCCCCGCCTGGAAGGAAAAGGTGGGCGTCGTGATGACGATGTCGAACCAGGACCCAGAGGAATGGTTCGAGGTGTGCGGCGGTTCCAAGCACAAGAAGGACATGGAGCAGCGCTTCAAGAACGACGAAGACCCGCTGAAGATCGCCATCGTCGTTGACATGTGGCTTACCGGCTTCGATGTCCCGAGCTTGGCCACCATGTACGTCTTCAAGCCCATGCGGGGCTATAACCTGATGCAGGCCATTGCCCGAGTGAATCGGGTGTGCCGCGGCAAGGAAGGCGGCCTGGTGGTGGACTACATCGGCATCGCCCGTGCACTCAAGCAGGCCATGAAGGACTACACCAAACGCGACCAGGGCAACTACGGCAACATGGACGTTTCTGCCACGGCGTATCCCAAGTTCCTGGAGAAGTTGGATGTGTGCCGCGACCTGCTGTACGGGTTCGACTACGGCAAGCTCATCTTCACAGATAAGAAGAGCCAGTTGGCGGCTGCCATCGCCGAGGGGACCGACTGGCTACTCGACCCCATCCGCCACGAGGACTGCGAGGAGTTCCTGAAGCAGTGCCAACTGATGAACCAGGCACTCAGCCTGTGCAAGAGCCTGGTGTCGCAGGAAGATCAGCATGAAGCAGCGTACCTTTCCGTGCTTCGCGTTCAGGTATTGCGCCTAACGGGACGAAACTCGTCGGGTGGAAAAGGCATGACCTACGCCGAGTTCAACAAGCGCGTTTCCGAGATCATGGAGCAGACGGTACACGCCGACGGCGTTCTTAATCTGTTCGATGGCAAGGATGTGGAGATATCACTGTTCGACGAGGCCTTTCTCACTGAAGTGGCCAACATGAAGGAGAAGAATGTTGCCGTCGAGAGCTTGAAACGGCTCATCAAAGAGCGTGTGCGCGCCTACCAGAAGACCAGCGTGGTGAAAGCGCAGAAGTTCTCTGACATGCTACAGGGTACGCTCAACGGCTACCTCAACGGTATGCTTACCAATGCGCAGGTCATAGAAGAGCTGGTCAACATGGCGCATGAGATGATGAAGGACCGCACCGACGCTGAGAAACTGGGATTGAACGATGAGGAGATGGCTTTCTACGACGCCATCACCAAGCCGCAGGCCGTGCATGACTTCTACAATAACGACCAGCTGGTTGCCATAACGCGCGAGCTCACCGAGACGATGCAGAAGAGCGCCACCATTGACTGGCAGAAGAAGGAGAGCGCTCGCGCAGGTATGCGCCGCGCTATTAAGCGCCTTCTGCGAAAATACAAGTACCCGCCGGAGGGCGTCGATGACGCGATGGATACGGTTATGAGGCAGTGCGAACTCTGGGCCGACGGTAAAACTTTCGAATAGGAGCACGACGTGGCAAAGAAGAAAACCGACAACACTGCCGAGATCGGTTTTGAGCAGCAGATCTGGAGTGCGGCAGACAAGCTGC
This sequence comes from Bacteroidaceae bacterium, assembly GCA_963626845.1. GTDB lineage: Bacteria > Actinomycetota > Coriobacteriia > Coriobacteriales > Eggerthellaceae > Anaerotardibacter. The sequence continues at coordinate 2,487 of CAVFYB010000081.1, read as the reverse complement.
GCGGCAACATAGACGCATCCGAGTACAAGAACGTGGTTCTGGGCCTCATCTTCCTGAAGTACATCTCCGACAAGTTCGACCAGCGCTATCAGGAGCTGGTCGACGAGGGCGAGGGCTTCGAGGAAGACCGCGACGAGTACACGGCCGAGAACATCTTTTTCGTTCCGGAGAGCGCTCGCTGGGCAACCATTGCGGCGGCTGCGCATACCCCCGAAGTTGGCAAGGTGATCGACGAGGCCATGCGCCAGATCGAGGCTGAAAACGACAAGCTGAAGAACATCCTGCCCAAGAATTTCGCTCGTCAGGAGCTGGACAAGCGCCGCCTGGGAGAGGTAGTGGATCTGTTCACCAATGTGCAGATGGCCGAAAAGGGCGACACTCGCGATATCCTAGGGCGCACCTACGAGTACTGCTTGGCCAAGTTCGCCGAAGCAGAGGGCAAGAACGCTGGCGAGTTCTACACGCCGGCATGCATAGTAAAGACGCTGGTTGAGATCATCGAGCCCTACCATGGCCGCGTGTATGACCCTTGTTGCGGCAGCGGTGGCATGTTCGTGCAGTCGGCCGAGTTCGTGAAGCGCCATCAGGGCAATATCTCCGACCTTTCCATCTACGGGCAGGAAAGCAACCCTACCACGTGGAAGATGGCTACCATGAACCTGGCTATCCGCGGTATCGACGCCGACCTGGGCAAGCAGAACGCCGATACCTTCTTCAATGACTTGCACCGTACAGAGAAGTTCGACTTTATCCTGGCCAACCCTCCCTTTAACTTGAAGGACTGGGGTGGCGATAAGCTGAAGGACGACGTGCGCTGGCAGTACGGGGTTCCGCCCCAAGGTAACGCCAACTTCGCCTGGGTGCAGCACATGGTGCACCACCTGAACCGCACCGGGCGCATGGGCATGGTGCTGGCTAACGGTTCGCTTTCCAGCCAGACGAGTGGCGAGGGCAAGATCCGCCAGGCTCTTGTCGAGGCCGACTTGGTGGAGGGCATCGTTGCCATGCCGGGACAGCTGTTTTACAGCACGGGCATTCCCGTGTGCTTGTGGATTATCTCGAAGAATAAGGCTCAGGCGGGTAAAACCCTGTTCATCGACGCCCGTGAGATGGGCACCATGGTGAGCCGCAAGCTGCGCGAGTTCACCGAAGAGGACATCGCCAAGGTGGCCGGTGCCTTCACTGCCTTCCGCAACGGCGAGCTCGAGCCGGAGAAGGGCTTTAGCGCCGTCGCCGACCTTGAAGAGATCGCAAAGCAGGACTTCATCCTGACCCCCGGCCGCTACGTGGGTGTTGCCGAGGCCGAGGACGACGGCGAGCCCTTCGAGGAGAAGATGGGGCGCCTGACCAGCGAGATTGCCAAGTGCTTCGAGGAATCCAACCGTCTGCAGGAGCAGATCAAGAAGAACCTGGAGGCGATTGGGTATGGGCTGTAGGGTCGAATATGTTCCGCTTGCCGAGCTTGCAAAGTTCGAATCCGGTGGAACTCCGAGCAAGAGCAATGCTTCGTACTGGAATGGCGATATTCCATGGATTAGCGCAAAATCGCTTGTGGGAGACACTGTTGTTACAAGCGATTTGAATATAACCAAGAGCGGACTGGATGCAGGCAGTCGTCTGGCGAAGGCTGGCTCTTTGCTCCTTTTAACTCGGGGCAGCGGCCTGTTTAAGCACATTCCGTTGGCTATTGCCGGCAGGGACGTCGCCTACAACCAGGACATTAAATGCATCACCTCGATGGCTGACGGAGTAAGCGACCGCTACCTGTTCTACTCTCTTCGCGCGCTTGAGCCGACGATTGCCGGTATGCTCGAGACAACGGGAATCGGTGCCGGCAAGCTTTCCATGGATCGTCTCAAGGCGCTCCCAATTCCTGTTCTTGCGGAGGGGCAGAGGGAGAGGGCCACAGCTTTCGCCGATGCGATCTATGGTAAGCTCGCCGTCAATGCTAAGCTAAATGGCTATTTAGAAGAGCTTGCTTCCCTCGAATTTGAAAGGCGTTTTGGGGCCGACTGCCCAACGACTGAGCTGGGGAACGTGCTTGATATATCAACGAAAACCCTGAAGCCCCAGGAGCATTATGGCGAGATATGGGAGTATTACAGCATTCCTGCATTTGATGAAAATCACCGGCCTGTGCTGGAGCTTGCCAATGGAATCAAGAGCAACAAATATCGGATTGATTCCAGCTGCATTTTGATTTCAAAGTTAAACCCATCGACAAAGCGCGTTTGGATGCCAATGTGTCAAACAAATCGTTCAGTCTGCTCTACAGAGTTCATCGTTTATCGTCCAAAGGCTATTGAGCACAAGAGCTTCTACTTTGCCGCAATCAGCTCGAAGGCCTTTACGGCGTATTTGCTTTCACACGTATCGGGTTCAACGGGAAGTCGCCAACGGGCACAACCGAAATCGACACTTGTCTATCCAATGCCAAATCCAAGCAAGACCGCTATTAACGAATACTGTGAGCTTGCCGACCCTCTC
>CAVFYB010000080.1:0-7708 GCA_963626845.1 Bacteroidaceae bacterium | reverse complement strand
TTTCCATGAAGACCTCTCGTGAAAAAGCAGCCCTTGGCGTGTTCCTGTTCCTTGCAGTTGCGGCATTGGGCGTGGTGATTGCCTATATCGTCACGTTCGGCCACTCGCTGAATGTTGCCGCCAGCAAGATAGACGACGCCGCCGGCAGCTTGGACGGCTATACGGCGCTGCTGTACCAGGGTACGGCTGAAAACCGCAGAGCATCTGTTGTGGGTCCTTCGGCAGACACCGGCGAAGGCCTTGGGTCGCGCGCATTGACTGGCCGGCGCTGGCGGGATTCCGCAGCCGGCTCGAGTGAGGAGGTTAGCGCCGCGCAGGCCTCGAGCTCGGTGAGCGACGGCCAGGAGGGCAAGCAGAAGAGCGTATCGCTGTTCAGCCTGCGGGCATCGTATGTAGAAAAGCAGGCCGCCGTTGTGACGGTAGATGTAGAGCGCCCCGAGATCTACAACGAGCGCTGCATCGTCCGTGCCAACGGCCGGACCTTCGGCTTCGTGTACATCGACGAGGTAACGGCTTGGCAGGGCTACCTGCAGAAGCGCATCGCAGACTACAAGCTCTGCGGCGTGGACATGGTGGTGTGCGTAACAAAGGAGATCGGCCTGCTGCGCAGCTACCAGGGAACGAGCATCGTCATATCGCAGCAGGAAGAGGGAATCTCCCCGCATGGGGTCGCCTCGCATGGCGTGTTCTACGACGATGCGGCGCAAAAAGGGCAGGTGGGATCTATCCTGGTTTCACCTTCGCGCACCATCACCGCCAAGGACGTCGCCTCGGTGTAGGCGGTGGGTAGGGCGAGTCGCTTTCGCAAACCCGGTTATGGCGGCTGAATCTGCTGTTTTTCGCTTTGTGGGTTACACGCGGGGGGTGATTTGCTATCATAGCGAAGTTGTCGCCCTGGACGGGTGGCAAGAGTCGCGTGCTCAAGTGCGGGCGTGGCGGAATTGGCAGACGCGCCAGGTTTAGGTTCTGGTGGGTAACCCCCGTGAAGGTTCAAGTCCTTTCGCCCGCACCAACGCGATCTACTGTGGTAACCAAGAAGGAGTTTATTCGTGAACATCAAAGTAGAGGCTCTCGAGAATAATCAGGTGAAGCTCAGCTTCGAGGTCGACGCTAAAGATGTCGACGCACGCATCAAGCGTACGTACCGTCAGGTAGCCAAGCGCTACAGCTTCCCTGGCTTCCGTCCTGGCAAGGCTCCCCGTCCCGTCATCGACAACATCATGGGCCTCGATGCGGTTCGCACCACGGTTACCGAGGATCTGGTGAACGAGGTATATCCCCAGGCTCTCGAAGAGAACAACCTGGTTCCCCTGCAGCGTCCCGATTACGAGTACGAGCAGGATCTGGTAGAGGATCACAAGCCCTTCAACTTCACCGCAACCGTTCAGCTTAAGCCCGAACTCGAGCTTTCCAGCTACGAGCCCGTAGAGGTAGAGGTTCCCTCCGCCGAGGCTACCGACGAAGAGATCGATGCCCAGATCGAAGAGCTTCGTAACTACTATCATGACTTCAAGGATGCCAACGCCAACACCAAGGTGAAGCCCGGCGAGTTCGTAGAGCTCACCATGAGCGCCACCAACGACAAGGGTGAGGAGGTTGCCGCATTCGCAGCCGACCATCGCCTGTACGAGCTTGGTCAGGGTGTTTACCCCGAGGCCTTCGATGCAGAGCTCATCGGCCTGAAGAAGGGCGGCGAAAAGGAGTTCGACCTCGACCTCACCGACATGCACTCCGCCGTCACCGATACCCTTGACGAGAAGGGCACGTTCCACTTCAACGTCAAGGTTGAGGTTATCAAGAAGAAGATCGTTCCCGAGATCACTGAGGAATGGGCAAAGGAAACCTTCGGCTTCGAGGGTCTGGAAGACATGCGCGGCAAGATCGCTGAGAGCATCAAGTCCCAGAAGGCTACCAGCATGAGCGCCCGCAAGGAAAACGAGTGTCTGCTCGCACTGGGCAACCGCATTGAGGGCGACCTGCCCGAGGCCATGCTCGAGCGTCAGGAGACCGAGAACCTCCAGAACTTCTACGGCCAGCTTTCCCGCATGGGCCTTACCTTCGATAAGTACCTTTCCGCAATGGAAATGACCCCCGACCAGTTCAAGGAAGACAACAAGAAGCAGGCAGCCGACACGGTTCGCCAGGATCTTGCCCTTGACGCTTGGGCCCGTCACTACGACATCAAGGCAACCGAGGAAGAGGTTCACAACGAGTTCGCCCAGGCCGACCTGGACGATCCCGATGCCATCGAGGCAACCTGGCGCAAGGAAGGCCGCCTGCCCATGATCCGCGAGAGCATCGTCCGCGCCAACGCCATGCGCGATGTCGTTGCCAAGGCAAAGGTAACCGAGGTCGAGGCAGCCAAGGAAGCCGACGCCGAGTAGAGCCTGAGCTCATCACCTAATACGTTGAGACGCAAAGGGCAACTGCCATACACGGCGGTTGCCCTTTCGATCCATAAATGACCTGTCGCAGGAGATGCGACGCGCCTGAACGAAAAGAGGCATCAATGTTTACCAACCCCCTTCAATCAGCGCTTATCCCGTACGTTGTTGAGCAGTCGCCCCGCGGCGAGCGCAGCTACGACATCTATTCCCGCCTGCTCAACGAGCGCATCGTGTTCCTGGGCGAGCCCATCGACGACGCGGTTGCCAACACCGTGGTGGCCCAGCTGCTCCATCTTGAGTCGGTGGATCCCGACAAGGATATCTCCCTGTACGTCAATTCTCCTGGCGGCTCTGTTTCCGCGGGTCTTGCCATCTACGACACCATGCAGTACATCAAGTGCGACGTTTCCACCATCTGCATGGGTATGGCCGCATCCATGGGCTCTGTGCTCCTGTGCGCCGGCGCCCCGGGCAAGCGCATCATCTTGCCCAACGCGCAGGTCATGATCCATCAGCCCATGGGTGGCTCAGGCGAGCGCACCCAGCAGACCGATTTCCAGATCCTCGCAACCGAGATGAAGAAGACCCGCGATCGTCTGGAGGGCATCATCGCCAAGCACTGCGGCCAGCCTGTCGAGCGTGTGCACGCTGACTCCGAGCGCGACAACTGGATGACTGCCGAAGAGGCTTGTGCCTACGGTCTGGTAGACAAGGTTGTTGCCTCCCGTTTCGGCTCTGAAGACAAGAAAGCGGAGTAAGAATGACCGACCAGACGGGAACCACCCTTCCCACGCAAGAAGGCATCCACTGCACGTTCTGCGGGAAAACGCCCGATCAGGTGAATGCTATGATCTCGGGCCCCAACGGTATCTTCATCTGCGATGAGTGCATCTCGCTTTCTGCAGAGGCCATGATGGCCGACCTGAACATGCGCGGTCTTGAGTCCGACGCCTTGAACCATGTGCTGCAGATCACTGCTGATACCGACGAGGCCATCGAGGAGCAGGGTGCGCCCAGCTTCGAGAACCTGCCCACCCCGCGCCAGCTGTTCGAGCAGCTCTCCGAGCACGTGGTGGGGCAGGAAGAGGCGAAGCGCGCGCTTTCCGTTGCCGTGTACAACCACTATAAGCGCGTGAGCCTTGGCGAAACCGCCAACCCGGGCGATGTCGAGCTCGCTAAGAGCAACATCATGCTGCTCGGCCCCACCGGTTCGGGCAAGACCCTGCTCGCCCAGACGCTTGCCCGCACGCTTCAGGTTCCCTTCGCCATTGCCGACGCCACTACGCTTACCGAGGCCGGCTATGTGGGCGAAGACGTTGAGAACATACTGTTGAAGCTTATCACCGCGGCCGATTTCGATATCTCCCGTGCCGAGGTGGGCATCATCTACATCGACGAGATCGACAAGGTTGCCCGCAAGGCGGAAAACCTTTCCATCACGCGCGATGTTTCCGGTGAAGGCGTACAGCAGGCATTGCTGAAGATCGTGGAAGGCTGCGAGGCCTCCGTGCCCCCGCAAGGCGGCCGCAAGCATCCTCAGCAGGAGCTTATCCATATCGACACCACCAACATCCTGTTCATCTTGGGTGGTGCCTTTGTGGGCTTGCCCGACATCATCGCAGAGCGTGTTGGCAAGACCAGCATCGGCTTTGGGTCCGACATGCCCGAATCCAAGCGCGCCGCCGATGCCGAACTGCTTTCCCAGGTTCTTCCGGAAGATCTGCATAAGTTCGGCATGATCCCGGAATTCGTGGGCCGCATCCCGGTTGTTACCGCACTGAAGGAGCTTTCCGAGGAAGACCTGGTGCGCGTGCTTACCGAGCCGAAGAACGCGCTGGTGAAGCAGTACAAGGTGATGTTCGGCTACGAGGATTCCGAGCTGGTGTTCGAAGACGATGCGCTAACCGCTATCGCAGAAAAGGCTATCGAGCATCAGACCGGTGCCCGTGGCTTGCGCAGCATCTGCGAGAACGCGCTTATGGACATCATGTACGAGCTGCCTGAGCACGAGGGCCATACCCGTGTGGTTATCCGCCGCAGCGACATCGAGGGAAGCACCAAGCCAGAAATCGAGCATATCGATCTGGCGGACAAGAAGGGTCCTGAGGCAAAACAGAGCGCTTAACCGCAGTATAGAGCCGCCGTGCGTCCCTATTGGACGATGCGGCGGCTTTTGCTGTTTAATAGTTATCCAGAACACTAACGACCATGGGAAGGACTGGCATGGCATCAGATAAAAAGGGCGATCAGTCGTACCAAGACTGGGAAAAGCCGCTTTTCGACGCCTGGAAGGAAAAGGGATATTTTCAGCGCACGCCTGGCTTCGGCAAGAACGGCGCCGATACCTACACCATCGTTATCCCACCTCCGAACGTTACCGGCATGCTCCATATGGGCCATGCCTTGAACGACACCATCCAAGACACCTGCATCCGCCATGCCCGCATGAAGGGCTACCAAACCCGTTGGGTTCTTGGTACTGACCATGCCGGCATTGCCACCCAGACCAAGGTCGACAAGAAGCTTGCGGAAGAGGGCATTTCCCGTCTTGAGATCGGCCGCGAGAGGTTCATCGACGCCTGCTGGGACTGGCGAGATGACTACGGCAACACCATCGTCCGCCAGATCGCGGGCATGGGCTGCTCGTGCGATTACTCTGACGAGCAGTTCACCATGTCGCCCGAGTACGCCCATGCAGTGCGCAAGGTGTTCTGCGATTGGTATCACGACGACCTTATCTACAAGGGCCGCCGCATCGTGAACTGGTGCCCTTCCTGCACCACCGCCATCGCCGACGACGAGGCTGAGTACGTTGATGAGAAGGGCCACCTTTGGTACCTGCGCTACCCGCTTTCCGAACCGGTCGACGGCATGGAGTACGTTGTTGTTGCCACCACGCGCCCCGAAACCATGCTGGGAGATACCGGCGTTGCCGTAAGCCCGAAGGACGAACGCTATAAGAACCTTGTCGGCAAGACCATCGACCTGCCCATCGTGGGCCGTAAGATTCCCATTTTCGCCGACTATTACGTTGATTCCGAGTTCGGTACCGGCTGCGTCAAGACCACGCCTGCCCATGACCCGAACGACTACGCCATGGGCCAGCGCAACGGCCTTGAGCAGGTCAACGTCTTCGACGAGCATGCGGTGGTCGTAGAGGGCTACGGCAAGTTCAGCGGCATGACGCGCGACGAGGCTCGCGAGGCCATCGTTGCGGAATTCGATGCGCTGGGCCTGCTCGACCATGTCGAGGATCACGACCATTCCGTCATGACATGCTACCGCTGCCATACCAAGCTCGAGCCCTGGCTTTCCGAGCAGTGGTTCGTTGCGGTGGACCGCCTGAAGCAGCGCGCTGCCGAAGTGGTCGAGGACGGTTCCATCCAGTTCCACCCGGCACGCTGGAAGCAGGTGTACCTGGACTGGTTGGAGAACCTGAAGGACTGGTGCATTTCCCGTCAGCTGTGGTGGGGTCATCGTATTCCCATGTTCTACTGCGATTCCTGCGGTTGGGAAGATGCGTTGATGGAAGACGCTGACGTCTGCCCCAAGTGCGGCGGCCATGTGCATCAAGACGAAGATGTGCTGGACACTTGGTTCAGCTCTCAGCTGTGGCCGTTCGCCACGCAGGGCTGGCCTGAAGACGCAGACAAGCTCAAGCCCGTCTATCCCACCCAGGTGCTTTCCACTGCCCGCGACATCATGGGCTTGTGGGTAGCACGTATGGTCATGTCTTCGCTGTATTTCACCGACCAGATCCCGTTCAAGGACGTCATCATCCATCCCACGGTTATGGCGGCCGACGGCAAGCCCATGTCGAAGAGTCGCGGAAACGGCGTTGACCCGTTGAAGCTGATGAAAGATTACGGCGCCGACGGCATGCGATTCGGCCTGCTTATGCAGGTTACCGGCGCGCAGGATCTGAAGTTCAACGAGAACAAGCTGGTAAGCAGTCGCAACTTCGCCAACAAGGTTCGCAACGCAGCCCGCTTCGTGAACATGAATTTGGAGGGCTTCGAGCCGGGCGAGCCCCAGCCGGCAACTCCCGCAGATCGCTGGATCTTCAGCCGCCTTGCGCGATTGGTTGCCTCTCTCGATGAGGCGTACGACAATTTCGAGTTCGCCGATATCGCCCGTGAGCTGTACGCGTTCTTCTGGAATGAGTTCTGCGACTGGTACATCGAGCTTTCCAAGCCTCGCCTTAACGCCGGTGGGGAAGAGCGCGCCGCTGTTCAGCGCAACCTGGTGTTTGTGCTCGATACTGCGCTTCGCTTGCTGCATCCTGCAATGCCATTCGTTACCGAGCAGATCTACCAGGAGCTTCCCGGCGAAAAGGATGCCGAGTACCTGATGATGGCTGCTTGGCCGGAAGCGTCCGAGCTTGCGAAGTTCATCGATCCTGAGGCCGAGCGCATGGTAACCATGGTTACCCAGGCGGTTTCGGGTATCCGATCCATCCGCGCACGCTATGGCATCTCCCCACGCGAGCAGCTCGAGGTAGTGGTTAAGGCTCAAACTGCCGATGCGGCAGCTTTGTTCGGTAGCCAGCAGGAGCTTATCAGTACCATGGCGAACACGAAGGTTGCTGCGGTGTCTCAGGATGCCGAGCGCCCCGCCGAATCCAGCGTCGCCTTGGCCGATGGGGTAGAGGTGTACGTTGTCCTTTCTGGTTTGGTTGATTTCGAAGCAGAACGTGCGCGTATAACCAAGGAAATCGGAAAGCTTGAAAAGGACCAGGCGAAGTTCAGCAAGAAGCTTTCGAACCCCGGGTTCCTTTCCAAGGCCGCTCCGGAAATCGTCGAGAAAGACCGCGCCAAGCTCGAGGGTATCGAAGACCGTCTTGAGCGCTTGCGTGTGGAGCTTGCTGAAATTGCGCAGGAAGGCTAGTGACCATGAGTTCTATTACGTCCCAGTTCCTTTCAGGGGAGCTGCAAATTGTTCTTGTTGCTGTCGTTGTGATGATCGTCCTTCTGTACGTCCTGTCCATCTTCTGGTCGGTTCGCGATGCTCAGTCGCGCGGCTTTGGTTGGGCATGGGGCTTGCTCTCCATCTTTCCGCTGGTGGGCTTGGTGGTGTACTGCATCATCCGTCCTCCTCTGCTTCAGGCAGACCGTGAAGAGCAGGATTTGGAACTGGCGTTGAAGCAGCGTGAGCTTATGAAGTACGGCGATTGCGGCAACTGCGGCTACCCGGTAGAGGCCGATTACATCATGTGCCCCAATTGTCATACGCGTCTGAAGAATCTGTGCCCAAGTTGTCGCCATGCGCTTGATCCTGCATGGTCGGTCTGCCCGTATTGCATGACGAATATCAAATAGGTT
>CAVFYB010000079.1:6683-7969 GCA_963626845.1 Bacteroidaceae bacterium | reverse complement strand
AGCTCCTGCACGGTGACGAAGCTGTAGCCCTCTGCCTTCAGCTTGGGCAGTGCCTCGCGCAGGCCCTCGATGGTCTGGCTGCGGTCGCCGCCGCCGTCGTGCATCAGGATGACGTTGCCGGGTTTTGCGCTTTCGATGCGCTGGGCAATAACGCTGGCGCCGGGCTTCTTCCAGTCGGTGGTGTCGATGTTCCAGCCGATCTCGGCGGTAACCAGCCCGTCAAGGTCGGATGCAACGCTGGAGTCGAAGTTGCCGCCGGGGCAGCGGAAGATGGTGCTGGCCTTTTGGCCGGTCGCCTTCTCGATGGCGTCAAGGCCCTTCGTCACCTCGTCCTTGCGCTCCTGCGAAGACATCTTGATAAGGCTAACGCCCTGGCCGGAGCCCTCGGCGTGGTCCCACGTATGGGTGCCGATCTCGCAACCCATGTTCGCTGCGCGCTGCACCTGGCTTTCGTGGCCGGAAATGCACTGGCCAACGGTGAAGAAGGTGGCCTTGGCGCCGTTCTGCTCAAGGATGTCCAAAATCTGGTCGGTCTGGCTGTCCCAGGGGCCGTCGTCGAACGTCAGCGCGATCACTTTGTCGCTGCCGGCATCGATGTTGTAGTACTGGACGATGTTGTCCACCGGCTCCTTCGTGGTTACCTGGGTGGATATGCCCGATTCCTTGCCGGTGCGCGTTACCTGCTCGCCGTCGGTGGCGTTCTCGTTGTACAGGTGGATGGCTCCCGTGCCCTTGATCTCGGTTTTATGCGGAAGCACCTGCGGGTTGCTGTCGGTGTAGTCCTCGGAGATATCGACGCCGTTGGAGATCTCTATCTTGTCGCCGCCGTTCAGGTGCGTGTTCAGGTTGTCGGTGTCATTGCCGTTCACCTTTGCAGTGCAGCGCGTGCCCTCGCCTTGGCGCATGACCGATCCGTCAACTGCAACGTAGTTGCCAGGTGTCACCGAAACCAGGTTGCTGTCCAGAATGCCGTTGAGCGAACGCTGATTGCCGGAAATGGTCACCTGGTCGCCGTTGAGCGTTACCTGCACGGCCTTCGTGTTCATCCAGTTGGTAACGCCGAACACGCCGCCGACGGCCACCACGGCAACTATGGCCAGGGCAATAAGGCTCTTGCGCGTGAAGAAGTTCGCTTTCTGCTTCTGGGCACGGTGGTTGCCCACGTAGCGCGCCGCGCTGTAGGCAGAAGCGTCGGGCATGCCGTTGTGGCGGTCGCCGTTGCCCGTGGAGGAGCGGCGGTAATTTGCGCGGGAATAGGCCGAGGCATCCTTCTGGATGTTCTGGAC
>CAVFYB010000079.1:0-6521 GCA_963626845.1 Bacteroidaceae bacterium | reverse complement strand
CGAAGGGCGCTGGCCAGCTTCCGCGGACTGCGGAATGCGTCCGCTGCGCTGCGCTTCGCGAGCGCTTGGGGCCTGGCCTTTGCGGCGAGCCCCTGCGCCATTGCCCATCGGGGCCCGTCCTGCTTGGGCGTTCTGCCCGCCGCGCCCGCTGATAGGGTTGCTCTGCCTTCCGGCAGGCATATGGCCCCCAGCATTTCGTGCTGCACCCTGTTCGGCCTGGCGGCGTGCCGCCTCGCGCTCGGGCAGCAGGGAAGTGCTGGGGTCGTGTTTGCTGTACAGTTCGCGCTCGCGCTCAAGCTCGCTGCGGGCGCTGGGCACTTCCGCCCGTGCGGCGCTTCTGCGCTGCGGCGCCGGCCTGCGAGAGGCGCGGTTCGGATCGTTTGGTCGGTTCATGTGGTCCCTTACGTGAAAATCTACGCAGATCATTGTACTCGTTGCGAGCGCGCGTTGTTCGCTTTACATATTTGTTGGAAAGCGATGTTGTTGAAGAGCGGGAAGCGTGCTTTCGAAATACCCCTAGGGGGTATATAATCAGGTCGAAAAACAACGGAAGGAAGAACCATGTTGGAAGAAAAGCACGAGTGCTGTTCCGCGGAAGCCTCGGGAAGGCGCACCTGCGGCTGCCGCTACAAGGCAACCGAGCGCAGCGATGAGTTCCAGGCCGACCTGCAGAAGCGCCTGAACCGCGCAATCGGCCAGCTCAACGGAGTGAAGGCCATGATCGATGACAACCGTTACTGCGGCGATGTGCTCACCCAGCTCGCCGCCGCCGAAAGCGCGGTTCGTGGGGTCTCGGAGGCGCTGTTGCGCGACCATCTGGAAACGTGCGTGAAGGAGCGCATCCAGCAGGGCGACGACGAGGTCATCGACGAGGCCATGAAGCTGATAAAGAGGTTCGTGCGATGAGCCAGAAGATGCGTTTCTCGGTAACGGGAATGACCTGTGCGGCATGCTCCGCCCGGGTGGAAAAGGCAACGGCGGGCGTCGAAGGCGTTTCGAGCGTTGCGGTGAACCTGCTGAAGAACTCCATGGAGGTCCAGCTTGCCGCCGATGCCGACCCGGCGGCTACCGCTGCCGCCATCGCCTCGGCGGTGGAGAAAGCCGGCTACGGAGCCTTCCCCGCAGGTGAGGGTGCTGCCGGTTCCGTCGGCGGACCTTCTGCTTCTGCTCCGGGCGCCGCCGCCAACCCGGCTGCCGCAGCCGAGGCCGAGCGCAAGAGCGTGCTGCGGCGCCTGATTGTCTCGCTCGTGTTCACCGTGCCGCTGTTCTACATCTCCATGGGCGACATGTTCGGTTGGCCCCTGCCCGGCGTCCTCACCGGCATGGAGAACATGATGGTGCTGGGCCTGGTGCTGTTCATGCTGCTGATCCCCGTGATCTTCGTGAACTTCAAGTTCTTCCGCGTCGGGGTGAAGTCGCTGCTACATGGCTCGCCCAACATGGATTCCCTCATCGCGCTGGGCTCGGGTGCGGCCACGCTGTATGGCATGTACGCGCTGCTGTGCATGGCGTTCTATGTTGGTCATGGTGACCTGGAAACCACGCATCATTACGCCATGAACCTCTACTTCGAAAGCGCAGGTATGATCCTGACGCTTATCACCTTGGGCAAGTTCCTGGAAGCGCGCGCGAAAGGGAAGACCACCGATTCGCTTTCGCAGCTGATGGACCTGGCGCCCAAGATGGCAACGCGCCTGGAAAACGGCACCGAGCGGAAGGTGCCCGCCAAAGAGGTGCGCGTGGGCGACGTGCTGGTGGTGCGCACGGGCGAGGCGGTGCCGGTAGACGGTGTGGTGCTGGAAGGCGAAGGCTCGGTGAACGAATCGGTCATCACCGGCGAGCCGCTACCTGTGTCAAAGCGGGAAGGCTCTGCCGTCACGGGCGCTACGGTGAATACCGCCGGATGGTTCACGATGCGCGCCGAGCGCGTGGGCACCGACACGGTGCTGGCCGGCATCGTGCAGCTGGTGGATGAGGCTACCAGCTCGAAGGCCCCGATAGAGAAGATGGCCGACAAGATCAGCGGCGTGTTCGTGCCGGTGGTCATGGGCATTGCCCTTGTCGCCTTCGTGGTGTGGATGATTCTGGGCGCCGAGTTCGCAACAGCGCTTTCGTATGCCATATCCGTCCTGGTTATCTCGTGCCCGTGCGCTCTGGGCCTGGCTACCCCCACGGCCATCATGGTGGGTACGGGCCGGGGCGCTTCCAGCGGCATCTTGGTGAAATCGGCTGAGGCGTTGGAGTCCGCGCAGGCGGTGCGGACGGTGGTGCTGGACAAGACAGGCACCATCACCAAGGGCGCCCCGCAGGTTACCGACGTGCTGCCGGAGCCGGGCATCGCCGAAAAGGAGCTGCTTTCCCTGGTGTATGCGCTGGAAAAGCCCAGCGAGCATCCGCTTGCGCGCGCCATGGTCTCTTTTGCGGAAGCGAAGGGGTTTGCTGGCGAAGGTGCCGTCAACTTCGCCCAGACTCCCGGGCAGGGTGTTTCCGGAACCGTCGGCGGCTGCCCTTGCGTGGCGGGCAATGCGCGCATGATGGAGGCAAACGGCGTTTCGGTAGATGACGAAAAGGCACAGCAGCTGGCCGATGCGGGCAAGACAGTTACCTATTTCACGCGCGATGGCAAGCTGGTCGGGGCGGTTGCCGTGGCGGATGTGCCGAAGCCCTCTAGCGCCGATGCCATCGCGAAACTGCGTTCCATGGGCATTCGCACGGTGATGCTCACCGGCGATGCCGAGCGAACGGCGAAGGCCATTCAGGCGCAGGTGGGTACCGATGAGGTGATTGCCGGCGTGCTCCCCGCCGATAAGGAGCGCATCGTGCGCAAGCTTTCCGCGAAGGCGCCGGTTGCCATGGTGGGCGACGGCATCAACGATGCGCCGGCCCTTGCTCGTGCCGACGTGGGTATCGCCATCGGGGCAGGTACCGACATCGCGCTTTCCAGTGCCGACATCGTGCTGATGCACAGTGATCTGGCCGATGTGCCTGCGGCGTTGTCCCTTTCGCGCGCCACCATGCGCAACATCAAGCAGAATCTGTTCTGGGCGCTGTTCTACAACGCCATCTGCATCCCGGTGGCGGCGGGCGTGTTCGCCTGGGCGGGCTTCAGCCTGAACCCCATGATCGCCGCCGCCGCCATGAGCTTCAGCTCCGTATGCGTGGTAACGAACGCCCTGCGCCTGCGCCGCTGGAAGGCGTAACCCGGTGAAGCCGCCCGCCGCATCCCGCGCGAGGCGGCTTTTTTGTCGAATCTGAGGCGGCTTTTTTGCTTGAATCGAGGCGGCTTTTTTGATTAAATCAAGGCGGCTCTTTTTTATTTAGCTAGTTTTTACCAGGAGATATCATGCCTCTGACTCCACTCGGTTACCGTCGTCGGCTCATGGAGGATAGCCTTAAGCTCCACCTGAAGGCGTTTGGAGCGGTGGAAGTGCGCGGGCCTAAATGGTGCGGTAAAACCTGGATGTCTCTTTCCCAGGCAAACAGCGTTACCAAGCTCGATGACCCGGTAATTCGCGAATCCGTCGAGCTTGATGCGCGGCTTGCCCTTCGCGGAGACGAGCCCCACCTGGTCGATGAGTGGCAAGAGGTGCCAGCCGTGTGGGACGCTACGCGCCGTGCCGTAGATGAAAGGGCTGGTGCCTGCGGTAGGTTTCTGCTTACGGGATCATCGGCTCCCAATATGGACAAAGTCTCTCATTCCGGCGCAGGCCGCATCGCCCGTCTTCGCATGGAGCCCATGACGCTTGTTGAGCAGGGTCTTTCAAACGGAGAGGCATCACTCGAAAAGCTATTTGCTGGGGAAGAGATTCCGTCTGCTCAGTCGGATCTGAGTTTGCCGACCCTTGTTGCCTCTTTGTGCCGGGGTGGTTGGCCGGCTGCTGTCGATAAGCCCGAGGAACTGCAGGGGATATTGGTGGAGCAGTACATCGAGGCGCTTATCGATGGCGTTGCCAAACGAGATGATCTCGACCCGGCGTATATGCGTCGTGTGTTGTATTCCCTTGCCAGAAACGATGGGGCTTCCGCTTCTATTGAGACGCTTGCACGTGATGCCTCGCGTGGCGAGCAGCTCGCCAGCTCCGATAGGGTGAATACGTCGAACTGCCTTTCCTATCTTGAGGACAACTATCTTCTTCGGAGCCTTGGCGGGTGGGACGCCCCGGTCAAATCACGTGCGCGCACGCGGACAAGGCCTAAGCGCTATCTTGTGGATCCTTCGCTGACGGCGGCGCTTCTGGGCTACGATTCGGAACGGCTTTTGTGGGATCGCCAGCTCTTGGGGATCCTGTTCGAGAGCATGTGCATACGAGATCTTTCTGCGTATCTGTTCGCATCCACCGCGCTTCGCCAACCCAGGCTGTTCTATTACCGAGACGCGTACGGTCTTGAGGTTGATGCCGTCATCGAGCTTGCCCAGGGGCGCTGGGCTGCGCTTGAGATAAAGCTTGATGTGGACAAGGCGGACAAGGCCGCCGAGAGCCTTTTACGACTGTCGAGCAAGGTTGCGGCGAACCCTATGGCGCAGAACCCCGAACCGACGTTCCTTGCCGTGATCGCGGCGAATGCCCCCTATTTCTTTCGCCGGCCCGATGGCGTGTACGTCATTCCTGCTGGCTGTCTGGGGCGCTGATGGGCAAGGAAGCCCGCCGCTTCCTGCTGCCTGCGAAGACATTGAAAAGCGCTCCGTGTCGTGGACGCGGAGCGCTTTCTCTTTCGTAATATGCAGGTCGCAGGCTTAGTAGTCCCGCTTTGCGTAGCCCGAGCCGTTGCCCGGGGCGGGTGCCTGCGCCGCTGGAAGGCTTAGCCCTGCGCCTTCGCTTCGCGGGCCTTGCGCATGATCTCGCTGGGAGAATCGAAGTCGTTGGTGCTGGCGCTGCCGGGGGCAACCCACTGGTCCAGCTTCTTCACCACCATGCCCAGGTTCTCTACCCAAGCGTAGATCTCGAACTCGCGCTTGCAGCGGAACGTGCACTGGATGCAGGGGTCCTTCGAGCAGTAGGCGAAGGCGTCTTCATCTGCCAGGGCGAAGGTGACGGGCGGCCACTTCTTCGGCTGTACATACTTATGCATGATGCCCGTGAAGGTTTTCAGGCCGAACCAGCGCGGCTTGCAGGTGGAGTCTACCGAGCGCCAATTCACCTGGATGCAGTTGCTGTTCAGTCCGCCGGCAATCTCGTAGGTAAGCTTGAAGCGGTCTTCGACCTCCACGGCGGGAATGGGCTGAACCGCCTCCATTTCCTTGCCACAGCACGAGATGTGGAACTCCAAATCGGCGTAAGGCGGCTTGAAAAGAAGCGAGCGCTCGCCGTCGTTGATGTTCTCGATCTCGCTGGGCCCGTCGATGCCGCCAACGATGCGGCCGCACTCGGGGCAGCGGTAGTACACGAACGGCTTTTCCGTGACGCGCGGCTTCCAGGTGGCGTGGGTGTGGGTAGCACTGTACTCTGCCATGTAAAACCTCTTCTTTCGGCAGTGCTGGAATGAACGTGTGAAGAAGCGTAAAACCCCTGCTGTCCTTGACAAGGAACGCTTCGAAAAACTACGATTCACTTATCTTAAACCAGTTTTCCAGTTTGGAAGGGGAATGCGCATGAGCGTGTATCAGGATGCATACAAATTGCCCGAATTCAAGTACGAGTACGAGCGCCTGAAGGTTGAGGTTCGTGGCCCGATCCACGTTGTTTCCTTCGACGACGCTGCCAACCTGAACGCAATGTCCTACCAGCAGATGGCCGACTTCAACGACTATCTGAAGAAGGTCCGTATGGACCCCGAGTGCCGCGTAATCGTCCTTACCGGCGAGGGCAAGTCCTTCTGCGCTGGCTTCAACCTGAACGAGCTCAACTACGAGCCCCCCGCCGACATGGGCCGCGCTCAGCGTGACCACTGCATCATGCAGACCGTTTGCTCCGACCAGGCAGTGAACATGCACGACGCAATGCAGCCCATCATCGGTGCTCTGAAGGGCTACGCCATCGGCGGCGGCCTTTCCCTGGCTTGCGCTTGCGACCTGCGCGTTTGCGGCGAGTCCTTCAAGATGCAGGCTGGCTACCTGAACATCGGCCTTACCGGCACCGACATGTCCGGCTCCTACTACCTGCCCCGCATCGTCGGTTACGCTCGCGCTGCAGAGGCTCTTATGACCGCTCGCCGTATCGGTGCTGAAGAGCTGCTTCAGTGGGGCTTCGCCAACAAGGTTGTTGCCGACGAGGACGTTCTGGACGAGGCCATCAAGATGGCAGAGGCTATCTGCAAGAACTCCGCTCCGCTGGGCATGCGCCTGACCAAGGAGTCCCTGCTCGCTTCTCTGGACAACTCCTTCCGTGGCCAGATCAGCATGGAGAACCGCAACCAGGTTCTGGCTTCCCAGACCGAGGACAACCGTCGCGGCGTTCGCAAGATGAACCCGAAACTGCGCGAAGAGGTAAAGGCTCATCCCGAGAACTTCACCTTCAACAACCTGTAAGCCGTAAATCACATACGCTTTCAGAACCAAGGGTCGCCGCATGGCGGCCCTTTTT
>CAVFYB010000078.1:7043-8141 GCA_963626845.1 Bacteroidaceae bacterium | reverse complement strand
TAGATGTCGCTGGCGCCGGTGAGCTCCTTGCCCTGCGCCTGCTCGGGCGAGACGTAGTGGGCGGTGCCCAGTACGGTTGCGGTTTGGGAAAGACCGGCGTCGCCTGCGCGGGCAATGCCGAAGTCCATTACTTTAATGTTGCCATCGGGCTGGATCATAATGTTCTGCGGCTTGATGTCGCGATGGATCACACCGCCGGCATGCGCCACGGAAAGCGCTTGGGCAACCTGTGAGCCGATTTCGGCGGCCTTGCGCTGGTTGATCGCGCCGCGTTCCTGGATGGCGGTTTTAAGGTCGGTGCCGCGCAGGAATTCCATGACGATGTAGTACGTCTCGTCGTCGAGGCCCCAGTCGTAGATGCTTACGATGTAAGGGCTCTGCAGCTTGGCGGCCGAAGCGGCTTCCTGGCGGAATCGCTTGGTGAACGTAGGGTCGGCTGCGTACTGGGGGAGCATGGTTTTAACGGCGACCGTGCGACCAAGCACATTGTCCTGTGCGCGGTACACCTCGGCCATGCCGCCAAGGCCCACTCGTTCGGTGATCTTGTAGCGGTTATTGAAAGTTCTGCCAACCATGCTTCCAGCCACGTTTGTACTCCCTTTGGATCCATGCTTAACGGCTATCTGCTAAGCATATCGTATCGGTAGGTGAATCCGCCTCTTTTCAGAGCGTGTTCACTATGTCTCAAGAAAATGCTCCCTACAGGTCACCCTGCACGGAAAGCGCCGCCTCGAGCACGCCCTTGGCTCGCCCTGCTGCGCCTCCGGAAAGCTGCTCGCCGGCTTCCTCAAGGACGATTGCCACTACCACATGGCAGTCGTCGCTGGGTCCCATGCCGACGAACCAGCGGTCGTCTTTTTCCTTGCCGGTTTCTGCGGTACCGGTTTTGCCGGCGATCTTGACGCCGCTGATGGACGCCGCCGTGCCCGTGCCGCTTTCCACGACGCCTTCCAGCACGCTCTTCACGCGCTTGGCCACCGAAGAGGTGCATACGTTGGAAAGGGTGGAAGGCGTTGCACGGTAGCTGGTCTTGCCTTCCGCGTTGCTCACGCTGTCCACCAGGTAGGGCTGCATGATGGTGCCGTCGTTGGCGATGGC
>CAVFYB010000078.1:0-6649 GCA_963626845.1 Bacteroidaceae bacterium | reverse complement strand
GACACGATCTTGAACGTGGAGCCCGGTGAGTACAGCGCCTGGGTTGCGCGGTTGTACAGGGCAGAAGAATCGGCGCCGCTGGAAAGGATGTCCTCGATGTCGTTTGCGTCGTAGGTTGGCGAAGAGGCCAATGCCAACACAGCGCCGGTTTCGGGATCCATCACCACGCAGGCTCCCTTGTAGCCGCTGAGCGCTTCCTGGGCCGCCTTCTGCACGGTGGAGTTGATGGTGAGCTTCACGTCGTTGCCGGCGGTGGTGGCTCCCGAGTAGGAGTTCAGCACGTCGATCCAGCTGGCGTAGTTGCTCTCGCCCTTTAGCGTATCGTTGCAGCTAGATTCGATGCCCGAGGTGCCGTAGGTGTCGGAAGCGTAGCCCACCACCTGCGATGCCAGGTCGCCTTCGGGATATTCGCGCTTGTACGAGCCGTCGGACTGCAGCACGGAATGGGCCAACAGCACGTTGTCGTAGGTGGTGATGGCGCCGCGCTCGCTCTTCGACTCCTTGGCGATGGTGTGGTTGTTGATGGACATGGACTTGTACTCGTCTGCCTGGACCACCATCACCAGCGTGAGGTTCGCCACCAGAAGGGCGAACAGCGAGCTGAACACGATCATGGCGCCGGTAAGGCGCTTGCCCAGCGCAACGCGGCCAAGCGGGCCGTTCAGGCTGAAGCCGCCCGTGCCGGAGGACATCTCGGATTCGATGCCCGTGCCCTGGTCGCTGGCGCGCATGAGGAAGCCCAGGATGATGAAGCTCGCCAACAGCGAAGAGCCGCCTTGCGAAACGAAGGGCAGGGTTAGGCCGGTAAGCGGGATAAGGCGGGTGACGCCGCCCACGATGATGAAGGCCTGCAGCACGATGATGGCGGTGAAACCGACGGCCATGAACGAGCTGACGTCGCTCTTGGCGCGCACGGCGATAAGGATGCCGCGGATGGAGAAGCACAGGTACAGCAGCAGGACGCCGGCTGCGCCCAGCAGGCCGGTTTCCTCGGCGATGGCCGAGAAGATGAAGTCGGATTCCACGATGGGGATCTGCGAGGCCAGGCCGTTGCCGATGCCCACGCCGAACAGCCCGCCGTCGGCCAGCGAGAAGATGGACTGCACCAGTTGGTAGCCCTTGTTGGTGGGATCGGCGAAGGGGTCGAGCCAGGTATCGACGCGCACCTGCACATGGCTGAACAGGAAGTATGCGGCAATGAAGCCCACCATGATAAGGCCAAGGCTCAGGAAGATATAGGAGTGCTTGCCGGTTGCCACGTACAGCATGGTGACGAACACGAAGAACAGCACCAGCGCCGAGCCCAGGTCCTTCTCGAACACGATGACCAAAAGCGCGATGGCCCACATGACCAGCACGGGAACCAGTGCGCGCAGGTCGGGCACGGGGAAGGGTCCCAGCTTGTGGGAGAAGTCGGAGAGCATCTCGCGGTTCTGCGCCAGGTAGGCCGCTAGGAACACCACGATGCAGATCTTCGCCAGCTCACCCGGCTGCAGCGAGAAGCCGCCGATGGAAAGCCAGATGCGGCTGCCGTAGATCTCGTTGCCCACCACGGGGAGGAGCGGCGAGAGCAGAAGTAGGATGCCGGCGATCATGATGGTGTACTTGTAGCTGGAAAGCTTGTCCAAGTTCCGCACGAAGGCGAGCACCAGCACCATGAACACCACGCCCAAAAACAGCCAGCCGACCTGCTTCATGGCCAGGTCAGGTGCCAGGCGCGTGATGAAGGCGATGCCGATGCCGGTAAGCGCGAACGAGATGGGCAGGATGGCCGGGTCGGCACCGGGTGCAAGCTTGCGGATGGCCAGGTGAGCCACCACGAAGGTGGCGAACATCCCCAGTGGAACGGTGAGGTTGTCCAGCGTGACGGAGCCGCCCTGGTTCATGGCCACCATGGCGAACAGGAGGATTACCAGCGGCGCTGCCAGGCAAAGCAGCAGAAGTTCGGTGTTGCGTCGTGTCATGCGCTACTCGTTCCCGTTGGCGGCGGTGACGCTTTGCGTGTTAGCCTGCGTGGCTGTGCTGTCGGTTGCAGCGGCAGCGGCCGTAGCGCTATCGGCAGCGGCCTGCGTGCTGCCCTTGGTTGCCGCGCTCTGACGGGCGACCTCTTCCTCGTAGGAGGCGATGATCTCGTTGGCCTCTTCCATGCTGCCAGCAGAAATGCCGTCGTTTAGGCGCGCGGCAACGCTGGGCTGCAGCTTGCTGACGTCGACATCGGTAACGCGGTCGAGACTGGAAAGGGGCATGCCCAACAGCTCTTCGTTCAGGCCGCGGTACACCGCCACCTTGCCGTCCTGGTTGATGAGGTAGGCGGAGCTGTTCACGTATTGGTAGCCGGCGAAGCCCGCAGCGGCGAAGATGGCGACGAGCGCGGCAACCAGGAATGCGTAGAGCGCGCGGCTTTTGCGTTTTTCCTTGCGTTCGCGCACCACGCGGAAGCCCTCTACGTCCATGATGATGGCGGTAGCGTTGTCGTATCCGCCGGCATCGAGTGCGGCGGCGACCAGGTTGTCGGCACACTCCTGTGCGGTTTCCGATCCACCCATGATACGGGAGATCTCGGGGTCTTCGATCATGGTGCAGATACCGTCCGAGCACAGCAGGATGCGGTCGCCCGTTTCCACGTTCAGCTCGTAGATATCGGGCTGCATGTGTGGGTCGGAGCCGATGGCGCGCGTGATAACCGAACGGTTGGGGTGGACGCGGGCTTCTGCCTCGGTAAGCTGGCCGGCTTCTATCATGTCGGCCATAAGGCTGTGGTCGCGGGTGAGCTGCTGAAGGCGCCCCTGGTGAAGCAGGTAAGCGCGCGAGTCGCCCACCTGGGCGATTACCAGGCGCTCGCCTTCCAGGATGGCCGCGGTGAGCGTGGTGCCCATGCCCTCGCGGCCGATGCCTTGTCCCGGCGCCTTGATAACCTCGAGGTTCGCGGCAACCACGGCACGCGCAAGGGCGTCGCCGTCAGGGCTGGCAGGCGCCAGCTTGGCCATGGTCTTGATAGCTATCTCGGATGCTACCTCGCCGGCCTCATGGCCGCCCATTCCGTCGGCAACGGCGAACAGCGGCGGGGTTACCACCAGGCTGTCCTCGTTGTGCTCGCGTACATGGCCTACTTCCGTGCGGCTTCCGAAGAACGACTTTGCGCCCGGCTGGTTTGCAGCCTTGCGCTCGGAACGTACGTTGCGTTGTTTTGGCATGTTGCTGCTCATCTTCTTCACTATTGGGCGTACCTCACTCGCATGGTGACGTCGCCGACGGTAACCTTGTCGCCGTTGCGCAAGGTGGTGGGCTCGGTGATGTAGCGCCCATTCACGGCGGTGCCGTTGGTGGAACCAAGGTCCTCAATGAAGAGGTTCTGGCCCATCAACACGAAGCGCGCATGGCGCGAGGAAACGTATTCTGCCCCGATGACGATATCGCTGCCCGGGCTGCGGCCTACGATGACCGGGCCGTTCACGGCGATGTTCACGCCGCGCAGCTCTTTCGGCCCCTTTTCGATGGCTACGGTCCACGATTGGCCCTTTTTGCGCTGGCCGCGCACCATGCCGATCCCCGTTTTCATGATGGCGAAGAGGAACAGGTACAGCAGCGCCACGAAAAGCAGGCGGCCTATGAGGAGGATGACGTCGATCACGGAAAACCCTATCGTTTGCCCTGGTTGGATAAATACCGGTAGAAAGTGCAAAACGGGCTGTGCCGGGGTTAGCGGCACAGCCCGTTCAAAGCGCGATTCCTATTGGAAGGTGAACAGGAAGGTGGTGGTGCCCATGGTTACACGGTCGCCTTCCTGCAACATGGTTGAGGCGATGTGGCGGCCGTTCACCAGCGTGCCGTTGGTGGAGCCCAGGTCGGCCACGCTCCAAGCGCCGGCGCCCTCGCTTCGGATCTCGGCGTGGGTACGACTTACGTTCAAATCCTCGATGGCGATGTCGCTGGAAAGCGCACGGCCAAGGAGCACTCGCTCGCTGGTAAGGGGGAAGGAGCGGTTGGTGGTGAGGTCGATCAGGCGCGGCTGCTGAATGGCCCCGCGGTTTGCGGCAGGTGCAGGTACGGGGGCGCTCAGATCGTCGAAGCGCATCGTCTGCGGCGTGGCGGTTGCTGGGGCAGGAACTGCCATGGGGGCAGGTGCCGGAGTAGCAGAGGCTCCTGCCGCTGCCATTGCGTCGTCGGCCATGACGTCGATGCCTGCGCTGGCGTAGTTGCCCTGCGGTGCAGGCTGGGCAGGCGTGTACGGCTCGGGGGCATAGCCCTGGTTCGCCTGTTGGGGCATATTGGCGGGCAGGGGAGCGGCGCCATCCTGGGCGGAAAGGCCGTAGCGCTGCATTTCCTCGGCGCGCAGCTGGGAAACGATGGGCGCGGAAACCATTTCGGCGATAACGTCGAACTTGCCGTGCTTCAGCTCGTCATCGATGATGAAGCGCACCAAGGGGGCACCGTCCATGGCCAAGCCCAGCTCCTGGGCCTTGCCGCGCAGGTAGGTTTCGGTTTCACCTGCCAGGGTGGGGTAGTAGCCGAACAGGCGCTCGTCGTCGTCGGGGTTCACCAGCACGGTGTAGAGCGTGGGGGCGAATTCCTTGCCTGCGCCCACCATTTTCTCGCGGCGCATCTGCTTTTCCGCTTTCTTGGCAATCTGAACGGGGCTGATGGGGGCATCGAAGAACTTGTCGCCCATCTTATCGAAGCCATCTTCCATATGGCTTTCGAATCTCGAGAATAACCCCATGAGTGATCTCCTTACGGTGCAAGAGTTGTACGGTTGGGGTGCAGGCCTCTGCTGCACAACATTCCAACGATCAATCTTGCCATAACAGAGGAAAAACCTTCCTTTTTTCACCCCATCGCCACGTAAATGCGTAAAAACGGGCTATTTGGGGAAGGTTCGCCGATGGGCAGGGTGCGGCGGGGCGGGTAGCAGGCGCGGCTCTGGGCCTCGGCTACCGTTGGCGGTAGGCACCGGACGTCGAAGCGCCGGTCGCTGCTAGCGAACCTCGCCCTTTTCGGCCAGGAGGTTCCGGATCTTCTCTATATGCACGAGCCCGTCGAGGTATCCCTGGCGGCAGGCTGTTTTCAGGTGGTCCTTGTTGCGCTCGGTGCGGGAAAGCTCGAGGCTCGCATCGGGCGTGATGATGTAGGCTTTGCCCTGCTGCTCCAGCTGGAATGCGTATTCGCGCTCGCTGTTGTACACGTGGTGGCGCACCTTCATGCAGTCGATGAGGTTGGGGTACTGCCCCAGAACGCGCTCCATGGCGAAGATGCCCTTCTGCGGTTCCTTCACGTAATCGCGCGGTTGGGTAAGCACCACCACCAGGAAATCGCAGCCGTCCTCGAGCGCCTTCTGGCAGGGGATGGGGCGTGTTATGCCGCCGTCCATGTACAGTTCGCCGCGGAATTCCACCGGGGGGCTGAACAGGGGCAATGAGCAGCTGGCACGCACCACGGTGAACTTGTCGTCGAAGTCCTGCTTGGTGAAGAACTCGGGCGTGCCGGTTTCAACCTTGGTTACGCCCACCACGAACTCGCAGGGGTTGGAAAGGGCTGCCTCCATGTCGTAGGGCACGGTGTTGGGTAGGTCGCCGAAGATGAAGTCCATGCCGAAGAACGAGCCGGTTTTGAACCAGCTTTGGATGCTGGCCCAGCGCGGGTCGTTGGCGTAGTCGATGTTGCAGGAAAGGGCGCGGCCGCGTTGCTTGGAGATGTACGAGCTTCCGTTCGATGCGCCGGCGGAAACGCCGATGGCGTAATCTGCCCAGAACTCCTGTTCAAGAAGTGCTTCGATGATGCCCGCGGTGTACGCGCCGCGCATACCGCCGCCTTCGAAAACGATGCCGACCTTCATGGGGTGCTCCTTTGCGTTCGGGAGCGCCGCCCGGCAGATATGCGGGTAAGCTTCTTTGGCAGGTTTTCGGGGGCGAAAGCATGCCAAGGGAACTGCCCTGTCAGGGATTTGCCAAGGGGCGTTCTTTTGTGCTTGCGGGGCAGTATAGGGCGAAACCTGCCAGCGGTTGTGTGGGGTTGGCGGCTGCGGGGCAACGCCCATGAAAAAACCGTCTTGCCCGTAGCTTCGGGCAATGCCTTCGCTTCGCTTGACCTGTCCACGGCGCGGATGGGCAATTCCCCTCTTTTGCGCACCGCTGGGGCAAAACATCTTGCAAAGCGAAGGGAGTTACCTTAAGCTAACTCGCCGATACCAAAAGTAACGCTTGGATAACTTTCCTTACGCGTTGCCGGCCGGGAATATCGCGGGTTCGTCGAGATCCACGGCTTCACGGCAGGAACCGACGCGGAAGGGAAGGGCGCAGCCAGGAAGGAGAATGCGCTTCCAAACAGCAAACCGTACGACCACATAGTTACCCCCCCCAACCGAAAGGAACCTTATGGACGAACAGTCTGTAAAGGGCAAGGTGGGAGTTGGCCAGGTTGCCGCACGCGGCTTCGTGGCCACGGCATTGACGCTTTCGCTGGTGCCGTCCCTTGCCTATGCAAGTCCCGAAAACGAAGAAGAGGCCCCCGCTACCAACGAAAAGACCTCTTCCGAAGCCGGAACGACTTCAAACAACAATGATAACGCAATTTCGCTTGCCTCTGCAGTGAGCAAGGCAGCATCCAGCTACGATCTGTCCAAGATCGCTGATGGTACGTATACCGGTACGGC
>CAVFYB010000077.1:0-8223 GCA_963626845.1 Bacteroidaceae bacterium | reverse complement strand
TCCTGATCAACGGCGCGATTGCTATCTTCATGGCAATCTGGCTGGCAATCTTCGGCGTTGAGACCCGTGGCCGTACGCTCGAGGACATCACCAAGGGTCTGCTCGACGACTAGCCATCGATCGGATCTAGGCTTACAAGATCGGTTCACCCATCGGATCTGCATACAGCCTGCTACGAACGGGGCCCTTCGGGGTCCCGTTTTGCTATAGTGAAACCGTTCATTTGCGATGATGATTAATAGCCGCATGCTATGGGTTTGTTGGGAGCAAGCCGGCGGCCGTTCGCTCGTGAACACGAGGGAGGGAAACGCTTCGCACGGTTCGGTGCGGGCGACGCGACTATCAGCCGCAAGGCGGGAAGATGGCCAATGAAGCTTGATCACTTGCGTTATTTCGATCGCTTGGCAGAAATGCTCAGCTATACCAAAGCTGCCCAGGACCTGTATATTGCCCAGCCAACCCTTTCGGCCGCCATTAAGCGCATGGAGCAGGAAATAGGCCTAACGCTCTTCCGCCGCGCCGAGGGCGTGGCTTCGGGTGTGGAGCTTACCGAGCAGGGCGTGGTGTTCCACGAGTACGTGAAGCAGGCGCTCGAGCGTTACGACGAGGGCCTTCGTCAGGCCATGGGCATCCAGGAAAAGGATTCCAACACGCTGCGCCTGGGCACGGTGTACTCCATGAAGGGCAGCTTCTGGTCTGCCGCCATCGATGAGTTCGTGGGCAAATGGGGCAGCTTGCCGCAGTTCCATATGGAGCAGGCCTACTCTGCGGACTTGGCCAAGCACCTGAAGAACGGCGCCATTGATGTGGCCTTCGCCGCCATGACCGAGGAGGCAAAGGGACTGGATATCGTGCCGGTTTGGTCGCAGTGCCTGGTGGCGTGCGTGAACCGCAAGAGCCCGCTGGCCCTTCGCGCAGAGCTTACCCTGAACGACCTGAAAAGCGAGCGCCTGCTCACCTACAGCGATAAGTCGTCTGTGGCGAACAGCCTTGCCGCGGTGCTTGCAGGCCGCGAAGAGGATTTCAACATGCTGCGGGTGTTCGACGACGAGCTTTCGCTGGCATCGTTCGTTTCCTCGCATACCGACAACATTGCCCTTATGGTGTACTCCATTTTGGTAAATGCCTACGACGACGTGGTGTGTATTCCCATTGTGGATGCGCCTGCCGACTTCCACAAGATCTACCTGATGAGCCGCAAGGAGCATCATTCGAAGATCGTGGGCGAGTTCATCGAGTTCATGAAGAAGCAGGAATTCCCCGACGTGTTCGCCGAAAGCCGCGCGCTGTAAAGCGGCAATCCGCCGGTTTCCGGGGAGGAGCTCGGCAAGCGAAGCCGCTCTCCTTATTGCGCGAACGCGTTCATAATCAGCACCGATAGTTTTTTGCAATCGCCGCTCTTCGGAGCGGCGATTTTGCTATTGGCGACAGCAATCGGCCTTGCGGAACAATTGTCTTGCAGCGAAACAGGTTGCCAGTCAATGGGGTATCCGCAACGGGGAAGTGACGGGCAACCCGTTTCGCAGCATCGGGCCATCGGGGGATCGGCCCGAAACCCATTCCGAAAACGGAAGGGGAGGGGAGGCTCTGCGAAGCAGGGCATGTTAAAGAGGAGGTAGGTTCATGAGCACGGAAATGCAAAGTTCCTATCATGGCATCGCTGCCCGTTTGGACAGGCTGCCAATTACGGGGATGCACCGTAAGGTGCTATGGCTGCTCGCCGGCATCACGTTCTGCGATTCGGTGGATATGGCGGTAGGCGGTCCGATCGGCGCGGTTCTGCAGTCCACCTACGATGCGGCCGGCAACCAATGGATGACGCTGGAGCAGTTCGCTATCTTCAACTCCATCACGATGATCGGCTACTTGATCGGCGGTCTTATGGCAGGTGCCCTCTCCGACGGCATCGGCCGCAAGAAGGCGGTGCTCATCTGCGGATCCATCTTCACGGTGTTCTGCTTTATCGCGGCAGGTTCGCCCGATGCAAACTTCCTTACCGGATGCCGCTTCTTCATGGGCCTTGGCCTGGGCGCGGCGTTCCCGGCGGGCTATTCGGCGTTGACGGAGTTCACGCCACCCGAGCGACGTGGCAACTACCAGTCGTACGTCGGCCTTATCGCCAACTGCGGCACGCTGGTGGCGTCTGCGATGAACATGGTAGTGCTGCCAATGGTGGGCTGGCGCCCGGTGTTCGTCATCTGCGGCTGCATCGGCACGCTGGTAGTGGTGCTGTGCTTCGCCTTCTTGGAGGAATCGCCGCGTTGGCTGGCCATGAAAGGCCGTACCGAGCAAGCGAACCATACCGTTGAGCGCTTCGAGGCGGCCGCGGCAAAGGCGACCGGCAAGCAGATCGAGCCCGTTACGCAGGAGGAGATCCAGCGCCGTGTGGATGAAGGCGAAGTGAAGGAGCTGCCCTGGGCGTTCCTGTTCAAGAAGAAGATGGTCCTGCGCACCCTTACCGCGATGTTCCTGTGTTTCACCATGAACGTGCTGGTGTACACAATCATCTCGTGGACGCCTTCCATCCTGAAGGCGAACGGCTTCGACGTGCATCTTTCCACCACCATGACCGTGGTCATGCAGCTGGGCATCCCGGTCGGCGTTGGCGCCCTTACCTTCTACGTGGAGAAGGTGAACCGCAAGACCATCCTTATCGTGACCTTCATCCTGGTAGCTATCCTGGGCCCCATCTGGTCTATGGTTCCCACCGACAACCCTGGCCTGGTCATGTTCCTGGGCTTCCTGATCTGCGTCTGCACCTTCACGAATTCGGTTACCATTTCGGCTATCTACCTGTCCGAGCCCTTCCCCACCGCCTGCCGCATCCGTGGTGCCGGTGTGGCGAACGCCTTCGGTCGCTTGGGCGGCATCCTGAGCCCGATGTGGATCGCGTTCTTCATGACCACCTCGCTTGGCACGATGGGCTGCTACATCATCAATTCCTGTCTTGCGGTGTTCATGGCTATTTGGCTGGGCATCTTCGGCATCGAAACCCGCGGCCGCACGCTCGAGGACATTACCAAGGGCCTGCTGGACGACTAATCGGTTGGCCGCTGCAAAGCGCACTTACGAGAATGGGGCTCGTTGGGCCCCATTCGCCGTTGGACTCGGATAAGGAAACGCTGCTTGACCTGCGACGAGGTGATTAGCAGTATGCTGAACCAAACAACGGAAAGCATTTGATCGCAGCCATACGCCAACGTGTGTGGCGCGAAAGATTGGAGGGGGTAATGAACGCAAAGGCAAACGAGATGATGGCGCTTCTGGGCGACATCGTGCAGGTTGGTATCGTGGTAGAGGATATGGAGAAGGCCAAAGCCGGCATGGAAAAGGTGTTCGGCCTGGTGCCCGATTCCGAGGGGGACAACATCTACAAGAAGACGTGGTACCGCGGCCAGATCATCGATGCCCCGGTGAAGGCGGCGTTCTACAACGCCTTCAACGTGCAGTTGGAGTTCCTGCAGCCCATTGGGGACACGGCCACTGCTTGGCATGATTACTTGGACGAGGGCTTCCGCCAGCACGGGCATGCCCTGCACCACTTGCGCTTCGACGTGGAGAACAACGACGAGGCCACGGCCGCCCTGGCTAAGCGCGGCGTAACCAAGTACATGGAGGGGAAGTCGCTGGTAGACCCCAGTGCCACGTTCACGTACTACGATTCCACCGAAGCGGTGGGTTTCATCATCGAGTGCGTTACCCGCTCAAAAGGGTAGGGCGCACCTGGCGCAGCGAATCTTGACTGCGGAAAAGGGTATTGATCAGGCGGTTGGCTCCATTGGAGCCAGCCGCTTCTTATTGCTTCGCCAAATAAGAAGTGCCCTCCCGAAAGTGCCGTTATGACGACATTGCATTTTGCAATACCCCTTCGGAATGCGGCCTTTAACGCTATTGGATTCCCGTGTTTGCGGCTCACATAATCAGAGATGTCAAAGGGGAATGACACACAAGGGAGGGGATCCTAATGGATACTATCAAGATGGCAGTACTCGGTTTGAACCAAGGCTCCAAGATTGCACGCGACGCGAAGGCGAACCCGGAAATCGACCTGGTCGCGGTTGCCGGCTTCGGCGACCACGACGTGGC
This sequence comes from Bacteroidaceae bacterium, assembly GCA_963626845.1. GTDB lineage: Bacteria > Actinomycetota > Coriobacteriia > Coriobacteriales > Eggerthellaceae > Anaerotardibacter. Next base: position 4,137 of record CAVFYB010000077.1, on the reverse strand, counting down.
GGTTGCCGAAGAGCTGGGCGTTCGCCTGTACAACGACTACACGTTGCTCCTTAAGCAGGAAGACCTGGACGCAATCGCCATTGCGCTTCCCAACAACCTGCATGTTCCGTCCGTTGAGCTTTCGCTGGCAGCGGGCATCAAGAACATCCTGCTTGAGAAGCCCATCGCGAACACCGTGGAAGACGCCCGCCACATCATCAAGATCTGCGAGGACGCAGGGGCAACGCTTCTGGTGGGGCACCATCGCCGCTCTTCCAGCCGTTACCAGTTCCTTCGCCAGATCATCGACTCGGGCAAACTGGGGCAGATCGTGGGCATCCAGTCCAACTACGCCATCGCCAAGCCGCACGAGTACTTCGACGTGGAATGGCATACGAAGAAGGGCTCGGGTCCGCTGCTGATCAACGCCATCCACGACTTCGACGACCTGAACTTCGTCACTGGCATGAAGCCCACGAAGGTGTACGCCGCAGCGCGCAACACCATTCGCGGCAATGAGGTGGAAGATTCCGTTTCGGCGGTGGTCGAGTACGAGGGCGGCGTTACGGCAAGCTACTTCGTTTCCGACGGCACGCCGGGCCCCTGGAACTACGACCTTGCGGCAGAGGAGAACACCTTCTTCACCATGTGCCCAGGCGAGAACAGCATGCGCATCTTCGGCACCAAGGGCTCGTTCGGCTTCCCGAACATGGACCTGTACTACCAGGATGAGGACGCCTACGGCTGGCTGAACCCCATCAAGCACGAGCATTTCGAGGTGGAGAAGAACGATCCGATGACCGCCGAGCTCGACCATTTCGTTGACCTGTGCAAGGGCCGCGAAACTGTTCCGCGCTGCACGGGCGAAAACGCGTTGGACACGCTGAAGGTGATCAACGCCATCCAGGAATCGGCCGAAAAGGAAGCGGCGGTTACCCTGCAGGGCAGCACGCCGGTAGCGCCCACCACCGTGCCGACCACCACGCCCGACAAGGCGGCGTAACGGCCGGTTGGGTTGCAGGGTGCGCCGGGCCTCTGGGGCGCCCAGCACCCGATAATCGCCTCTGGCCTGCCCGAACGATAGCCGGCCACCGTACATGAACTTACTTGCTCCGGGCGGCGGGGCACTGGAGTCCCCGTCGCCCTTACCGTGAAAGAGGGGAATCATCATGGGAATCGAAATCAACATCTCCGGCAAAACCAAGCTCGTTGGCCTTTTGGGCTCTCCGGTTGCGCAGTCCATGTCTCCGGTTATGCACACCGACTCGTTCAAGCAGCTGGGCATCGATGCGGTCTACGTCGCCTTCGACGTTACGCCCGACAACTTGGGCGAAGTGGTGAAGGGTATGACCGATATGGGTGTGGTCGGTTACAACGTAACCATGCCGTGCAAGACGGCGGTCGGCCAGTACCTGGACGAGCTGACCCCCGCAGCTGAGCTGATGGGCGCGGTGAACACCGTGCAGATCAAGGACGGCAAGGCCATCGGCCACAACACCGACGGCGCCGGGTTCGTGGAGAACCTTCGCCACCACGGTTTCGAGCCGGCGGGCAAGGTGGTAACCATCGTTGGTGCCGGTGGTGCGGGCTCGGCTATCTTCACCCAGCTGGCGCTCGATGGCGTGGCCTGCGTGAACATCTTCAACCTGCGCGATAAGTTCTGGGACTCCACTCGCGCACGTGTGGTCGAGCTCTCGCAGAAAACCGGCGTCCCCATGGTGCTGAACGACCTGGAGAACAAGGAGCAGTTGGCGCGCGCAGTGAAAAACTCGGCACTGTTCGTGAACGCCACCCGCGTCGGCATGGCTCCCATGGACGATCAATGCACCATCGAGGAAGAGATGCTGCACGAAGGCCTGTTCGTGGCCGATACCGTGTACGAGCCGCGCGAGACGAAGCTCATCCAGATGGCGAAGAAGCACGGCCTGCAAACCGCCCCTGGCATCGAGATGCTGCTGTCGCAGGCGGCGTTGGGCGAAAAGATCTGGTTCGACTGTGAGATGCCCGTGGACTACATCGAGGAGAAGTATTTCTAGCTGCTGTTCATCGGGGTTACAGCCCGTTCGGCAAAATGCACTGAAACGCCTGGGAGGTCCTGCCTCCCGGGCGTTTTTTGTCGCTTTGCCGCTATGTGTCGGCGACTCCGACAATGGATAACGCGGCATCTATTCATTTTGATCGCGCTATGGCTTCCAAGCTTCAGGCGTTTCTTGTTAAGAATCTATAATTCAAATAGGGGATCTTAATAAAACGGCTGAGGGGACGTTTCGATGAGGCTTGACTATCTTCGTTATTTCGACCATTTGGCGAATGTCTTGAACTACACGCGCGCGGCGGAGGACCTCTACATTGCCCAGCCTACGCTTTCCGTTGCCATGAAGCGCATGGAAAACGAGCTGGGCATCAAGCTGTTCCGCCGGGGCGAGAAGGGCTCGCACGTCGAGCTCACCGAAATGGGCGCGGCGTTCCACGAGTACGTTGCCCTCGCGCTGAAGAACTACGACAAGGGCCTGCGCGTGGCGCGCGAGATCCAGGGAGAGCTGAACTCGTCGGTGAAGGTGGGCACCATCTACGCCATGCAGGGGCGCATCTGGTCGCAGGCCATCCAGGCGTTCATCGCCACGCAAAGCACGAAACCCCAGATAACCATCGAGCAGGCCTATTCGCCCGAGCTGCTGGCGCGCGTGGAACGCGGCGACTTGGACGTGGCGTTCTGCTCCCGCGTTCAGGGCGTCGGGAAAGACCTGCTGTACACCTTGGTATGGTCGCAGCCGATGGTGCTGGGCGTGCAGAAGGGGACCAGGCTCGCGAAGAAGAAGGCGGTAAGCCTCTCCGAGCTGGAAGGGCGCGAGATACTCACCTATTCGAAGAGCTCGCCCGTGGCGCCATCCATCGACGATATGCTCCCGGTCGAATCGCTGAACCTGCGGCGTGAATTCGACGACGAGATCACCCTCTGTTCGCTGGTTTCCTCGAACCCCGACGCCATGGCGCTGTTCTGCTATTCCTTTTTGGTGGCGGCATTCGAAGACGTAACGTGCCTGACGGTGAACGACCTGCCCACCGATTTCCATAAGGTGTACCTGGTAAGCCGCCGCGAAACGCACCCCAAAGTGGTGGACGAGCTCATCGATTTCATGGGGTCGTATCGTTTCCCCAATGTGATGGATGCTTAGGCTGCTCGCTTATTGTATTCACCAATAGAACCGTACATAAAACCCCTTTGCTTATTGGATTCCCTAATCGCTTTCGCCGCATAATCGATATCCGGAAAAGGGGCGCCCTTCCGAAGGAAGCGGCGTCTGCAAGAAGCGTTGCTCGGGGTTGCTTGCCTGAAGCGCGAATAGGGGGGATTAGGAATGGACGCGGTAAAGATCGCTGTTTTGGGAATGAATCAGGGCTCGAAAAACGCCCGCGATGCGGTGGCGAACCCCGAGGTCGACTTGGTGGCGGTGGCCGGGTTCGGCGAGCAGGACACCAAGATCGCCGAAGAGCTGCACGTTCCCATCTACAGCGATTACACGCTGCTGCTGAAGCAGGAGCAGCTTGACGGCGTTATCATCGCGCTCCCTAATTCGCTCCATGTGGAGGCAACCGAGCGGGCGCTTGCCGCAGGCATTAAAGCCATCTGGCTGGAAAAGCCCATTGCCAACACGGTGGAGGAAGCCGAGCGCATCATCGTCGCCTGCAGGGAGGCGGGGGCCACGCTGCTTATTGGGCATCATCGTCGTTCCTCGGCCCGCTTCCAGCTGCTGCGCAAGGTGATAGATTCGGGGCGATTGGGCAAGATCGTGGGCATACAGTCCTCCTACGCCATAGCCAAAGCGCGCGAGTATTACGACCTGGAATGGCGTACCAAGAAAGGCGCCGGCCCTCTGCTCATCAACGCGGTGCACGACTTCGACGACTTGAACTTCGTCACCGGCCTGCATCCGGTGAAGGTGTACGCCTCTTCGCACAACACTATCCGCGGCAACGAGGTGGAGGATTCCGCTTCTGCCGTGGTGGAGTACGAAGGCGGTGTTACCTGCACGTACTTCGTTTCCGATGGCACGCCCGGTCCTTGGAACTACGATCTGCAGGCGAACGAGAACGTGTTCCTTACCATGAGCGAATGGGCGGAGAACAGCATGCGCGTGTTCGGCACCAAGGGCTCGT
>CAVFYB010000076.1:0-8355 GCA_963626845.1 Bacteroidaceae bacterium | reverse complement strand
ACGCAGTGAACATCCTGTACCGTCGCGAGCATGGCGGCTACGGCCTGCTGAAGGCGACCGACGAATAAGCGCCCGCACGTATCGCAAACGCAACGGAGGCCCGCTCACCCAGGTGAGCGGGCCTCCTTCTTTTGTGCGAGGTTTATGGGCAGCCCGAGCCTTGCCATTTGGCAGAGCTCGAGTGCGAGCGCAAAGATCCGGGCAGGGACGCGCCGAAACCCGTGCCGTTTGCGGCCACAGGGCCAAGCGGACTGCTAGTCCCCGTCGGAAATGCGGCTGAGGAACGCCTTGGTGCGGTTGTGCTGCGGGTTGTTGATAACCTGCTCGGCCAGGCCTTCCTCCACAATAACGCCGCCGTCCATGAAGGCAACGCGGTCGGCAACGTCGCGGGCGAAGGCCATTTCGTGCGTGACGATGACCATGGTCATATGCTCTTCAGCAAGCTCGCGGATCACGCGAAGCACTTCCTGGGTAAGCTCGGGGTCGAGCGCGGAAGTGGGTTCGTCGAAGAAGAGCACATCGGGGTCGAGCGCCAGGGCGCGCGCGATGGCAACGCGCTGCTGCTGGCCACCGGAAAGCTCGCAGGGAACCATGTCTTCCTTGTTGGCCAGGCCCATCTTCGCCAGAAGCTCACGGCCCTTGGCCAGAGCCTCTTCCTTCGGGCGCTTCTGCACGCTGATGAGCGCATCGGTGACGTTCTGCAGCACCGTGAAGTGCGGGAACAGGTTGAAGTTCTGGAACACCAGCCCGTAGCGCTTCTTCGCCTGAGCCAGCACATCCTTGCCACCGTAGACGGCCTTGCCGGCCTGGTCTTCGGCAACGCGCAGATCACCGTAGGAAAGCGAGCCCGAATCGAGCGTTTCGAGCAGCGTCATACAGCGAAGCAGCGTGGACTTGCCGCCGCCCGAAGGACCGATGATGGAAAGCACATCGCCCTGCTCGACCGTGAGCGAGATGTCTTTCAGAACCTCATTGCTGCCGAACGCCTTGCGCGCGTGCGACAGGTTTACAACCGGCATGTTCGCCATGGCAGTACCTCTTTTCCGAATGCCCGCGGGCTAGTCGTGGTAGTAGGACAGCTTCTTTTCGACCCTGCCCAGAATGAACTCGATAAGCAGGCAGAAGCCCCAGTAGATGAGCGCCGCCAACGCGTACGGCATCATGGAAACCTCGCTTGCGGAAATGGACTTCGCCACCGAGAACATCTCGGCCATGCCCAGGACGAACGCCAGCGAGGTGTCCTTCACCAGGGTGATGATCTCGTTGCCCATGGCGGGAAGGATGCGCTTGATAACCTGCGGGAGCACGATCTTGAAGAACGTCTGCGAGCGCGAGTAGCCCAGAACCAGGGCGGCCTCGTACTGTCCCTTCGGGATGGATTGGATGCCCGAGCGGTAGATCTCGGCGAAGTAGGCCGAGTAGTTCAGGATGAAGCCGATGGCGCAGGCGGCGTACTTCCAGTCGGTGCCCATGTTCATGCCGAACAGGTAGTACGGCCCGAACATGAACGCCATGAGCTGCAGCATAAGCGGCGTGCCACGCAGGATGGAGATGTAGAACTGCGCCAGAAGCGAAAGCGGCTTGAACTTGCTCATGCGCGCAAGGGCCACCACGATGCCCAACGGCAGCGAGCCGATGAGCGTGACCACGAAGATCCACGCGGAAAGCCCCAGGCCCTCTATCAGGGCGCCGAGCATAACGCTTAGTTCCATAGATTCCTCCTGCTTTCGCATTCCAGCCCGCATGCTGCCGCGGGCCCTTTATCTGCTGCAAGGCACGGTGCACGGTCTAGGCGAACGCATCCGCAAACACAGCAAAGGGCGGAGGTTGCCCTCCGCCCGTTTTCGAGCCGCCTATGTGCTGCCGCACGCGGCAGCTCGGTAATTGCCTCTTACTTGAGCACCCAGTTGTCGGCGCTCATGCCGTAGTCTGCGTACTTTTCGATGAGCTTGGCAACAGTGCCGTCGTTGTACATTTCCTTCAGGGTATCGGTGACCTTCTGGGCCAGGGCGTCGTCGCCCTTCTTGAAGCCGACCGCGTAGTGCTCGGAGCTTAGGGCCTCGAGCTGCTGGTAGGCGTCGGGCTTGGCGGCGATCTGATACTGAGCGATGGAGAGGTCGCAGGCAACAGCGTCTACCATGCCGGACTCAAGCTGCATGAACGCATTGTTGTAGTCGGGCAGGGTCTGCAGGTCCTTGAAGGTACCGGCCAATTCCTTCTGGTCGCCTTCGAGCACGTCAAGGGCAGCGGAGTCGGCCTGGGTTACCACGGTCTTGCCGGCAAGGTCGGAAAGGCTGCTGATGCCGGAGCCCTTCTTCACCACCACGACCTGCTCGTTGAGCATGTAGGGCTCGGAGAAGGTGTAGTTGTCTTCGCGGCCTTCAAGTGTGAAGCCGTTCCAGATGCAGTTGATGGTGCCCTGGTTCAGCAGAGCATCCTTTGCATCCCAGTCGATGGCCTCGAGCTGGATGTCCCAGCCGTTGCGGGTGGCAACTTCCTGGGCAAGGTCAAGGTCGAAGCCGGTGGGCTGGTTGTTCTCGTCCATGAAGCCGTAGGGCGGATAGCTGTTGTCGAAGCCGACGACGAGCTTGTTGCCCGAGGGAGCGCCGTCGCTGCTAGACTGGCTGGACTGATTCGAGCTGCAGCCGGCGAGCAGTGCCGCGGAAAGGCATGCCACGCAAGCAACCGCTAGCACCGAAAGGAACTTCTTCTTCATTGGTACCTCGTTTCAGTAGTTTCCCTGCCTGACGCCGCCAAACGCTTCGCCAGGTGGCTCGGAAAAGACTTTACTTAACTAAAGCAGGCTGCAGTATAGCACAGTAGAGTGCTGCACCGATAAAGCGCCCGCAGCATTTCCCCGACTGGAAACATGGGCGCCGGCAAGCGGGTTTTTCAGCCCCTTCGCAAACATGGGAAATGAGGGTAGAATCCGAGCCATGGATACCGAAATCAAAATACGCATGGCAACCGAGGCCGACGCCCCCGCGTTGCTGGACATCTACACTCCCTACGTGCTGGAGACCGCGGTGACGTTCGAGATCGAGCCTCCCACGCTGGAAGAATTCACGGCGCGCATCGCCCGTGTGCTGCAGCGCTACCCCTACATCCTTGCCGAAAAGAACGGCGAGGTTCTGGGCTACGCCTACGCGAACGCCTTCCGTCCCCGCGCCGCCTACTCGCACGCAGCGGAAAGCTCCATCTACATTCGCAAGGACCTGCGCAACCGCGGCCTGGGCCGTCGCCTGTACGAAGCGCTGGCAAAGCTATTGCTGCTGCAGAACGTCTTCAACATGGAAGCGTGCATCGCCCATTGCGAACCGGCGGATGAATTCGTGCCCGCCACAAGCCGCCTGTTCCACACGCGCTTGGGCTTCAAGCACGCTGGCAGCTTCAAGCACTGCGCGCTGAAGTTCGGCCGCTGGTACGACATGATCTGGATGGAGCGCATCCTGGCGCAGCGCGCGCCGCAGGAAACCAGCCCCTTCAGGCCCCTGCCCGATATCGACGCGCCCTACATCGACGCCATCTTGAACAAGGCATAGCCTCCGAAGGGACGCCATCCGGAGCGCCGCCAAGCCAAGCAAGCAAACCTAGCGCAAGAGCCGCCACCGTGCGGCTCTTCTTTTTGCTCTTCCTTTTCGCGAGGGCAAACAGCTATCCCAACAGCTTGAACTTCCTACCCTTGTAGCTGATGAGCCCCTCTTTGCGCAGGGCGGAAAGCTCAGCGGAAAGCGTGCTGCGATCCACGCCCAGATACGCCGCCAGCTTTTCCTGTGTGAAGGGAACGGTGAACGCGGATGTGCCGCAGGTTTTCTGCCGAAGCGAAAGGTAGGCCATGATCTTGCCCCGCACTGTTTTAGGGGCAACCACCATGGCCCTTCTGTTCAGGGCAACGTTCTTGCTGGCCATGGAAACCAAGAGGTTGCGCACCAGCGTTGAATGACAGCTGCACTGCTTCGGGCACGAGTGCATGGCGCGGCGCGCATCCACCCACGCCACCGTGCTATCCGCATCGGCGGCCACATCCACATCCAAGATGCCGTCCTTCGCACAGGCGTAGGCAACCGCGAACGGCTCGCCGGGGCCCACCGATTCCAGCACCGTTACCTGGCCCCACGCGTCCACCACCTCGATATGCAGCAGGCCGGAAAGCAACACGCCTATGCGTGAAGCCGGCTGCCCCGCATGGAGCACCCGCTCGCCGCGGGCGTAGGTGCGCTCCGAAAGCCCCAGGCACGGCAGCATAGCGTCCGCATCGGATTCGTCTATCCCCCTGAACAGGGGCGCATCGGTTATCTGCATATTCACCGCGTTTTCCAAAAATGTTCTAGCAAGAACATTCTATAGAAAGGAAAGGCCCTACGGTTGCAGCAAGGCAAAACGATGAAGAGGAGCCCATCATGACTGATGCATCTATGTTCTGCTTCCAGTGCGAGCAGACCGCCGGCTGCAGCGCCTGCACGGGCAAGGCCGGTACCTGCGGGAAGTCCGCAAACACCGCCGCCCTGCAAGACAAGCTGACGGGGGCGCTGGTTGCCCTTGCGCGCGTCTGCGAAGGAAAGCCCGCCGACGAGGAGACCTCGAAACTGGTGATGGAGAGCATGTTCGCCTGCGTTACCAACGTGAACTTCGACGACGCCACGCTGAACGCCCTGATCGAGCGCGTCCACGCCAAGGCTGCTGGCCAGGAAGACTACGATATGAACCTTGTCTGGAACGCCGACGAGGATGTTCGCTCGCTGAAGAGCCTGATCCTGTTCGGCCTGCGCGGCATGGCCGCCTACGCGTACCATGCCATGGCGCTGGGCTATTCCGATGCCGAGGCGAACGACTTCACCCTGGAAGCGCTGCGCGTGTTCGGTTCGGACGCAAACGGCGACGAGCTTCTGGCCTGCGCCCTTAAGGTGGGCGAAGTGAACCTGAAGGTGATGGCGCTGCTGGACCAGGCGAACACCGAGACCTACGGCACCCCCGCCCCCGCAAACGTGGGAATGACCGTGGAAGCCGGCCCATTCATCGTTATCAGCGGCCACGACCTGCACGACCTCAAGCTGCTGCTGGAGCAGACCCAGGGCCGCGGCGTGAACGTGTACACCCACGGCGAGATGCTTCCCGCGCACGCCTACCCCGAGCTGCGTAAGTACCCGCACCTGAAGGGCAACGTGGGCACCGCCTGGCAGAACCAGCGCAAGGAGTTCGCGAAGCTGCCCGGCGCGTTCCTGTTCACCACGAACTGCCTGATGCCGCCGACGGCCGAGTACGCCGACCGTGTGTTCACCACCGGCCCGGTGGAGTTCGCCGGCACCAAGCACATCGGCGAGGACAAGGACTTCGAGCCGGTTATCGCCAAGGCCATCGAGGTGGGCGGCTTCGCTGAGGACACCGCGTTCACCGGTCACAACGGCGGCACCAGCCTTACCACCGGCTTCGGCCATGCAGCCGTGCTCGGCGTTGCCCCGGCCGTTATCGACGCGGTAAAGACTGGCGCCATCAGCCGCTTCGTGCTGGTTGGCGGCTGCGACGGCGCGCGCCGCGAGCGCTCGTACTACACCGATTTCGTGAAGCAGGCGCCCAAGGATTCCGTCATCCTTACGCTGGCCTGCGGCAAGTACCGCTTCAACGACCTTGACCTGGGCGAGATCGGCGGCATCCCGCGCCTTCTGGACGTGGGGCAGTGCAACGACGCCTACGGCGCCATCAAGATCGCCCTGGCGCTGGCGGAAGCCTTCGCGTGCGGCGTGAACGACCTTCCGCTTTCCATGGTTCTTTCCTGGTACGAGCAGAAGGCGGTGTGCATCCTTCTTACCCTGCTGCACCTGGGGATCCAGGGCATCTACCTTGGCCCCACCCTGCCCGCGTTCGTGAGCAAGAACGTGCTGAACGTGCTGGTGGAAAACTACGGCATCAGCCCGACTTCCACCGCCGAGGAAGACCTGGCGAAGATCTTCGGCTAACTTGGCCCTGTTCGGGCGCCGCGCGGGAGCAGCCCTCCCCCGGCGCCCTTTTTCTAGTTTTGGGGCTCGATGGGTTGCTTGGGTTTCGGCGGGTTGCCCCTGCTGGTTGGCCCACGCAAAGAGGGACAGGCCCCTTTGACACAGCGACCAGAACCCTAGCGCACCTTCGCCAGGGCGAGCACCAGCGTCAGCATGCCGAACACGCCCGAAACGGCGAACGCGGCATGGTAACCGGAAACGCCGGGCAGCAGGGTTATGGCGAATACCATGAGCGCCGTTCCCAACGCTGCGCAGGCCTGACGCGCCGCGGTGGAAAACGACGATCCGTCGGTCATGATGGAATGCGACAGATCGGCCAAGCCCCACGAGGTAAGCGGGCCTATCAAGCTGGAAACGCCCGTAGCGCGTATCCCCTGCAGCACAATGATCAGCCAAAACGGCGTTGCCTCATCGATGAATGCCATTGAAACGGCACCTGCCGCCAAGCACACGGAGCCCACGGTTACAACCGGGCGTGCACCGATGCGATCCACCAAATAGCCCGCCACCGGGTTCACCACCAGCGCGGCCACCGTGCCCGGAAGCAGGGAGAGCCCCGCTTCCAGCGCCGTGCCGCCCCACTGGCCTTCCACGAACAACGGCAACACCAGCGTGATGCCCATATAGCACGCGAATAGGGAATTCCCCGCCCAGAAGCTCACGCGGAAGCGCCACGAATCAAAAATGCCAAGATCGATAAGGGGCGCATCGATTCGCGCCTGCCTGCGAAGGAACAGCGTCAGGAACAGAACGCCCACCAGCACGGGCGCCCAAACCAGCGGGCTGGTGAAGCCGTAGCTCGATGCGTCGGTGAAGCCCAGCAGCAGCCCGCCGAAGCCCAAGGCCGACGCGAGAAGCGACACAACGTCGAGCCTCGCGGCCACATCTTGGCAGGGCTTGCGCTGGATGAACACGGCGGCGGCCACGATGAGCAGCAGCGTTGCCGCGCCCAACGCCACGAAGAAGCTGCGCCAGCCGCCCCACCCTATCATCCAGCCGCCGATGGTGGGGCCGATGTTGGGGGCGAAGCCCATGGCGATGCCCGAGATGCCCATAACGGTGGCGCGCCTGTCGGGAGGGAACGACGTCATGGTAACGCTGATCATCATGGGCATGGTGATGCCCGCGGAAACCGCCTGCAGCACGCGCCCGGCTATCAGCATGGGGAAGCTAACGGCTAACACATCGACCACCGAGCCCACGAAGAGCAGCGCCAGCGCGCCCAGCACCAGGCTTTTCAGCCGGAAGCGGCGCATAAGAAAGGTGACCGCCGGAACGGTGATGCCCAGCACCAGCATGTAGAGCGTAGTAACCCACTGCCCCAGCTCGGTTTCCACCCCAAAGTCGTCGGCGATGCCGGTGAACATGGCGTTCACTGCGGTCTGGGAAAGGTTGCCCAGACACGAGCCCAAGATGACGATGGAGATAAGGATGATCACATGCTTCATGCTCTGCTTTTCAGCTTGCTGCTGGCCTTGCTGCACGGCGCCCTCCCTCGTCTTCTTCGGCGTGCTTTGCGCATGGCGCTTTGCTCGCGCACCCATCGTTGTTGCGCCCTTGATTATCGCACCAGCCCTTTGCCTACGCGCGGCGCAGTACGGCAAACGTGCAGGTTCGGCGCTTTCTGCGCTCAATCCGCTGGTTGCGTACCATACTGCAATGAATCCCAAAACCATGAAAGGCATCGATGACCGCACGCAATAAACTACCGAAGCTTTCACGAACCCGCATCGTGGCGCTCAGCTGGGTTGCCGTTGCAGCCATGGCCGCTGTTATCTTCTGGATGTCGGCCAACTCGGGCGAATCGGTGGACAACGAGATGGGAATAGTCTCAACAGCGAAGAAGGCACTGGCAGATGGAGCAAAAGCCGTTAACGGCCACGATGTGGACGTTTCACCGGTGGGCCACTTCGCTGAGTACTTGGTTTTCGGGGCACTGCTGTTCAACGCGCTGCGCCTTCACCTGGGAGCCAATCGTGCGCTTACCCTTGTGCTTGCCGTGGGCATAGCCAGCGCCTACGGCGTAACCGACGAATGGCATCAGTACTTCGTGCCCGACCGCAGCTGCGACCCAGCCGACTGGGCGGTAGACACCATCGCCTCCTTCTGCGGCGCATTGCTCGCCCGCTTCGGTTTGAAGAAAGTCTTGGCCCGAAGCGAATAAGGGAACAGGCCAGTCCTGCCAGCAGGCTCCGTCGGCGGGGTGCCTCGGCGACTGCACAAGGAGCGTTTCGCAGTTGGCTAGCGTGTGCGGTAGGCGCCGGCTACGAAGCGGTCGATGTCCAGCTCGGTAAGCTCGTGAACCGCCACATCGCACACTGCATCGAGCTGATCGTAGGTGCCGGCGATATCCGAATCATAG
>CAVFYB010000075.1:0-8693 GCA_963626845.1 Bacteroidaceae bacterium | reverse complement strand
CGCATGCGCTGGTACTCGACGTCGGAAAGGGTCTGCGCCGGGGCAACCGTGATGGAGTCGCCGGTGTGCACGCCCATCGGGTCGAGGTTCTCGATGGAGCAGATGATGATGCCGTTGCCTGCGCGGTCACGCATGACCTCCATCTCGTACTCTTTCCAGCCCTCGATGCTCTCTTCCACCAGCACCTCGGTAACCGGGGAAAGGTCCAGGCCCTGGGAAACGATGAGCTTGAGCTCCTCTTCGGTATGCGCGATGCCGCCGCCGGCGCCGCCCAAGGTGAACGACGGGCGGATAACCACCGGGTAGCCCAAACGGCCAACCAGCTCGAGGGCGTCGTCGACGGAGTAGGCATAGCCGCTGCGCGCAACCTCCAGGCCGATCTCCGCCATGGCCTCGTTGAACTGCTTGCGGTCCTCGCCGCGCTCGATGGCGGCCAGGTCGCAGCCGATCATCTCAACGTTGTACTTGTCCAGCACGCCGGCCTTGGCAAGCTCGACGGCGGCGTTGAGGGCCGTCTGGCCACCGAGCGTGGGAAGCAGGGCGTCGGGGCGCTCCTTCTCGATGATCTTCTCGATGAATTCCTTGGTGATGGGCTCGACGTAGGTGCGATCCACCAGCTGCGGGTCGGTCATGATGGTTGCCGGGTTGGAGTTCACCAGCACAACCTCGAAGCCATCCTCCTTCAGCACCTTGCAAGCCTGGGCGCCTGAGTAGTCGAATTCGCACGCCTGGCCGATGACGATGGGGCCGGAACCGATAACGAGTATGCGCTTGATGTCGGTGCGCTTAGGCATGTGCCTCTCCTTCCTCAGCCCCGAAGACCCAGCCGGAAAGGCGGTCGGAGGCGATGTCTATGTCGAGATAGCCCGCGTCGCCGTCCATAAGGCGGGTGAACGCGGTGAACAGGTAATGGGCATCCGTGGGGCCGGGGCTGGCTTCCGGATGGTACTGAACCGAGAACACCGGCTGGTCAAGGAAGGCGATGCCCTCTGCCGTGCCGTCGTTGAGGTTCACATGGGTGAGCTGGATCTTGCCGAAGCGCTCGTTCTGGACCACCGGCGCCACACCTCGCTGTGCCCAGAAGCGCAGGTCGGAGACGTGCTCGGAAAGCCCGTCGGAAAGCTCGGGCGCCAAGGGGCCCAGGCTGTCGAACAGCAGGCCGAAGCCGTGATTCTGTGCGGTGATCTCCACACGGCCGGTGCGAAGGTTCATCACCGGCTGGTTGCCGCCGCGGTGGCCGAACTTGAGCTTTTCCATCTGCGCGCCACTGGCCAGCGAGATCATCTGATGGCCAAGGCAGATGCCGAACAGCGGCACCTTGCCGATGAGCTTCTGCACCTGCTCGTAGGTTTCGCGCACGGCGTCCGGGTCGCCCGGGCCGTTGCTCAGGAACACGCCGTCGGGATTCATGGCAAGCACGTCTTCAGCGGGGGTGTTCCAAGGAACCACGGTGAGCTTGCAGCCCACGCGCACCAGGCCCTGCAGGATGGACTTCTTCACGCCGCAATCGTAGGCGACCACGTTGTAGCGGGCCTGGGCCGGAGCCGCAACGGCGAACGCCTGGCTGGCGGGAAGCTCGTCGAACGAGGCGGCCTCGACGCGCGAGACGGTCTTCGCAAGGTTAACGCCGACGATGCTCTCGGAGGCACGCACCTTCTCGAGCAGGCTCCGAGCATCCAAGTCGATGGTGGAGATGGCGCCACGCTGGGCACCCTTGTCGCGCAGATGGCTGGTAAGCGAGCGCGTGTCGATGCCGGCGATGGCCACTACCCCGTTCTCGGCCAAGAAAGAAGGCAGGCTCTGGGTGCTGCGCCAGTTGGAAGGTGTGAAGCACATGTCGTGCACGACCAAGCCGCGCAGTGCGAGGGAATCGGACTGCAGGTCGTCGGGGTTGATGCCGTAGTTGCCGATCTGCGGGTAGGTCATGGTGACGATCTGGCCGGCGTACGAAGGATCCGAGATCACCTCCAGGTAGCCCTCCAGCGAAGTATTGAAGCAGACCTCGCCGAACACCTCGCCTTCAGCGGCGCAGGAATAGCCCTCGAAAACCGAGCCGTCCTCAAGAACCAGAAGAGCCTTCGGGCGAGCACCAAGGGTGGTGTTTTCCAGAAGCTTACTCAACGACTTCACCTTCCTTACAGGTCATAGTGCCTGCCATGAACACGTCAGTGGCACGCCCTTTCAATTCATAGCCCAAGAAGCCGCTGTTCTTGGATTTGGATACCATGTCCTCGGCCTTGACGGTCCAAGCCGCTTCAGGGTCGAACACGGTGATGTCGGCAACCGAGCCCGCTTCCAGGCGAACCTGGTCGAGCCTGAGGATCTCGCGCGGGCGGATGGCCATCAGCTCGACCATGCGGTTGTAGTCGATGTGACCAGGTTGCACCAGATAGGTAAGCACCACGCCGAGCGAGGTTTCCAAGCCGGTCATGCCGAAGGGCGCCAGCTCGAATTCACGGGCCTTCTCGTGTGCGGCATGCGGCGCATGGTCGGTGACGATGACGTCGATGGTGCCGTCCTTGATGCCCTCGATGATGGCGGCGTTGTCGGCCTTGGTGCGCAGCGGCGGGTTCATCTTCAGGTTCGTGTTGTAGGTTGCGGTGAGGTCGTCCTCGTTCAACACGATATGATGCGGGGTTGCCTCGGCGGTAACCAGGGCGCCGCGGGATTTGCCCTCGCGTACGATGTCGACGCCGCGGGCCGTGGTTATATGCTGGATGTGGATAGGACAGCCGGTAAGCTCGGACAGGGCGATGTCGCGCTGGATCTGCAGCTCCTCGCCCGCAGCCGGCCAGCCGGCCATGCCCAGGCGGGTGGAGACAACGCCCTCGTTCACCTGGCCAGGACCTACCAGGTCCTCATCCTGGCAGTGGCTCATAACCACCTTGTCGAACGCCTTGGCGTAGTCCATCACGCGGCGCATCATGCCGGCGCCCTGGACCCCGCGGCCGTCGTCGGTGAAGGCAACGGCGCCATGGGCAACCATGTCGCCGATCTCCGCCAACGCCTCGCCCTTGAGCCCCTTTGTGCAGGCACCGGACGGGTACACGTGGCAATGGCCGGCATTCGCAGCCTGATCGAGCACGTAGTCGATGGTTGCGCCGTTGTCGGTGGTGGGAACGGTGTTGGGCATGGAGCAGATGCCGGTGAACCCGCCGTGGGCAGCGGCAGCCGTGCCCGTTTCGATGGTTTCCTTGTACTCTTGGCCGGGGTCGCGCAAGTGGACGTGGATATCCACCAGGCCGGGAACCGCGATGCAGCCGGTGCGGTCGAGCACCTCCGCCCCTTCGCAGGTTAGCCCTTCGCCCACTTCGGCGATGGTCTCGCCGTCGATGAGGATGTCGGCCACCTTGTCCAAGCCAAGCGCCGGGTCGATTACCCGGACGTTTTTAACGAGATGCTTCATCTGAGCCCCCTAGAAGAAGATAGATAAGCGCCATGCGGACGCACACGCCAGAGAATACCTGATCGACGATTACGGAATGCTTGCCATCGGCCATGTAGCTGTCCAGCTCGACGCCGCGGTTGATGGGCCCGGGGTGACAGATGATGGCGTCTTCCTTCATCAGCTTCTCGCGCTCGCGGGTAAGGCCATAGCGGAGGTTGTATTCGCGCAAGCTGGGGAACGGCGCGCTCTCAAGGCGTTCCATCTGGATGCGAAGCATATACACCACATCAAGATCGGGAAGAGCCTCTTCAAGATGCGGGGTAACCGCGTTGGCCCCCAGGATGTCGGGGCGAGCCGGCAACAGCGTCGCGGGAGCGATGAGCGTGACGTGGGCACCCATGCGACGAAGGGCGGGAACGAGCGACCCGCATACGCGCGAATGGGCGATGTCGCCGACAATGCCGACCTTCAGACCATCGAACGAGCCCTTTTCCTTCCAGATGGTGTACAAGTCCAACAGGGCCTGCGTGGGATGCTCGTGCTTGCCGTCACCCGCGTCGATGACCGAGGCGTTGGTGTTCTGCGAGACCAAGTAGGGCGAGCCGGCGCACTTGTGGCGCACGATGAACATATCCACCTTCATGGAGTCGAGCGTGCGCACGGTGTCCACCAGGCTTTCGCCCTTCACGGTGGAAGAGGCGCTGCCGCCGGCGTTCATCGAATCGCAGGAAAGGCGCTTCTCGGCAAGCTCGAACGATCCGCGCGTGCGCGTGGAAGGCTCGAGGAACAGGTTGCAGATGGTCTTTCCGCGCAGAGCGGGAACCTTCTTGATGGGACGGTTGTTCACCTCTTCGAAGGTCTTTGCCTGCTCGAGGATGGTGAGGATGTCCTCACGCGAAAGCGCGTCGATGGACAGAAGGTTCTTATGGGCGAACATGCGCATCTCCCTTCAACGGAGCAGAGCCCACGTGCGAGCCGGGGGCAACCTTGGAAATGCAAACGCAAGATTTGCCATCGACTTCCTTCAGGTACAGGCGGACGTTCTCGTTTGCGGAAGACGGAACGTTCTTGCCCACAAAGTCGGCACGGATGGGAAGCTCGCGATGGCCGCGGTCTACCAGCGTTGCGAGCTGGATGCGCGAGGGGCGACCGAAATCCATGAGCGCATCGAGTGCTGCGCGGATGGTGCGCCCGGTGTAGAGAACGTCGTCCACCAAGACGATCGTCTTCCCATCGAGGGAGAACAGGATGTCGGTGCCCTGGACGATAGGTGCGATGTTGGAAAGGGAATCATCGCGGTAGAAGCTGATATCGAGGGCCCCTACCGGCAACGATACACCCTCTATCTGGTCGATGAGCTTAGCCAAGCGATGAGCCAAGATATCGCCACGCGTAACGATGCCGACGAGCGCCAGCTCTTGGCACCCTTTGTTCTGCTCGAGGATCTGATGGGCCATGCGAACGAGGGTCCGTTCGATCTCGGACTCGTCCATAACCACTGATTCCTCAAGTTCCGTATCTTGCATGCACGCTCCTTTCGCTGAATCGAAGTGCGTACACAGAAGCCGCTGAGCCAGCCGCACGAAAATGCGCCTAGCAGCAATCCCCCGCCCGAATACTAAAAAGCCCCAGGCACGAGAGGGGCAATCAGTCTTGCCTCAGCTTGCCCGAACAGGCTTCGCCGAAACGATATGTTTGCACCTTATCGGTCTCTCTGTACCGCCATTAAAGGTCGTTCAAAGTATACGACAGCAGCTGTGCAGGGTCTAGGAGAAAAGCGCCCATCGGATCAACCGACGGGCGCTTCGAAGCAAGGTGAAAACCAAAGCGCACAGAGGGGCTGCCTTAGTTCGCCGCCCCTCGCTTAAGCACGCACACGAAGTGCGAGTCATAGATGGGACCGGTGACTTTTTCGCGGTACAGGGCGTCGGAGGAAACCGTGCGCTCCATCGTGAAGCCCTTGCCCTCTTCGCTGGCCAGGAACGCATCGATGACGTCCTGGTTCTCTTCCTTCAGAACCGTGCAGGTAGCGAAGGTGAGCTGGCCGCCAGGGGCAACCAGCCTTGCCGCCTGGGCGAGCATCTTCGAGCCCACCTGCGCCAAAGAGGAAACGTCTTCCTCGCTCATGCGCCAGCGGATATCGGGATGACGGCGCAGCGTGCCGATGCCGGAGCAGGGGGCGTCCACCAGCACCGCGTCGTAGGCGCCCTCGGGCAAGGAGCTGAGGTTGGTGGCATCCTTCACGAACACCTGGTCCTGCTTGATGGCGGCATCTTCCAGGTGCTTTTCGCGCTCCCGCGTGCGCTGCGGGTCCATGTCGAGCGTATCGAGCGTGATCTGCTCGCCGAAACGGCTCAGCGCAACGTTCTGCAGCATGATGGTCTTGGTGCCGCGTCCTGCGCCGATCTCCAGGAACCGCTCGGGTTTCTTCTCGGGCATGGCCAATGCGGCCGCGCACTGGGCGGCGACGTCGGTGATCACCAGGGAGCCCTCGGAAAGCAAGCGGGAAACCAGCTCGTCGGTAACCGCCTTGCGCTCAGCGAAACCGAACGCCGGGATAGCGCAGGGAAGGTCGACCATCTTGGACACGGGCACCACCTTGACATGGCGCTCAACCAGGGAAGACAAGGTCTTCGGGCCGTCCACGCGCGCAAGGTTCAGCATGAAGAACAAAGGCGCCGGGTTGTTTGAGCGCTGCATGAAACGCAGCGACTCCTGGCCGCCAAGGTCTGCCGAGAGGCGCTTGGCAAGCCAAACCGGGAAGCCTTCCTGCAGCGCCGCAGCCGATACGTCTTCAGCAGGGTCGCCGAACGGGAAGGTCTCTTTCAGCTCGATGGCACGGTGCAGCGCGAAGTTCGCCAACCCCGATGCCTGAGGGGCAACGGAGCGCACCAGCTCTACGCCCTGGTCGGCCACCACATGGTCGGGCTTGCCCAGGTAGAACAGCTCGCAGAACGACATGCGCAGGGCATCGCGGACATCGGGCTGGATGTCCTGCGGGTTGTCCACCACAGAATCGATGAGCTGGTCAAGGGAGCCTTTTCGTGACACGACCTCGGTGGCGAGCACGCGGGCGAACGAGCGCTCCACAGCGGGCTTGTCGGAATACGTCACGAACTTGTCGATGGCCTCGGAAAGGTAGCAGCCCTGCTCGCGCACGTAGGTAAGCACCTCGAGCGAGAGGATGCGTGCCGGAGTGGCCTTCGTGAAGCTTCTGCCCTGGCCGCCCTGCTTGTTCTGCCTTCCCTGGCCAGCACGGTAGCCCAGGCTCTTGGTGCCAGCGGGATTATGGGTGTTCTCGAACCCACGGAAGCCCGTTGACTTGCGCTCTTCCGCACCCGATTCGGTATTTCGGTTGAAACGGTCGCGGGACTTGAATTCCGGCTTCCTACCCCTGTCGCCGCCGCGGGAATAACCGCTGCTGTCTCGGCCGTCGCGCTTGAAGTTTCCGCGCGGTTTGCCGGAACCGGAGAACTTGCCGGATGGCCTGCGGTTGCGGTCGCCGCCACGGTAGCTGCCCCTGTAGCCGCCCTCAGTACGATCACTCGCAGCCCTACCACGATATCCCTGGCCCTGGGGCTTGTGATCCGAATCGCCCGAGGGACGCGCATCGTCATTGCGGCGGTAGCCGCCCTGACCCGAGCGCGGGCCACCCGAGCGCTTGCCGTTGCGGAAGCCGGGTTTGCCCCCTTTGCTGCCGAAGCTGCGCCCGCCCGAACGGCCCTGGCCGGTTGGCTTTCCGCCCTTGCGACCGCCTTTGTAGCCGCCTTTTCCGGCACCGGAAGGCTTGAAGGAGCCTTTGCCCCCGCTGGACGTGCCCTTGCTGTTCTCGTTATCCATTGATCTCCTGCCATTCTACGCCGCCCTGCTTTATGCCCTGGATGCCCGCCGCGAAGGCCTTTGCCTCCATCGACTTCTTTCCATCGGGCTTGACCAGCGTCAATTCCAATACCTGTTGCGAGTCGTCGCAACCCAAGTACAATCTTTTCGCACGAAAGCCCACCTGCCCTGAAGCAAGCGGGAACTCAAGATCCTGCGGCGCAATCGCAGCACCCTGTACCGCCACGCCCTTTCCGGCGATGGCGCACCGGCTTGGGTGGCTCTCGCTCGATGCGCGAACATGCCGCAATGCCTCAAGGGCGGTCATGTCCGGGGAGATGTCGAGCTCGCCCTTCTCTACTTTCTCGGCGTACTCGATGCCCTCGCTCGGCTGATCTTGCCAGGGAAGATCCCCTGCCGATTCGAGTTCATCAAGGGATTCCACCAACGCCTTGCCGCCGGCTTGCGCAAGCTTAAGGGTTAGCTGCTCTGCACTTAAATCGCCGATGGCGACCTTGCATTCACGGCAAACCGCACCGGTATCGAGCCCTTCCTCCATGCGCATGATGCCCACGCCCGTGAACTCATCGCCAGCGAGGATGGCCCGTTCCACAGGAGCCGCACCGCGCCAACGCGGAAGCAACGACCCATGCACGTTCAGGCACCCGAAACGGGGCAGCTCCAGAACGTCCTTGGGCAGAATAGCGCCGTAGGCGGCAACGCACACCACATCGGGCGAAAGGCTTAAGAGAGCCTGAAACGCCTCGTCGGATCGCAGCGACGAGAAGCAGAAGACAGGAACCTGCGCCGCCAGAGCTGCTTCCTTTACTGGCGAAGCAACCAACTTCTTGCCACGGCCACGCACCGCATCCGGACGCGTGAAACAACCAACCACCTGATGATTCGATTCAAGAAGGGCACCCAGCACTTCGGCCGCGAAAGCAGGTGTGCCCATGAAGACTACGCGCATACTACTCCGTTTCCCCCGGCTTCGCACCATTCGCGAGCGCGATGCTGTAGTCATGGAGCGCCTTCACACGGTCCATCGGCTCACACGACTCAAACAAGGTGATGCCATCAAGGTGATCGATCTCGTGTTGGAAGCAGCGGCCCAAAAGCCCGCCGCTTTCGAGTTCGACCCGATTGCCGTCAAGATCGAAGAAACGCACGCGGGATATCTCATGGCGCGTGATGGGAACCGAGATGCCAGGAATGGAAAGACAGCCCTCTTCGGCGGTGACGGTTTCGCCTTTGCGCTCAATCACCTCGGGGTTCACCAGGACCAAGGGGTTCGAGGTCTCGTCGGGCCCGTCGTAGCAGTCGATTACCACCAAGCGAATGTTCAGCCCTACCTGAGGAGCCGCCAGCCCACAGCCGTTGTTGGCGTACATGGTATGCAACATCTGCTTGGCAATCTTCTTCAGGGATCTATCACCAACCTTGCATGGTTCGCAAACTTGGCGAAGCATGGGGTCGGGTGAAAGAA
>CAVFYB010000074.1:0-8807 GCA_963626845.1 Bacteroidaceae bacterium | reverse complement strand
CCCCATGAAGTGGGATAATGTCGCCATTGCAACGAAACCCAAGGAGCACGCACATGACAGACGAATCCATCCAGCCGGCGGAAGACGAGCGCAAGGCCCTGGTCCGCAACCAGCTCGCCAACACCAAGATCACGCTCGCCCCGCTCCAGCAGCCGGCCGACCTCTCCCGCGCCAGGAAGGTGCCCATCGGCCAGATAGCCGCCATCGGCACGGCGTTCGCCTCCATGCCCGAAGCGTTCCGCACCGTCACCCAGACGCTCACCGCGCCCAGTGCCGGCACGCTCATGCAGGCGTTCACCGCAGACGGCATCCCCCTCGACATCTCCATGCTCCAGAAGTTCAAGGACGGCTCCGGCGCGCTCGGCTCCTTCCGCGTGGACGGCGCCTTCCAACAAGCTCATTTAGTCCAGGCCGGCCCGCAGTCCCTCACAGGATCGGCCATCATCCCGTACGACCCCGCGACGCTCGCCATGGCCATCGCCCTGCAGCAGATCGACCAGAAGCTCGACGCCATCCAGAAGACGGTGGACGATATGTTCGACTACATGCGCCAGCGCGACAAGGCCGCCATGCGCGGCAACCTGCGAACCCTGGCCGATGCGCTCGACGGCTACCGGCTCAACTGGGACAACCCCCGCTACATGGACAACGCCCACATGAAGGTGCTCGACATCAAGCAGGCCGCCACGCAGGACATGGAGTTCTACAGCGGCCGGGTCGCAAAGAGGCTGGCAGACAGGCCTCCTGTGGAGGTCCGGGGCATGGTCGAGTCCCGCCTGGACGGCGTGCTCGACGCGCTCAAGGACTACCAGCTCGCCACCTACATCTACGCGTTCGCGTCCTTCCTCGACCCGATGCTCGCCGAGAACTTCAAGGAGGATAGGCTCGCCGACGTCGCCGACCGCATAGAGGAGGCGTCCACCCGCTACCGTGAGGTCTACACGCGCGTCTACAACGTCATCGAGGGCGCAACCAACGGCTCGGTCGACTCCGCCGTCCTCGGCGGCATCGCCGCTGCCGGCAAGTTCCTGGGGCGGGCCGTTGCGGCAACGCCCGTCGGGGACCTCACGCCCATCGACGAGGCGCTCGTGGGCGGCGGCAAGGCCGTCGGCAGGTTCAACAGCGACGTGAACGCCCGCCTGCTCAGCAAGCTCCATGCTGCCAAGTCGCCCGACGTCCTGCCGTTCCAGGAGAACGTGCGCGCCGTCAGCGCCCTCTACAACCAGCCCTCCCAGCTGCTAACCGACGGCGAGAACCTCTACGTGGTCCCGTCATCGCAAGAAGGGGAAGAGCAGCAACCCTAACCGTTGCCGCCAACCAAGGATTAGCTCCCAGCTAAAGCCCCTCACCCGCCGCAGTGCGATAATGCAGGCAAAAGGCCGGTCGGCGCAAAGGCGGTTGCCACCGGGCCGTTAGCCGGAACCGCCGTAACGGGAAAGGGCGATAGGCCATGACGAACGAAGACCTCAAAGACCTGCTCGAGATCCCTATGGAAACGCGCATGGACGCCGAGAGGGTTCTCTTCGCGCTCGAGCAGGAGCCCGACGGCTTCAACACGACAACATGGTCGGTTGCCTCGTCGGTTCTCGGCGACACCCACAACAACGACAGCAGCTACCTTTTAGCGCTAGACTTTGCGGTGCGCACCCTTGCCCGGAACCATGGCCTCCTGCTCGACAGCCGTCACCACGACTTCATGCCCGAGGGGCTTCCGTTCGACCTAGACTTCTACGTCTGGCACCGGGGGAACGCAGCCTCCAACGGCAAGTTCGAAGCCGAGTTCGCACGCGAAGGCCGCAACTACCGCGATGCGAACGACGAGACAGTCGCCGATGCCATCAGCGACATCCTGGACAAGGCACTGCCTCCATATGCGGTGCCCATCGAGCTCCTCTTCGACCGCTACGCGGTACCGATGCTCGATGCCGAGGTCTTCGCCATCTCATGCGAGTTCTGGCTCAACAACCTGATGTTCGACCTGTCGTTCTCGCTGGACACAGGCAAAGGGTCCAACCGCATCTTCCTCGGCTTTGAACCCCAGGTTTCAGTGAGCGATACATCGCTCACCTGCGAGGGAGTCGGCCCAGACGGCAGCCCCTTCGAGTCAACCTGGAACCCAGTGACCGCCGAGTGGAGCAAACCCCTGCCGCTCGGCTAACAGCACCGATACGTCGACCGTCCATCTGGCCGCAGCCCAAGCAGCAAATCGTCTAGATCGGCGGCAGGCCCTTAGCCGTCACCGTCTGCCGCCAGCAAGATAAGGGATTTATCTGCCCCGCCCACAGCCCAGGGCCAACACCCCAGCAGCCCACCGCCACCGGCAGACCACCCAGGAATCCACCCGCGGCGGCCACAACCGTAACCCTACGCGAGTTTCCCAGGCCGCCGCCAGCCGGTCCAGAGGCGTTCCGGGCCGTCTGCCAGGCGCAGCCGTGCCGAAAGGCCTGTACAGCAACACCATCCATCCAAAGAGTCAGGAGAAAACCATAGACGACTACAGCAACGAGATCACCCGCCGCGGATTCATTCTTCTCGCGGCATCTGCGGGAGCATCCTTCTTCATCAAGCCCGGCCTCGTCGAAGCCCTAACGCCCGAAAAGGCCTACCTCGTAAGCGTTGCCACCATCGGCTACGGGCAGCTATGGTTCGATGAGGCGGAGGACGATCCCGAGCTCATGGAGCTCTTCGAGCCCGACGAGGCGGAACTCCAGCGAGAGGAACTTGGTCCGGGCTCATTGCTTCGGTTCGAGCAGGACCCAGAGCTCGATAAGGACGAGCCATGGCTCGACGTGGTTTCCGAGGACGGCGAGAAGCTCTGCGACATCCCCTGGTCGGGCTCTCCGGAAGAGGAAGCCGCCGTCATGCGCATCGTCGAAAAGATCAACGAGGGCCGCGAGGTCTGGGCCGAGGTTACCAGCGCCGAGCACAGCACCATCGACGCCGGCCCCGACAACGCCCGGATCCATATCCTCGAGTTCGACGTCTACTACCGCTAACGCAAACGGGCGCCGGCCCCAGAGCCCTGCTCTGGGGCCTCGCTGGAAGCATCCACCCAAACGTGGTAAACTTAATTTGTAGCGACGAACACCCCCCGGGTGAAGAACCTGGGCAGAGTATCGTCGCTACTCTTCTTTTCCCGCCGAATCCGGCAAAGCTTCCCCACCCCACACCGAACGAAGCACCACGGGTCTGGGAACCAATCTCGAGGAACGATTTGCACCGGATTTGAACCAACCCATCCTAGAAAAAAAAGAAATTATTCCTACAAACCACCTGAGCTGCGCCTTTGAGAAATTCAACTCAGCTTTATACGATTTCTGGTATAAAATTCTCGTTTGGCCGCAGGCTGGCTATTGCCTTCCACGGCCCCATGCCGAATTCTTCGAATGGAGTATCCATGTCCGAATTGTCTGACCTTGGCAAAGAAGCCAAGAGCGATCTCGAGCAAGCTGCCGCCGAAATCAGCGAAAGCAATGCACGGCTTCCCTGGTACAAGAAGCTTTCTCTTACCACTTGGATCATGATCGCACTAGTACTGGGAATCCTTGCCGGTCTTGCGCTGCAATCGAACCCCGATATCGCAACGAACTACATCAAGCCATTCGGCACCATTTTCCTGAACCTTATCAAGATGATCGTGGTGCCGCTGGTTATCTTCACTATGGTTGCTGGCGTGATATCGCTTTCCGATATCAAGAGAGTGGGATCCATCGGCGGCAAGACCATCGTCTACTACCTGATAACCACGGCCTGCGCCATCACCATCGGTCTTGTGGTGGCCAACCTCTTCAGCGTCGGCGCGTCTGCGAACCTCAGCACGGAAGGGCTTACCTATGAGGCGAAAGAGCAGCCTTCCTTTATCGACACGCTAGTGAACATCTTCCCTTCCAACTTCGTACAGCCCATGGCCGATGCGAACATGCTGCAGGTTATCGTTATCGCCCTGTTCTTCGGCTTCGGTATTTTGGCGGCAGGCAAGAAGGCCAAGCCAGTTGCGGATTTCGTGAACGGCATGAGCGAAGTCTGCATAAAGATCATGCAGTTCATCATCAGCCTTGCACCCATCGGCGTATTCGGCCTTATCACCCCGGTTGTTGCTTCCAACGGTCCCGATGTCCTGCTTCCGCTGCTGCAACTTATCGTTGTTGCCTACCTGGCCATGATCCTGCATATGGTGCTGGTGTACTCGGGCCTGGTAAGGCTTCTTGCAAAGATGAGCCCCATCAAGTTCTTCAAGAAGCAGATGCCTGCTATGGCATTCGCTTTCGCATCGGCTTCCTCGGTAGGGACACTGCCCGTTAACATGGAATGCTCGAAGAAGCTTGGCGTATCCAACGAGATCTCCAGCTTCGTGTTGCCCCTTGGAGCCACCATCAACATGGATGGAACCGCAATCTACCAGGGTGTATGCGCCGTATTCATTGCCCAGGTATTCGGCATCGACCTCACCCTCGGCCAGCAAGTTACCATCATCCTTACCGCTGTGCTGGCCTCCATCGGGACCGCAGGCGTACCCAGCTCGGGAATGATCATGCTTGCCATGGTTCTGCAGTCCGTCGGTTTGCCCGTTGAGGGCATTGCCCTGGTAGCCGGCGTTGACCGCATCCTTGACATGATGCGTACCACCGTCAACATCACGGGCGATCAATCTGCTGCGGTAATCGTGAACCACCTGGAAAACCTGAAAACGAAGCGGGCCCAAAAGAAGGTCGCGGCGTAGACGCGAGAGGCAGGCTTGAGCCGAACCGCTGATAAAAGCCGACCATCGTCACCAACCTCGTCTACTAGCGCAATTCGCTTTTAAGCAAACCTGCGAATCCGACATTAGCAATCCAATGTCCATAACAAGCCTTACATGGACCTCGTGCAATATGCACGAGGTCCATTTTGTTGGCCTAAAATAGCCCTACCCAATGAAAAGGAGATCCATGGAACGCATTGCAAGCTTCTCTGTTGACCACAACGTTCTTGAACCTGGCATCTATACCTCTCGCAGTGACGCCGATCCGAGTTCAGGGTGCATCACCACAACATTCGACCTCCGTATGACTGCACCGAACCGTGAACCGGTGATGGATACCGCAGCTGTACATGCGCTTGAGCATCTGGGCGCCACCTTCCTGAGGAATAACGAGGAATGGAAGGATAAGGTTATCTACTTTGGCCCCATGGGCTGCCGCACTGGCTTTTACCTGGTGATATTTGGGGAATACACCCCAGAAGACGTTGCGCTGCTGGTGACGCAACTGTTCGAGTTCGCCGCGTCCTTCGAAGGCGAGATTCCCGGAGCGAAGCCTGAAGAGTGCGGAAACTACCACGACTCCGATTTGGCACAGGCCAAGTGGTGGGCGAAGCGCTACCTGGAAAACACCTTGCTGAAGCTCGACGATGCGCACACCCATTACCCGGCCCTGCTTCAGTAACGAAGAAGGCTAACCAGGCAGTTCTTCGGGCTGGCCTAACCTGCCCTTGAGCTCAAGCAAGATTCTCTAGAACCCAGCAACAAACAAACCCCCAACCATTTGAAAGGAGCCAAGATGACCGATCCGTGCAACTCGACCATCGGGATTATCGGCGCGATGGACGTAGAGGTAGAACTCCTTTTGCAGAACATGCGCAACAACGGTTCCGTCCAAGAATCAGTACATGCCGGAATGACCTTCTGCGCCGGTAACCTAGAAGGCCAAAGCTGCGTTGCGGTACGTTGCGGCATCGGCATGGTGAATGCCGCCGTGTGCGCTCAAGTGCTCGTAGATGAATTCGAGGTATCGCAGATCATCAATACCGGTGTGGCAGGCTCGCTGGATGCGAACATCAACATTGGCGATATCCTGATAGCAACCGATTCGGTGAACCATATCATGGACGTGCAGAACCTTGGCTATGAGCCCGGCCGCATCCCGGGCTTCAACATCACTACGTTCCCTGCTTCCGAATGCCTTGCCAACTTGGCGCAGCAAACTGCGGCAGAGCTGGGGCTCACCGCCCATCAGGGCCGCGTTGCCTCCGGCGACCGATTCATCCGCGAGCAGGAGGACAAGGATCGCATTGTAGGCACCTTCGGCGCCAAATGCTGCGAGATGGAAGGCGCCGCAATTGCCCAAGCATGCTACCTGAACGCTGTGCCCTACCTGATCATCCGCGCGATATCCGATAAAGCAGACGGATCTGCCCAGGTGGATTATCCCGTTTTCGAAAAGCAGGCTGCACAAGACTGCGCCAACCTGACTCTTCATATGCTTGCAGCCATACAGTAACGCGGATCTCACCGCATGCACGCCCTGTCGCAATACAATCCGCACAACAATATCGGCCTCGGCAACAGACGCACTTCGCGCCGTTGCTGAGGCCGATTTACGTAATCAGACGCTCCGCCGAGGAACTGCTACTTGTGATAGAACTTGCGCTGTTCGAATCGAGGTTCGCAGCTCACGTTAAGCCCAAGGGTGCGGTAAAGCCGTTCGTCGACCGAGGAAACGATGACGCTGAAGTGGGCATCACAGCCCTTCAGCTTGTCGATCTGTTCCATCAGCAGGGCAGCTTTCTGGTTGCTGCGGGAGCTGACCGCAAGGGCCATCAGCGTCTCGTCGGAATGAAGACGAGGGTTGACGCTTCGGAGGTGATCGGTCTTAAGGGCGCAGAGCGGCTCGATCACCTCGTCTTCGATAACCAGGCAGTCGTCGTCTACCCCGGCAAGAACCTTCAGCGCATTCATAAACAAGGAAGAGGCGCAGCCCATCAGGTTGCCTGTTTTGCCGGTAACCAACGTGCCATCGGGAAGCTCGATGGCACCCGCAGGACCGCCCGTTATCTCCGCCTTGCGAAGCGCTGCCGCACGAGCGGGAAGCACATCGGCGGTAATGCCCACACGGCTCATAAGCAGCTCGATCTTGCGCAGCTCGCTTTCACCAACGCCGTAACGCTTGAATTTGACGCATGCCTGGAAATAGCGACGGGCGATCTCACGGCAAGAGGCTTCCCTGCACGCATCATCGTCGACAATCGCGAAACCCGCCATGTTCACACCCATATCGGTCGGCGAATTGTAGGGACTTGTTCCCTGAATGCGCTCCAGCATGGCCTTGAGCACCGGGAAGATATCGACATCGCGGTTGTAGTTGACGGTAGTTTCGCCGTACACCTCAAGATGGAACGGATCGATGATGTTGTCGTCGTCCAAATCGGCGGTAGCCGCCTCGTACGCCACGTTCACCGGGTGCATAAGCGGAAGGTTCCAGATAGGGAACGTCTCGTACTTCGCATAGCCTGCGGTAACGCCATGCTGGTATTCCTGATACAGCTGGGAAAGGCAGGTTGCCATCTTGCCGGAACCGGGCCCGGGAGCAGTAACCACCACCAACGGACGGGTGGTTTCCAGGTAATCGTTCTTGCCATAGCCCTCATCGCTCACGATGGTGTCGATATCATGCGGGTAACCGGCTATCGGGTAATGTAGGTAGCTGGTAATCCCCAATGAACCGAGCCGCGAGCGGAAGGCTTCAGCCTTGGGCTGGCCGGCGTAATGAGTGATAACAACGCTGCCAACATACAAGCCCATGCCAGTAAACACATCCATAAGGCGCAGAACGTCCTCGTCGTACGTGATGCCCAAGTCTCCGCGCACCTTGCTCTGCTCTATATGGTTGGCGTTGATGGCGATAACCACCTCGACGTCGTCAGAGAGGCTTTTCAGCATCCTGATCTTGCTATCGGGCTGAAACCCCGGAAGAACGCGCGAGGCGTGGTAGTCGTCGAACAACTTGCCACCGAACTCGAGGTACAGCTTTCCCCCGAACTGCCCGATGCGCTCCTTGATGTGATCCGCTTGAAGGGAGATGTACTTGTCATTGTCAAAACCTATTCTCATGCCTTGCGCCTCACCCTTCAATAAAGCCGATTGTTCGTTCCGGGACTAAATTTTCCGGATTCCCATACTACCAATAAGAACAAGCCAATCCCGGCAGACGGAACAACGATTCCTGCAATGGCTCCTGAAGGCCAAACGTGTACGAATTCGCAAATGCACACTTTGTTAGGCAAATCAACCCACAAAATACCTGCAACACGTTCATTCCCAAAATGAATGGATTCATAACATATTCTATTGTTGAGTGAATACGTTCAACAAATCCGAACGAAACTATCGAACTTGTTCATTTAGCCGAATCTCTACGCATCATGTTCACAAATCAGCATAATCGGGCTCTATTTTCGACACCTGGTGAAGAATAATATGTTCACGCTTGATTTGAACCAGTAACTATGCAGTCTATTTATCGATAGCCTGAACCTATTATTTATATGGGTACTATCGATAGGTTTTTCAACACTTGGGGTTCAAATTCATTGACTTCAATTCGCGTGAATCAAATAATACGTATTGGTCATTTTGTGCGAGCCCATGTTCCCCAACATCAAACAGGGCCGGCGCGAATTGTCCGCTTCGGTAGCTCCCCCGCTCCGAAACGCACTCACCCCGAGTGCACAGGCCTCCCCAAGCCAATTCACCGGTGTTCCGGTAACCCCTGTATTGACTTCCGAGGCGCATTATCCCCCAGGGCGCAAAGCCCTCGATGCGAAAGGAAGGTTTCAATGGCTTCTGATGCTTTGAACTCTTCTTACCATGGCATCGCAGCTCGTTTGGACCGCATGCCGATCTCCGGCTTCCACAAGAAGATCTTGTGGCTGCTCGCCGGCATCACGTTCTGCGACTCCGTTGACATGGCTGTTGGTGGCCCGATCGGCAACATCCTGCAGAACACCTACGACGCAGCTGGCAACCAGTGGATGACGCTGGAGCAGTTCGC
>CAVFYB010000073.1:5974-8960 GCA_963626845.1 Bacteroidaceae bacterium | reverse complement strand
GGCACTGAAGAGCCCAACATCGGCACCAAGATCATGGACGGCGAGATCGATCTGGTCATCAACACACCGTTCGGTCAGGAAACCCGCGGCGACGGCTATCAGCTCCGCACAATGTGCGTCCGTCAGAACCTCTGCTACGTAACAACGCTGGCAGGTGCGCAGGCGTTCGTTTCCGCAATCGAGACGTTGCGCGACGAGAACCTCCCCATCGTTGCCCTGCAGGATCTTGACCAGTGGGAGGAACAGTAGCCCTATGGCAGCAATCCAAGACACACAGGCCGTGGTGGTTGCCAACGAGCAGCTCCACGACCGGCTCTGGCTCGTAACCGTTGAAGCGTGCGAGCTTGCCGCCCAGGTGCAGCCGGGGCAGTTCGTCCATATGCTCATCCCAGGGATGGAGGGCCATATCCTTCGCCGTCCGTTCTCGGTGTTCCATGTGAGTGACGACAAGTCGAAGATGGCCATCCTGTACCAGGTTGTGGGCTTCGGCAGCAAGCAGCTCACCACGGTGGCGCCAGGCGTTGCCGTCGATATCATGGGCCCTGTCGGCCATGGCTGGCATGCCCCTGAAGGTGTTCGCAGCGCGCTCTTGGTCGCCGGCGGCGTTGGCGCGGCACCGTTGTTCATGCATGCCCAGGAACTGGTTGCCGCAGGCATCGATGTTGAAGTGGTGTTGGGTGCCCAGACGGCGGGCGCACTCGTTTGCGAGCCTAAGTACCGCGAGCTTCTGGGCGGCGAGCCGCATCTTGCCACCGACGATGGCACCCGGGGCCATGCAGGCTTCGTTACCGATGTGGTTTCCCAGCGCATCGCGGAAAAACAGTTCGACTACGTTGCCTGCTGCGGCCCCGAGCCGATGATGCATGCGGTATCGGACCTTACCTTGAAGGCGGGCATTCCCTCCTTCATCTCCCTGGAGAAGCGGATGGCATGCGGCATCGGCGCCTGCCTTTCCTGCATTGTTGAAACGGTTGACGGGCGAAAGCGCTCTTGCGTGGACGGCCCCGTCTTCGATGCCTCTAAGGTGGTGTGGTAAATGAGCGTGGATCTTTCCGTGAACCTGGGCGGCCTTCAAATGAAGAACCCGGTTACCACTGCTTCCGGCACGTACGCTTCGGGCCGCGAGTACTCTGATTTCGTTGACCCTGCTTTGCTGGGTGCGGTTACCACCAAAGGCGTTTCCCTGAACGGCTGGGCCGGAAACGATGCACCCCGCATCGCCGAGACCCCGAGCGGCATGCTCAACTCCATCGGCCTTCAGAACCCCGGGGTGGAGGTGCTGAAGAGCCGCGACCTCCCGTGGCTTCGCAGCGCGGGGGCTACAACTATCGTCAACGTTTCCGGCCATAGCGTTCCGGAGTACGTTTCGGTGATCGAGGCCCTCGAGCAGACCGAGGACGTCGACGCCTATGAGGTGAACATCTCGTGCCCGAACGTCGATTCCGGCGGGCTTACCTTCGGTACCGACCCGAAGATGGTCGAAGAGGTGGTTTCCGCTTGCCGCGCAGCCACCAAGCGCCCGATGTTCGTGAAGCTCACCCCGAACGTTACCGATATCGCCGAGATCGCCAAGGCGGCAGAGGCTGCCGGTGCGGATGCCATCTCGCTCATCAATACCTTGCTGGGCATGGCTATCGACGTCCGCAAAAAGAAGCCCGTGCTCGCCCGCGTCGTCGGCGGCCTTTCCGGCCCTGCGGTGAAGCCGGTTGCGCTTCGCATGGTGTGGCAGGTGCACAACGCCGTTGATGTGCCCATCCTCGGCATGGGCGGTATCATGAACGGCACCGATGCCGTCGAGTTCATGCTGGCTGGCGCCACGGCAGTTGCTGTCGGCACGGCCAACTTCAACAACCCCCGGGCAACCCTTCAGACGATCGAGGGGATCCAAAAGTACTGCGAGGAAACGGGAGTTTCCGACGTCAAGGAATTGATTGGAGCGCTTGAATGCTAGATTTCAACGACATTCCCCGTAAGGACCGCGTGATCGTCGCCCTCGACTGCGACCGCACGCGCGCGCTTGAGCTTGCCGATATGCTTTCCGGCCGCGCGAAGTGGCTGAAGGTGGGCATGACCCTTTTCTACCAGGAAGGGCCCTACTTCATCCATATGCTGCAGAAGCGCGGCTTCAAGGTGTTCTTGGACCTGAAGTTCCATGACATCCCTCATCAGGTGAAAGGCGCAGCCCGTGCTTCTGCGGAGGCCGGCGCCGACATGCTCACTATGCATGCCGTGGGCGGCGTGAAGATGATGCAGGCGGCTAAGGAAGGACTGGCCGAGGCCTGCTGGATCGACGAAGAGCCTATTTCCTTGGGCATTACGGTCCTCACCAGCATGAGCTCTGACGACTTGCAGGCTACCGGCGTCGAGCGCCCGGTGGTGGAGCAGGTTATGTCTTTGGCTCGCCAGGCGAAAGAGGCCGGGCTTTCCGGCGTCGTCGCCTCCCCGCAAGAGGCGCCTATGCTTCGCGAGCTGCTCGGCCCCGAGGCCTTCATCGTTACCCCCGGCGTTCGTCCTGCCGGTTCCGCCATGGGAGACCAAACGCGTGTTACCACGCCCCGCCAGGCGTTCGACAACGGGGCATCCCACATCGTCGTTGGGCGTCCCATCACGGAAAACGCCCATCCAGCAGCCGCATTCGATGCCATAGCTAAGGAGCTTTAAGCGTGGAAGTATCTGAGATCAAAGAACTGCTCAATAAGATGAATGCCCTTGAAAACGAGGGCACCTCGGTGAATGCCATCGCAATGATGCAGGATCCTATCGTTGCGAACCGTTTGGCGGTAGAGCTTCTGCAGCGGGTCGATCGCGATTCCAAGCCCGAGCTCGTTGTTGCCCCGGAAGGCATCGATTCGTACTTCGGGTATTCGGTGGCGCTTTCGGCCTGGATGCGCTTCCTTTGTGCGCAGAAGGCGGAAGACGGCAGCTTCGCTCTGCCCGAGGGCACTTCCATCAAGAAGAACGAGAAAACGATCCTGGTGGTCGACTC
>CAVFYB010000073.1:0-5547 GCA_963626845.1 Bacteroidaceae bacterium | reverse complement strand
TCGGTCTTCAGCTCTTCGGGCAGGTATCCCAATCCGGTTGTCATGGAATTCGCCGCGGAGAACCCTTGGGCAATGGGGATCAAGATGTATACGGCCATGAACATCCAGGGCTGGCCCGGTAGGGCAACGGCGATGAACAGCACGATAGCCGCTAATTGCGCCAGGGCACCGAAGGTGAGCGGGATGCGCGAACCCAGCACATCGAGGATTCGCCCGCCCATGGGCGCAAGGGCCGCTCCGATGATGCAGCCGGGAAGAAGCAGGCAGCCGGCATCGAAGGCGCTCTGGTTGTGGACCACCTGCCCGAAGTACGGCACAAGATAGCCAAGGCCCAACACGATTGCCTGGAGCAGTACAACGTATGCCAAGCAGAGGCGGAACTTCCTGCTCTTGAAGATGCTGGTCCTGATAATCGGGCTGTCGCTTTTGGTTGCAAGGGAAAAGTAGACCGCGAACAGCACCAAAGAGAGCACGAACAGCCCCAAAACCTGCAGACTCAGCCAGCCTGCCGTGCTTGCGCTGCTGGTGGCGAACACAAGGCAAACGAAGCCTCCGGCGATGGAAAGGTATTGCGGAAGGCTGAAGGCAACCTTCTCGGTTTCGCTTACTTGCCTGATGGCCGCTAGTCCGCAGATAAGCGATATCAGCAGGAACGGCATCAGCACTACGAAGATCATGCGCCATCCCCACAGGGTGACGATCAGGCCTCCGACCGAGGGACCCACAGCAGGCGCGGTTGCGGTGATAAGGGTCGCGATGCCCATCATCATTCCCATCTTGTCCAGGGGTGCCTGCTCGATGACGATGTTGAACATAAGGGGCAAGGCCAAGCCGGTTCCGATTCCTTGGATTACCCTTCCGGCAATCAGGATCCAGAACTCCGAAGCCAGCGTGCAGGCCAAAGTGCCGGCGATGAAGAGGAGTATTGCGGTAAGGAACAGCGATTTGGTGCGGAAGCGGCGCTTCAACAACGACGACAGCGGCATGATGGCGGTAAGCACAAGCAGATAGCCTGTGGTAACCCACTGAACCGAGGCGGTGGTTACCGAGAACTCTTCCATCAGCGAGGGAAAGGTTATGTTCATGGCCGTTTCGACCACCACGCCTGCGAATGACATAAGGCCGCACGCGAGTACCGATACTATCAACTTGGCGTCGATGCGCCTCTCGAATGGTTCTTGCATTATTGCCTTCCGTGAATTTTCTGCTTCTTTGATCAATATAGGCAATAAGCGGGTGCAGTCTCTATGACCTAGTTTCGCCGAGTTGCGAACTTCCAGATTTTACACAAATGCGAGCTATCATAGTTGCGTATCGGTCGGTGCGCAGATTGCTGTGCAATCATACGCCTATCACTATCTTCAGGTGGCCTACATGGATCCTATCAAGCTGAGTATTCCCGATCTTGGTGTCACTCTTCGATGCACGCCAGGGTTCGATCCTGCCAGTCGGCCGAACATCGTGTACCTGCCGGTGGTAGAAGGCGATGGGGAAGACGTGTGGTCTAGCTGCGAATCGCTGGCTAGGTCGGAGTTTGCCCTTGCTTGCATCTCTGGCCTGGATTGGGACAACGATCTTTCCCCATGGGAATGCGAAGGCGTGTTCTCTGCGGACGCACCGTTTTCAGGACATGCCGATAACACGCTTAAGGTGGTTACCAGCCAGGTTTGCCCCACGGTGGAAGAGGCGTTGCAGGTATGCGATCCGGTAAGGACGATTGCCGGGTATTCTCTCGGCGGCTTGTTCGCGCTTTGGTCGCTGGCCAACTGCCCACTGTTCCAAAACGCGGTAAGCGCTTCGGGCTCGCTCTGGTTTCCGGAGTTCACCGAGTACTTTGAATCGCATGGATTCCAGCAACAGCCTACGCGGGTGTACCTGAGTTTGGGTAAGAAGGAAACGCGTACCCCAAGCCGCCTGCTGCGCAACGTCGCTGATGCGACGCAGGAAGTTTATGAGTGCCTACAGCGCAGTGGCGTGGAAACCACCTTCGAGTGGAACCCTGGCAACCACTTCTCGGAGCCTGCGCTGCGCACGGCAAAGGGGATTGCCTGGGTATTGCGATAGGCGAGTAGAGACTTGGGTGAGCTGAATGCTCGTTGCTGCAGGTCGGCGCTCTATATCCTAAAGAAGATGCCGCAACCGGGGTTCCGATTGCGGCATCGATTCATTCTGCTCGGTTCTGCGGCCTATTGCGGGTGTTCGCCTTACTTGAAGTCGAAGTTGCCCACTTCCGACATGACCAGATCGGGGTTGTGGTCCACGGCCCAGTTCACGTTCCAAGGCGTGGTGAACAGCAATAGCTTGCGCCCGCGCATGTCCTCGACGCGCAGGGTGTCGCGCGTGAGGTTCAGCTTGTCCACGTCGATCTCGCCCGGCTTGTTGGCAACCCAACGAACCTCGCGGTAGGGAAGGGCCTCTCGGCGCACCTCCACGTTGTATTCCGTTTTCAGGCGCTGCTCCAGAACCTCGAACTGCAGAACGCCCACCACGCCGACGATGACGCTTTCCATGCCGAAGCCCGGCACGCGGAATACCTGAACCGCGCCCTCTTGGGCAAGCTCCTCCATGCCCTTGACGAATTGCTTGCGCTTCAGGGTGTTCACCTGCGAGATTCGCGCGAACATCTCGGGTGCGAACATCGGGATCTCGGGGAATTGGACGCGGTCTTTGCCGGCGCAGATGGTGTCGCCGATGCTGAAGATGCCTGGGTCGAACAGGCCCACGATATCGCCCGCATAGGCCTCGTCGACAATGGCTCGGTCGTCGGCCATGAGCGAGGTGCCCGTTGCCAGCTTCATCTTCTTCCCGCCCTGCATATGGAACGCTTCCATGCCGCGCTCGAATTTACCGGAGCAGATGCGCACGAAAGCGATGCGATCGCGGTGGTTCTTGTCCATATTGGCTTGGATCTTGAACACGAATCCCGAGAAATCCTTGCGCATGGGGTCCACGTTTTCACCGGTAAGTGAATTGGTGTACGGACGTGGCGTCGGAGCCAGACGAAGGAATTCGCGCAGGAACGGCTCTACACCGAAGTTGGTAAGGGCGGAGCCGAAGAACACCGGCGATAGCTTGCCCGTTGCGATGGCATCCAGGTCAAGCTCGTCGCCGGCGCCGTCCAGAAGCTCGACGTCGTCCATGAGGTTCTTGTGGTTGGCCTCGCCGATCAGCTCGTCCATCTGGGCATCGCCCAGCTCGACCTCGATCTCGGCGACCTTCTTGGTGGAGTTGCCGCGCCCGGTGCCCTCAAAGGCGATAACGCGGCGCGATTGGCGGTCGAACACACCGCGGAAGTTCTGTCCGCAGCCGATGGGCCAGTTCATGGGATAGGTGCCGATGCCCAGCACCGTCTCGATTTCCTCCATCAGATCGAACGGGTCACGTGTCTCGCGGTCGAGCTTGTTCACGAACGTGAAGATGGGGATGTGGCGCAGCGTGCAGACCTTGAAGAGCTTCTTCGTCTGGGCCTCAACGCCCTTTGCGCCGTCGATGACCATGACCGCAGCGTCGGCGGCCATAAGGGTGCGGTAGGTGTCTTCGGAAAAGTCCTGGTGGCCAGGCGTGTCAAGGATGTTCACGCAGTGGCCCTCGTAATTGAACTGCAGAACCGAGGAGGTAACCGAGATACCGCGTTCCTTCTCGATCTCCATCCAGTCGGAAACCGCGTGCTTGGAGCTGGCTTTGCCTTTCACCGAGCCAGCGGTTTGGATGCTGCCAGTGTACAGCAAGAGCTTTTCGGTGATGGTGGTCTTGCCCGCGTCGGGATGCGAGATGATGGCAAAGGTTCGACGTGAGGCGATCTTGTCCTGCAGGCTTGCCATGGGACGGTTCCTTTCATCGGCCAGCGCGGGTACAACCCTGTAGGGCCGTTGAGGTTGGTTGTAGCTGAATAATTGTAGCGGCTGAGTGGCCGCTGGTAAAAGAAAACGGCCGAAATGCGTTTACGACGCCAAGCCTCTGAGCATGCGAATCTCTTCGGCATACCCGGGGAGCTCATTCGGCGTTTCCAGGATCATCGGCAGATGCCGAAGCGTGGGGTGGTTCACAATGCGCTCGAAGGTGCCAAACCCTAAATAGCCTTTGCCGATCTGCTCATGGCGGTCTTTATGGGCGCCGCATGGGTTCTTCGAATCGTTGAGGTGCAGCGCCTTCAGGTGCTTGATGCCGATAACGCGGTCGAATTCCTCGAGGACACCGTCCAAGTCGCTCGCGATACCGTAGCCGGCATCGCTTACGTGGCAGGTATCCAGGCATATGCCCAGATGGTCTGACAGTTCTACGCGTTCCCTTATCTGAGCTAACTCTTCGAACGAGCGGCCAACCTCAGTGCCTTTCCCTGCCATTGTCTCGAGCAGCACGGTTGTGGTTTGCTCTGCCTGCAGAACCCGGTTCAGCAGGGTGGCGATCATCTCGATGCCCGCCTCAGAGCCTTGGCCAACATGGCTTCCCGGATGGAAGTTGTAGTAGCTGTTTGGAACGGCTTCCATCCGGCACAGGTCGTCGGCCATGCACTCGTAGGCGAATTGGCGTGCATGCTCCTTGTTGGAACAGGGATTCAAGGTATAAGGGGCATGTGCAACCAAGGTGCCGAAACTGTTCACTTCCATGATTTGTTGCAGCATAGCGGCATCGTTTGGGTCGATCGCCTTGGCTTTACCGCCGCGCGGGTTGCGGGTGAAGAACGCGAAGGTGTTCGCGCCCAGCTCGCACGCGGTTTCGCCCATGGCGGCAAAACCGCGTGCGCTGGAAAGATGGCATCCGATAGTGAGCATTAGGCCGTTATGATCTCGGAGAACTTTGCAGCATCGATGTTGCCGCCCGAAACCACGCAGGCTACCTTGGCGTTTGCATCAACGGGAACAAGGCCCAGTGAAACAGCGGCGAAAGCGCAGGCGCCAGCGCCTTCGGCGATGATCTTCTCTTCGGTGCCAAGGGTCTTGATGGCCTGGGCGATCTGTTCTTCGGTGATCACGAACACGTCATCGACGTACTCCTTGGCAACAGCGAAGGTCTTGTCGCCGGGGCAAGCGATGTCCAGGCCGTCTGCCAACGATTCCTTGGTTGCTACGGTGGTGGGCTGTCCCGCTTCCAGCGATGCGTGCATGCTGGGTGCGCCTTCGGATTCAACGCCGTACACCTTGATGTTCGGGTTGATGGTTTTTGCTGCTAGTGCGATGCCGCCGATCAGGCCGCCGCCGCCGACAGGGACCACGATTGCGTCAAGGTCGCTGCAGGCATCCATGATCTCAAGACCGATGGTCCCTTGGCCGGCCATGATGCAGGCGTCGTTGTAGGGAGGCACGTAGATCGCCCCGGTTTCCTCAGCGAATTTCTCGGCCGCTTCTTTGGCGTCTTCGAAGCTGCCGTTGATGATCTTGATGTCCACGCCATATGCGGCAGTGCGGTCGATCTTCGACTGCGGCGCAATGGAGGGAATGAAAATGGTGGCCGGGATGCCGAAGGCGCGGGAGGAGTATCCAACGCCCTGTGCATGGTTGCCGGCCGAGCAGGTTACCACGCCGAGCTTCTTCTGCTCGTCGGTGAGCG
>CAVFYB010000072.1:0-8974 GCA_963626845.1 Bacteroidaceae bacterium | reverse complement strand
GTGGCGTACGTGGAGAACTTGAAGCCCTTGGTGTAGTCGAACTTCTCTACCGCGCGGATAAGGCCAAGGTTGCCTTCCTGGATAAGGTCGAGGAACAGCATGCCACGGCCAACGTAGCGCTTGGCGATGGATACAACAAGGCGGAGGTTCGCCTCGATGAGCTGCTGCTTTGCATCCAAGCCCACCTGCTCTACGCGGGTAAGGCGCCTGCGTTCGCGGCGCTCGAGCTCGATGCCCTCTTCTTCGGCCTTCTCAAGTTCCTCGGTAGCGGCAACGCCGGCCTCGATCTTCATGGCCAGGTCGATTTCCTCTGCTGCGGTGAGCAGGGAAACCTTGCCGATTTCCTTCAGGTACATACGCACCGGATCACCCGTGAGCAGGGCGACGGAAGAATCGGCGGAAGATTTGCGCGTGCTGCGCTTGCGGGTGCTCTTCGCCCTATGGGAAACCTTCGGAACAGCGATCTCTGAAGCGGCCTTGAGCTCTTCTTCGGGAACGCCTTCCAGAAGGCTTTCATCGGTGAGATCGGAAGCCTTCACACTGTCCTCGTGGTCGTCCTTCAGGTCGGTAGGCTCCACATTGGACTCCAGGATATGATCCCCCTCATCGTCCATGTCGAGCTCGGCAGCCTCGGCCTCTTCGGCCTTCTTCTTGGAGGCAGCCGCAGACTTCGCTTTCGCGGTTTCCTTCTTAGGAGCGGCCTTCTTCTTGGCAGTGGAAGATGCCGCGGTCTTCTTTGTGGTTGCTTTCTTGGCTGGCGCTTTCTTCGCCGTTTCCTTCTTCGTCTCTTCCTGGGATTCAGACTGTTGTGAGGAAGCCTTTGCCACGTCGTTTCCTTCCGTCGCTTCTTAGCTAATCAAGGCATAGTTCGCCTATTGAAAACATCACGCCATTATAACGCTAACCCTCTTGTTTCGATAGACCCAATCGCGGGCTGCTCGAAGGCCTTGGCGGCACTTCGATTACCGAAGCCGGCGCAGAAACGGCTGCACCACGCCCGACCCAGGCCGCTTCGCGCGAATCGCAATGGCGCCAGACAACCTACCGCAGGCCACCCAAAGGCTACAGCAGGCTTGCTGGGTCGATGTCGATGGAGACTCTGACGTCGCGCTCGACGGGGCGGGAGCGGAAATACGGCCCCAAGCAACCCGAGAGGTCGGCATCCAGGGGAAGCTTGAGCACGATATGATAGCGCCACTGCCCTTTCAGACGCTCGAGCACGCACGGTGTAGGCGGAAGGACCAGCCACGAGCCATCGCCATGCTCGGCGACCAAACCGTTTATGTCGGCGTACAGATTCGCCGCCACGCTTCGCACGCGCTCCTCGCTGCGGCCCCACACCAGCACGTTCGCCATACGCACGAACGGCGGATAGCCAAGCCCCTGGCGAAGTTCCAGTTCCGATGAAAGGAAGCGCTCGCGGTCGTACTGCGCGGCCGCCTGTATCGCAACGTCCTTTGCACTGTAGGTCTGCACCACCACGCGCCCCGCCTTCTCGGCACGGCCCGCGCGGCCAGCCACCTGTTCTATCAGGTCGAACGTGCGCTCAGAGCTGCGGAAATCGGGAAGCTTCAGCATGGTGTCGGCATTGATGACGCCCACGAGCGTGACCTCGTCGAAGTCCAAACCCTTCGCAATCATCTGCGTGCCCAGCAGAACCGCCGCACCAGGCGCGGCGAATTCTTCCAGCAGGCGCTGGTGGCTCCCCTTGCGCGCGGTGGTGTCGGCGTCCATGCGAACAACCCGGCATTGCCTTTCGGCCAGAAGGACGTTCAGCTCGGATTCCACCCGCTGCGTTCCCGCCCCGAAGCGCTTCAGGTACGGACTGCCGCATTCAGGGCACACGGGCGGAACGCGGCGCGCCTTGCCACAGTGGTGGCATATCAGCTTGGCCGCGCGCTCGTGATAGGTAAGCGAGGTGGAACACGAGTCGCACTCGGGAACGAACCCGCAGTCGCGGCACAGCAAGAACTGGGCGAACCCGCGCTGGTTCAGCATCAGTACCGCCTTCTCGCCTTTGTCGAGCACCTCGAACAGGGCGGCTTTCAGCTTGCGCGAGAACATAGAGCGGTTGCCGCCGCCGAACTCGCGGGCCATATCCACAACTTTGATCTGGGGCAACGGCTTGCCGTTCGCACGCTGGGGCATCTCCACGCGTTCCCAGCGCTCGCTGGTTCGGCAGCGCTGCAGCGCCTCGAGAGAAGGGGTAGCAGAGCCCAAGACCAGCACCGCCCCATGGGCGCGCGCCATCCATTCGGCCACATCGCGCGTAACGTAGCGGGGAGCTTGGTCCTGCTTGTAGCTGCCCTCATGCTCCTCATCGATGATGACGATGCCGATGTTGTTCATGGGTGCGAACAGAGCGCTACGCGCCCCCACCACCACGCGGGCGCGGCCTTCGCGGATAAGGTCCCACTGGTCGAAGCGCTCGCCTTGGCTCATGCGCGAATGCAGCACGGCGACCGTATCGCCGAAACGGCCGCGGAAGCGGGCTACGGTTTGCGGGGTGAGCGAGATCTCGGGCACAAGCACCACGGCTCCCCTACCCCGGGAAAGGCAGCTGTCGATGGCACGCAGGTACACCTCTGTCTTGCCCGAACCGGTAACGCCGTCCACCAGCACGACGTGCCCGTCGTTACAGCGTGCAGCACGTTCGATGGCGCTCACGGCAACCTGCTGGCTCTGCGTGAGCTGCGGGCGCTCGTGTACGCGGGCCTGGAACGCAGCGCTTTCCTCCTGCATGCCGCGCATGCGCCGGCGCTGCTCCACCTTCACCACACCCTTGCCTTCCAGCGACTTCAAGGAAGAGGCGACGTTTCCGTATTCAGCGGTGAGCTCGGCAACCCTTAGGTCGCCCTGGCGCAGGGCCTGCAGGATCAGCTCCTGCTTCACCGCGCCCTTGCGCGGCTTGAACGACTCGGCTTCGGGGGTAAGGGAAACCCAGCGCTCATCGACCGGGGCCACCAGGGGTTGCGTAACCTGCCAGGTGCCGTTCACCCGCTCCATGCGGGGAACGCCGCCGGGCGGCATGAAAAGACGGATGCACGAGGAAAACGGCGCGAGGTAGCGGTCCGCCAAGAACTTCGCACACCGGGCGCCGATGGCGGTGAAGCAGGGCTTTCCCAGTACCTCTTCGATGGGTTTCAGGTGCGAGCTATCGATGTCCGGCGGGCACGTATCGCAAACCTCGGCGACGAAGCCAACCGCCTTGCGGCCGCCAAAGGGCACCTGCACCGGGCAGCCCACCTCTACCGCCGCAGCAGGGTCGGCCTGGGGCTGGGGCTCCGCCGGGTCCGCTTGGGCTGCGGGGGCAAGCAGATCCTCGAACGAGGGCTGCGCCGGCTGCTGCGAGCGAGCAGCCCTCTTCTTGCCATTTGATTGCAAACTCAGGCGCTCATCTGCGGTTTCAGGCACCGCGTAGGTATAGGGTGCCTCAAGCGCGGCAGTGGGTATGTCCAGGATCACCGATGCGTATCTCATGCAGCAGAGTATAGCAGCGCCAAAACGGCAAACGCCGCCGGCTCGCCGAAGCCTAGATGACGTACTCCACCTTCCAGTCGGGCTTCATGCCGAACACATCGAAGACATGGTCGCGCACCGCCAGGAAATCGTCACCCGTGCGCAGACGGTCAGGACCGAGCTCCACCGAGACGACCTCCTTCACCTGGCCGGGGTTGGGCGTGAGGACCACGATACGGTCGGCCAAGGCCACCGCCTCCTCGATGTCGTGCGTGACGAACACCACGGTAACGCCCTCTTCCTCGGCGATGCGATGGATGTCATCCTGCATCTTCAATCGGGTGATGGCGTCGAGCGCCGCGAAAGGCTCGTCCATGAACAGCACATCGGGCTGCACCGCCAGGCCACGCGCAATGGAAACGCGCTGCTGCATGCCGCCGGAAAGCTGCGCTGGGTGCACCTGTTCGAAGCCGGAAAGCCCCACCAGGTTTATGTACTTACGAGCAACCTCGCGTGCCTGCGATTTCGGCATCTTCTTGGCCAGAAGACCCAGCATCACGTTCTTTTCCACCGTTTGCCAAGGCAAGAGCCCGTAATGCTGGAAGATGGTAACGCGATTGGGAACCGGTTCGAGCACCTCTTCGCCACCTATGACGATCTTTCCTGCATCGGGATGCTCGAAGCCCGCCAACATGGAGAGCAGCGTGGTCTTACCGCAGCCGGAAGGGCCCAGCAAGCAGATGAACTCGCCGCGCTCTATCTCAAGCGAGACATGGCTGAGCGCATGGAAGGGCTCGCCGTCGCGTTCGTACACCTTGGACACATCTTCTATCTCTATGAAAGCCATTACCCTTCAGCTCCTTGCTGGCGCGTTCCCCACAAACGGTTCACGCCGCCTTCGAATTGCTTGATGATCCAGTCCAGCAGAACGCCGAGCATGCCGATAACCACGATGGCCGCCAAAAGCTCGTCGGTACGCAGGTTGTTGCGCGCGTCCACAATAAGGAAGCCCAGACCCGATTGCGTACCGGCCATCTCTCCGGCAACCAGGAAGATCCATGCCGTGCCGAGGGCGATGTGCAGCGCATTTGCGATAACGGGAAACACCGCCGGCAACACGATCTTGAACAGGGTCTGCGCGCTGCCCAGACCGAAGTTCTTCGACACTTTCAGGTACACCGGATCGATGCGGCGAACGGCTCCCACCGTGGAGAGCAGCACCGGGAAGAACGCCGCCAGGAAAATGACCACGATGGCCGGGATATCGCCGATGCCCAGCCACAGCACGATGAAGGGCAGCCATGCAACGGGCGATATGGGGCGGATGAACTGCACCACCGGGTTCAGGAATTCCCAAGCGCGCGTGCACCAGCCCATCACCAGGCCCAGCAATATCGCCGAGATGCAGGCGATGAAGTACCCGATGAAGAAACGGTACATGCTTGCGCCGATATCGAGCACCAGCTGCCCGCTGCTTGCCCGTTGTGCCAAGGCCTCGCCCACGGAAACCGGTCCGGGGAACAGCGAAGCGGGGAACAGCCCTGACACTGCCAGCAACTGCCACAGAGCGAGCAGCACCGCGAAGGAGAGCACGCCTTTCAGAACCTTCACCATCTCAATACCTTCCTTTCGCCCCTAGCCCTGTGCCACGAACTCGTCGTAGCTGGGCGGGTTGCTGTTCAGGCCGTACTTGATAACTTCCTCTCGGAGCTTCTCGTAGGCCTCTTCGGTTACGTTCAAGTCGTTGAAGGAGATCCACTGCAATGACTGCTCGCTGGTTTGTTGGTCTTGACCCAAGTTGTCTACGGCGATCTGCACCGCCTCCTCCTTGGTGAGCGAGTTGCCCGCGGAAACATACGCCTGCTTGAAGGCCTTGAGGGCATCCTCCTTCCCGGAAACCGCGTCGGTGTTGAACACGATGCCGCAGCAGATGGAGTTTTCCCACAGCTCGTCGGAGGTTGCCAGGACGTGGCCCA
Source organism: Bacteroidaceae bacterium (assembly GCA_963626845.1). Taxonomy (GTDB): domain Bacteria; phylum Actinomycetota; class Coriobacteriia; order Coriobacteriales; family Eggerthellaceae; genus Anaerotardibacter. Next base: position 3,539 of record CAVFYB010000072.1, on the reverse strand, counting down.
CGCCCGTCTCGACCGCCTTGGCACCGAAGGGCTCGGCCACGCAGTATCCGTCGATCTGGCCCGACTTGAGGCCGGCGGGCATCTCTGCCGGAGCCATCTCAACCAGCGTGACGTCGTCTGCGGTGAGGCCGTACTCCCCCAGAAGCTGTTGCACCAGGATGTTGTGCGACGACTGCTGGTTAGGGATGGCTATGGTCTTGCCTTTGAGCTGGGACGCTGAGCTTATCTCGTTGCTGGCAACCACCACGTTGCCATCCCTATGGCCCAGAAGCGAAAGCTGGAGGGGGATGCCCTGGCTGCGCGCCTCCATCGCCATCTCGATAAGCACCGAGGCACCGTCCACGCGCCCGGAATCAAGCGCATCCATCAGCTCGGCCCAACCGCCGTACTTCACCAGCTCCACATGCACGTTGCTGTTCTCGGCCTCCAGCTGCTCGGCCGCCTTGAACAGGGGCACCGCATGGGTAATGGGCAGATAGGCTATGGTGATGGTGATCTGCTCGTCCGAGGCGCCGACGCCCATATCATCCACCTTGTAGTAAACAGCGGTGGCCACCAGCGCCAGCGTCGCCACCAGCGCCACGACCGCTCGCAGCGTTTCTTTCGCAAGCTTCATTTATCCGCTCACCTTCCATCCCAAAGCGCGCCGGCGCTCATCCATGTCATCAACTATCTGTTCGGCCAACGCCAGATGGTCCACATCGACCACCATCTCGGAACCCAGCAGCGGCTTCGTACCGGTGCCCATGAACTCGGTGACCTTTTCCGAACCCTGGGTAGGCGCGTACACGCTGTGGTACGAGTTCATTCCCAGAAGCCTGAACGCCAACGCAGCGCAGATCCCCTTCTCATTCGACCATTCGGGGCTCGAGAAGGCGAACGGCAGCTCCTTGATGGCATGCCCCGAAGCAGCCGATACGCCACAGAACAGCGCCGATGCGCGGGCGTTGTCCAAACACTCGCCCATCTGCCACACCGGGGGAACATCGCCCAAGAAGCTCCGCAGTCCCGCCCCTGCCTGATCCAGCGCCTTGGCAGAGCAATAGCCAAGCTTCATCAGCGGAAACGATGCGCATCCGTTGGTCATGACCAGCACATCGTGCTTGATAAGGTAGTCGGCCACTTCCACGATGGCCTTCTCGTACACCACGCGGGGATTGTTGCAGCCCACCAGGTTCACGATGCCGCGTATGCGGCCGTCTTCCAGCGCCTTAGCGATACCGTCGAAGCCGTAGCGCTCCTGCGCGAATTCGGCAGAGAAACCAACCTCGACTTCCGCCTCGTACTGCGGGATGACGACCGGGATATCGCGCCGCGCCGCATAGCTCTCTATACCACGCTCGACGATCTTCACCGCAAGCTCATGCGTCTGGCTCAGGTTGGCATGATGGTGGTCGAAGGCGTAATGCTCGGCGCCGGGCAGACGCGCGGAATCGCTGGTAGTGACAACGGTGGTCTTGAAGCACCGCGCAACTTCCATGATGGAGGGGAATACATCCTGCACATCCGCCACCCACAGGTCCAGCGCCCCGGTTCCCAACACCAATTCGGCGCCTACCGCGTTGGAGAGGGGGATGACGCCGCCGTAGCGGTACATAGCGGAAAGGCCGGAGCAGCAAATGCCGTAGAACTGGATGCCCTCGGCGCCTGCCGCCTTTGCCTTCGCCTGGTATTCCGGGGAACGGCCAACGCGCACGATCTCGCTTACCATGAGCGGCGAATGGCCGTGAACGGCGATGTTAACCCACCCCCGCTTCAGCGCGCCAAGATTCATGGTGGTCTTCCGACGCTCGGGCAAACCGAACAGGCTGTCCATGGCGATGGATGAGCCCAGGCAGCTGGTCCATGCGAAGGCCACGCCCGTACGCAGGAACTGCTGCATCACATGGCGCCAGTCGCCATCGGTACCGACGCTGGTCTTGTGCAGGCTCTCAAATACCTCGTGGTACACGCTGATGGGCAGGATGCCCAGCTCTTCCCACGTGCGCAGGCGCTCTCCAGGGGCGAAGGCGTGCAGCGTCTTATGCTTGCCGGGAACGGTGCGGGAAAGGTCTTCGAGCAGGATATCGGCAACCTCCACCGCAAGCTGGTTCAGCGTTTTGCCCTCGGTTTCGATACCGAACTTCAGGCAGACAGCACGGATCTTCTGCTCGCCTTCAATAGGAAGACTGAGCTCGCCTTCGCCGGCGCGCTTCAGCGCAAGCATGCTCTCGCGCCCACGGGCGCCATGAGCCGCCGCACCGGAGGCAAGCGAGCGCAGCATGTTACGGGCGACGATAAGGTCGGCATCGGCGCCGCACACACCGCGCGGAGCCTTCTTGGTTATCTTGCACGGACCCATGAAGCAGTTCTTGCAGCAAATACCGGCAATGCCGAACGAGCACTGAGGTTGCTGCTTGTCGAAGCGGTCGAACACCGTTTCCACTTCCATCTCCTGCATGCGCAGCAGCATGTCGCGCACAGCAGGATCGGGCGTTTGCTCGATCACCTGCTGCTTGTTGGCGAACGTTTTCTTGTACTCGCGCACTGCCTGCGTGTAGTCATGGAAGTCCGCATGATCGTGGTTATGGTGGCCGTGTTCGTGCTCGTACTTGCTCTGTGCGATGGCACGAGCCAGCTCTTCTTCGTTTATCCCATTGGTAGCGCGTCGCTCATTCAGCGTTACGTTGCTCTGCTCTATCATGTCCGTCCTCTTCTTTCCTAGTATTCCACTAGGCTTATGGGCTTTATTGAGGATATGCCAATATCCCTTTATTACAAGAGGATTAATGGGATTTAAAGAGACAGGAGCTATCGCCATCTTCGAATGCCTGTTATCGAAGAAACGGATACCGCTATGTACGGCAAAACCCCACACGAAGCGGGGCTTTGGTGTTGGCGATTATTCGGTTGTACGCTGGAATCTCAGTGGCTGAGTGCGTCTGAGGCAGAGACCACAAGACCCGAAGGCCCAGAGCGTAAAACGGTCACGGATGCCGGGCTAGGCTACGCCGCAGGCGGCCTTCAGCTCTTCGGCCTTGTCGGTGTGCTCCCAGGTGAACTCGGGGAGCTCGCGGCCGAAGTGGCCGTAGGCCGCGGTCTTGCGGTAGATGGGACGGCGAAGGTCGAGCTGGTCGATGATGGCGCCGGGGCGCAGGTCGAACACCTTGCTCACAGCCTCTTCGATAACCGCATCAGTTACCTTGCCCGTGCCGAAAGTCTGCACCATCACCGAAACGGGGCGCGCCACGCCGATGGCGTAGGCGATCTGCACCTCACAACGGTCTGCCAAACCGGCAGCCACCACGTTCTTGGCAACCCAGCGAGCGGCATAGGCGCCGGAGCGGTCTACCTTTGTGCAGTCCTTACCGGAAAAAGCGCCGCCGCCGTGACGGCCCATGCCGCCGTAGGTGTCGACGATGATCTTGCGGCCGGTAAGGCCGGCATCGCCCATAGGGCCGCCAACCACGAAGCGGCCCGTGGGGTTCACGTAAAGCTCCAAGTCGTCGGCAACAGCAACGCCCTCAGCTTCGAAGACCGGCTTGATGACGTTGGCGATC
>CAVFYB010000071.1:0-9128 GCA_963626845.1 Bacteroidaceae bacterium | reverse complement strand
TGGTATCACCTTCGAGCTCTTCGAGCACCGGCATCAAACACGACGAATCGCTGAACTCCGGCTTTCCCAGCAAGTGGGACATACCCAAGGGATGACCCTTCACGGTGCCCTGCTCTTTAAGGCAAGCAAAGATCTCTGCCATGACCAGGCGGAACAGGTCGTCATGAACCTCTTCAACATCGAACGGCAGATTCTCGGAAACCGTAGAGATACAGCGACCGGACAACAGGCGGTTCAACAACTCCTGCGTACGCATGGCCTCTTCGTTGGAGCATTCGCGTGGAAGATCGATCTGCCTATTCAGCACCTGGCCGTCTTCGGTAACCACCACCGCCACAAGACGCTGCGGAGTCAAAAGCACAAGGTTCACCAGATGGATGTTCACTGAAAGGAAACGTGGCGGGACCAGAAGCGTCATGCAATCGGTGAAACGGGAAAGAGCTGCTGAGGTTTTATCGAACAAGTCGTCCAGGTCGCCCGCGGCACAGCGAAGCTCATCGACCAGCGACTCGTCTGCAGCGAAATCTTCACGGGAGAGAAGGTCGTCGACAAAGGCGCGGTAGCCGAAATCGGTAGGAACGCGGCCAGCCGAAGTATGGGGCTGGGCGAGGTAGCCCATATCCTCCAAAAAAGAAAGCTCATTGCGGACCGTAGCCGAGCTAACACCAAGGTTGTAGCGTTCCACCAACGCCCGCGAGCCAACCGGCATGGCGCACGCGATGTATTCCTCGATCAGAGCCCGCAAAATCAATTGGCGCCGATCGGACAACATCGCATACCTCCTTCACCTTTGGCCTTACTGCAGCTATTCGATACCGAATGCATTTTAGCAGCCAGCAGGCAAGACTGCTAATCCGTTACGCGCCAGACATTTTCAGCGGGTACATCGGGCTCGCACTAGGGCGCAAGATCGTACAGCTCGCCAAATAGATGGTTGCCGAACAGCCAACCCTTTTCCGTAGGAACCCAAGCGCGATCCTGTACCCGAACGTACCCCTTGGCCTGAAGCATCTGAAACGTGGGTTCGGCCTGGGGAAGCAGAATCCCAATGGTTTCCAGCAGATCGAACGGGACGCCATCGCTCATGCGCATTCGCAGCATCAAATCTTCGGCGGCCATCTGGAACGGATCAAGGGATTCAACTACTTGGCCGTTTTCAACGCGCTGCCGTTCAAGCTGGTTTTGGACCATGGACACCGCGCCCTCGCCAAGGCCTAGGTAAGGCTTGGCTGTCCAATACGCGGTATTGTGCCGGGACTCATAGCCCGGATAGGCATAGCTGGCAACCTCGTAACGGCGCATACCAGCGTTCTGGAGGACTTCAGCGGCCACCAGCATCAAATCAGCTCCCGTATCCTCGTCGACGCAAACGCGGCCAGAACTCACGAGCCTATCCAACGGGGTGCCTTCTTCAACCATAAGCGGATACACACTGACGTGCTTCACGCCCAAAGAAAGAGCGGTTTCCAAATCGCTGCGGAACTGTTCTTCCGTCTGACCGGGCAAACCGCACATCAAGTCGATGCTGACGTTCTCGAAACGGATCTGCGCTGCAGTAATTGCCTGTTTTGCCTGCTTAGCGCTGTGAACTCGACCAAGGAAACGAAGCAGCTCATCGTTGAAGCTCTGAACGCCAAGGGAAACCCGGGTAGCCCCCAAGGCGAAGATGTCTTTGACCATACGCTCGTCTAGGCTGTCCGGGTTCGCCTCGACAGTGCACTCGACTTCGGGCGTAAGGTGCATGGAAACCGAAAGTGTGTACAGAATCGAGGAAAGGCGCGCATTGCCAAGATACGTTGGGGTGCCCCCGCCAAAGTAGACGGTTTCGATGGATCCCAGCTCGTCGTTTCTTGATGCCTTGCGGATGTCGGCAATTATCTTCTGGGTGTACTCGTCCAGCCGTGGACTTGTTGGCGAAATAGCGCACGTATTGAAGTCGCAGTACAGGCAACGCTGCTTGCAGAAAGGAACATGTACGTACAGTGCCCGATAAGGCTCCCAGTCCATCCGTCTACCCCACCTGACGGCTATGGCTGGCCGCCTCGAGAAAGATTGCCTCGAAGTCTTCGAAGGTAACCGCGGTGTTGACGCGCCGGCGGAACACGGCTGCATCCTTCATTCCCGCCAGGTACCACATGGCATGCTTGCGCATCCTCACGATGTTCGTGCCCGACACCTGCGAGAGCAAGCGTGCGTGGCGAATGGCCAAGGCCATCTTGTCGTCGGCAGAAGGCCCCTTGCATCCCGGCACGCCAGACAGGCGCGATGCGATGTCCTGGAATACCCAAGGGTTTCCCTGGGCGGCGCGACCCACCATCACGGCATCGCACCCCGTCTGCTCGAGCATGGCCAGAGCAGAGCCGCCACCGACAATGTCGCCGTTGCCGACAACGGGAATGGAAAGCGCATCTTTGATCTGCTTGATGATGCTCCAATCAGCATCACCTCGGTAGAACTGCTGGGCATACCGGCCATGAACGGCAACGGCAGCAGCACCCGAATCCTGCGCCATACGCGCGAAGGAGAGCGCCGTTTCGTTGCCCTGTTCATATCCACGACGGAACTTGACGGTTACCGGAGCCTTCACCGCATCGGCCACTGAGCTTATGATGTTCGAAGCAAGGGCAGGGTCTCTCATCAACGCAGAGCCATCGCCCTTTCCGGCGATCTTGCGAGCAGGGCAGCCCATGTTGATGTCGATGGAGAACAGACGGCCACCCATAGTGTCTTCTACCCATTTTGCCTGCTCAGCCATAGTGCCCGGCTCGTGCCCGAACAGCTGGACCGAAACCTTCTCCTCGTTGGGGGCAAGGTCGAGCAAATGCGCCGTCTTCTCGTTGGCGTAGCTCAACGCCTTGGCGGAGACCATTTCGGTATAGGTGAGCTGGGCGCCCAACTCGATGCAGAGCTGGCGGAAAACAACATCCCCCACACCAGCCATGGGCGCAAGGATGATGCGTCGATCATCGTAAAGCATGGCTGAACCCCACCCTACGAAACAATGGCAACGAACTGGACCGCGGCAACGGCAAGCAGGGCAACGATGACGAGCACAATGACAACGCAGCCGCATCCGAGCGCAACTTTAGAGCCGGAAGACATCTTCGCCTGCTCAGCTTCCCGGGCTGCCTTCTTCTCGTCGAATGGGTCGTTAAGCCAATCGTATTCTTCGCGCTTCTTCAACGGTGCACCTCCCTACTCGTCAACCTTCAGGATCGCCATGAACGCCTCTTGGGGAACCTCGACGTTGCCGATGTTCTTCATGCGCTTCTTGCCCCTCTTCTGCTTTTCCAGGAGCTTGCGCTTACGGGAAATGTCACCGCCGTAGCACTTTGCCAGAACATCCTTGCGCACTGCGCGAACGGTCTGGCGCGAAAGAACGCGAGCGCCGACCGCAGCCTGGATAGGTACCTCGAACTGCTGACGGGGGATGATCTCCTTCAGCTTCTCGGTAAGCACGCGGCCGCGATCGTAAGCCTTGTCGGAGTGCACGATGAATGAAAGCGCATCGATGGGCTTGCCGGAAAGCAGGATGTCGAGCTTCACGAGCTTCGAGGGCTTGTACTCGTCGAAATCGTAGTCGAGCGATGCATAGCCTTTCGTCCTGCTCTTCAGCTGGTCGAAGTAGTCCATGATCAGCTCGGAAAGCGGCATCTCCCAGAGCATTTCCACCGTGTTGGTGTTCAGGTAGTTCATGGTTTTGAATTCGCCGCGGCGGGCAACGGTGAGCTCCATCACGGCGCCCACGTAATCGGGAGGAATAAGGATCTTGGCCTTCAAATAGGGCTCTTCGATGTGGTCGATCTCGCTGTTGTCGGGCATGTCTTGAGGCGAATGCAGCGAAATCATCTCGCCGTCGGTCTTGAACACGTGGTATTCAACCGAAGGAGCCGTGGCCAGCAAGTCCAAGCCGAACTCGCGCTCCAGGCGTTCCTTCACTACCTCCATATGAAGAAGGCCCAGGAAGCCCACGCGGAAGCCGAACCCGAGGGCGTGGCTGTTCTCAGCCTCGTATACGAGTGCCGGGTCGTTCAGCGTCAGCTTCGCAAGAGCGTCTTTAAGCTCCTCGTACTGGTCCGCCTCGATGGGGAAAAGACCGGTATACACCATGGGCTTAACGTCGCGATATCCCGGAAGGGGTTCGCTGCAGCCGCCGGACTCAAGCGTGATGGTGTCGCCGACCTTGACCTTCGATGGGTCCTTCAAGCCCGTGACCAGGTACCCTACCTCACCCACGCCAAGCTCGTCGCAGGGGACCTCGGTTGGGCGTCGAACGCCAACTTCTTCCACAAGCGCATGGGTGTCGGTAGCCATCATGCGGATGGCCTGCCCCTTTCGCATAGATCCGTTCACGATGCGCACCAGCGCAACTACGCCGCGATAGGCATCAAAATACGAGTCGAAGATAAGTGCCGAAAGAGGCGCATCCGCATCGCCTTCCGGGTGCGGGATGTTGTAGACGATAGCCTCGAGCAGGTCGTGGACGCCTTCGCCGGTTTTGCCGCTGGCAAGAACAGCATCGTCGGCGGGAATGGCAAGCCCGTCTTCGATCTCACCGCGAACGCGCTCGGGCTCAGCGGCAGGAAGGTCAATCTTGTTGATAAGCGGCACGATCTCCAGGTTGGCGTTCATCGCCATCATGGCGTTGGCAACGGTTTGCGCTTCGATGCCCTGAGTAGCATCGACCACCAGAACTGCTCCTTCGCAAGCCGCGAGGGAGCGTGAGACTTCGTAGGTAAAGTCGACATGACCCGGCGTGTCGATGAGGTTGAAATGGTACAGCTGGCCGTCATCGGCGGTGTAGTCCACGCGCACCGCCTGGCTCTTGATGGTGATGCCGCGCTCACGCTCGATCTCCATGGAATCGAGCAGCTGTTCCTGCATATCGCGCTTCGATACGGTGTCGGTGAGTTCCAATATACGGTCCGACAACGTTGATTTGCCGTGGTCGATGTGGGCGATGATGCTGAAGTTCCTGATGTAAGCGGGATTGAGGGCCATGGTTTCCTATCGTTGCGAAAACGGTTTGCTCTGCTTGGATATGCGCGTAAAGGCGATACAACTGGATTCTACCCCACCAGTTGCAATGAGCACTTGTCTTCGTAATAATAGAGCAACTGCTATCTGTGCATGGTCGAATACTTGTGGTAAGATCCTAGAGTTTTCGTCTACAGAAAAATAAATAATACGGAGGATAAAACGTGGCGAACATTAAAAGTCAGAAGAAGCGAATCATCACCAACGAAAAGGCACGTATGCGTAATCGTGCAGTTCGTTCTGAGCTTAAGACTGCCATCCGCGTTGTCCGTGAGGCCGTAGAGGCCAAGGACGGTGCAAAGGCTTATGCGGCAGCTCTCAATGCATGCCGTCTGCTCGATAAGGCCGTAAGCAAGGGCGTTATCCACAAGCGTCAGGCTGCCAATCGCAAGAGCGGCGTTATGAAGCTCGCCAACACCGTTGTTACCGCTGAAGACATCGCAGCTTACAAGCCCGCAGAGAAGAAGGCCGCTGCCGCTACCGGCAACAAGAAGGCTGCTGCAAAGGCTGCTCGCAAGGAAGCCATGGCTGCTGCAGAGGCTGAAAAGGCCAAGCGCCGCGAGGCAACCCAGAAGGCTCAGAAGGCCGCTGCAGAGAAGAAGGCTGCTGAAGAGGCTGCCGCTGCTGCAGAGGAAGCATCCGAAGAAGAGGCTGCTGAATAAACGGAATCTGAATCCATTTCGGATCCATCCGCATATCAACAAGAAAGGGGCTCGACAGAGTCCCTTTCTTGTTGATGCTTCAAAAACGGCGAGCTGCAGGGATTAGGCCGAATCGACCAACGAGCCCTAGCCCCGCCTGCACACCCCGAGCATCCAGGCGATGAATGCCTCGGACTGGTCTGAGCCGCTCTTCATCGCCTGCTCGGCATCCCGGGCGGTGCGCAGGGCCTCTATGAGCTCTTCCATGGAAAACAGCTGGGCAAAGCTTCGATGGTTCTTCAGACGCCAATCGGGCATTTTCAACACGGAGGCAATTCGCCCTTGATCGCCGCGACGCGTAAGAGCCTTCACGGTAATCAGCTCACGAATACGCGTGGTGCACATGGAAAGCAGCGCGAAAGGCGAAGTTCCACTCAAGCGGTTCATAAGGTAGATGCATCTTTCAGGATTCCTGCGGGAAAAGGCATCAACGAAATCCCAAGGCTTCGCCTCAGCAGTGCGCGAAACCATTGCCAGAACTTCATTCTCGTTTACCGGATCGGTACCCCTATGGGAAAGCGCAAGCTTCTTCAGCTCGCCATCGAGTGCAACGGTATTGGAGCCGACAAGATCGATAAGGGCCGCTGCCGCTCCTTGGGTCATGGCGATACCGTGGCCAACGGCCATTGAGCGCACAGCCCCCGAAAGATCGCGCCGCGCAAAGGGCGCGCAATCGATGATGGCGGTTTTGCCGACCGCGGCCACGGCCTTATAGAGACGCGTGTTCTTGGCAAGCTTCGTGCCAAGAAGCGCTAGCACGGTAGTCTGGCAGGGTTTTTCAAGATACGAAACAAGCAGTTCGGTGTCGGCCTTCTTCATCTTGTCGACGTCATGCACCTCGACCAACCTGACCTCGCTGGCGAAGGGCAAGGTGTTCGCCGCGGCAACAACCTGATCGCCAGTGCAGGTAAGACCGGAAAACGTCTCGGAGTTGAACGACAGGTCGCCCATTTTGCCGAGCCTGTCACGAAGACGCTTGATGACGGTTTCGCGCTTGAGCTCGTCTTCGCCGACGATAAGGTAAACAGGTAAAAGTGCAGCTTGTTTCTTGGATGTAGCCATAGCTTGGATTCTAGCGCATGCAGTAAACCTTCAACTCAGCCGATTCCAAATTACACACCACTGTGCCCCGATCATCGGTTCTGAGGACCTGCGTTCCCTGTTCTTGAAGATACTGGAGCGTCTGCGAAGCAGGATGCCCATACCTATTGTTCTTCCCTACACTCACCAAAGCCAACTGCGGGCGTAGGTCTTCCGCCAAACCCTGCGTCATCGCTGCCTTCGCACCATGGTGGCTCACTTTCAGGATATCAACCGCACCAACAGCACCGGAATCCTCCAGCTCTTCCAGTACCTCGCTTTCAGCGTCTCCCCCGAACAATCCGCTCCACTCAGGGTTGCCGTCACCGTCCAGGTCACTGAGCATCATCAGCACCACGCTGTCCTGGTTGCCGCCTTCGTCCTTCAGGCCATTAGGGGATATGCACTTCAGAGAAAGCGAGCCCACCCGCAACGTGTCCCCGGCTGAAACTTCTTCGACATTGGAAGCCCCCACCAAGCTCGAGGCTTCATCGACAACAGCTTTGGTCTTGTCGGTACCAAGCTCTTTGATGCCGTTTGCCACAAATACCCGATCGCAGGAAACAATGCCCCTCAGAGCCGGAAGGCTTCCGCAATGGTCGTCATCAGGGTGGGTGACAACGATCCCATCCAAATGACGAACACCCTGCTCGGCAAGGGCGAATAGAAGCTTTTGGGTTTGATTCCCCGTGTCAACCAGCAAGGTGGCGCCTTTGCTTCGGAACAGTATCGCATCGCCCTGTCCCACATCGAGCATCGCAACAGACGTTGTTGCAGTATTGCGAACCATCCCAACAGAGAGGCAAAGCAGGCATGCGACACCAACTGCACCTACTGCACGAATAGGAGCCTTTTCAGGCCAAAAGAGCCAGAGCAACGCAGCCATCAGCACGCTGAAAGCAGCCATGAAAAGGAACGGCAACGAAACTGGGATAGAGGCAAATGGCATGGCAGCCAGAGCCGTTGTAACCTTGACGAAGACAAGGCAAAAGACGTATGCGATCAGCGATAATGCAGATCCCAGATACGGCACTTGCATGGCAACGAATCCAAGCATGCCGAATATGCAAGAAGCGCTTACCAGGGGCACTGTAATTATGTTAGCAAGCGGAGCAATCAGAGAGAACTGCGAAAAAGCGGCGATGCTCAGGGGGAATGTGAACAACAATGCGGCCAAGGTCATCGCAAGCGGCTCCGTTATCCAGTTCCTGAACCTATCCCCCACCGAAGGAAGCCAAGCAGTGAGCAACGGAGTGAACAGCACGATCCCTAATGTAGAAAACGCCGAAAGGGCAAACGACAACGAGCAGGCCGCTGAGGGATCCACTGCGATCAGTATCACCATCGCAGCGCCCAAGGAGGATAAGGCATACGAGCGCCTGCGCACCGTGAACGAGACAAGGCCAATGGCAGCCATTGCGCTGGCCCGCAAGCAAGATACGGGGAACCCCACCAGAACAAGATACGTGCAAAGGAACAGAAGCTGAACCGCAACGCTTGCCCGGCGCGACACGTTGAGCGCACGAAGCACCGAATTGACCATTCCCAGGACTATGACAAGATGAGCTCCCGATACCGCAACCATGTGGGCAAGCCCGCATGTTTTAACATCTTGGTACACCGCTTCCTCAAACAGCTGCTGCCGCTCACCTATCACCAGGGCTTTCAGTACCGCCGACGACGAAGCGTCCAGCGAGCAATCTTTGGTCAACGAATCTATGAACCCGGAAAACGAAGCCCTTGCCACAGAGAGCAGGCCCATGCGGGATGGCTCCATGAATTCGATATCAGAGGGCGTGCATCCGAGGGCAACATGTTTACGGTCGTAACTCGTTACTGCAGATTCGCGAGGGAGCGAAAACGATGCCTTGGCAACGAACTCATCTCCATAGGAAAGCCCTGAATCCTCCAAGAAGAGCTTTACCTTAATGCTATGACCCGGCATGCTATGCCACGCATCGCCGGCAACCCATGCCTCGGCATACGTCGAGTAACCGAAATCGCCGGCGCTCACATCTTCCGTCACTCGGAAAGCCATCTGCGAACCGCTGAGGTTATGCCAGGCCACGCGCGATTCATGAAGGCCGAACAGCGCCAAAGAGGCAACAAGGCACCCCAAACAAAGAGCCGAGCCCAGAACGAATGGGAGAACAGCTTTCGATTTCTTCAGGCAAGCAACGGTAGCCGCAATGCAGCAGAGCGCCAGGAGCGCACCCCCGCACGCCAACCAGGCATTCCATTCATAGGGGAGCTGACCAGCCGCGTATGACCCCAACCAGAAGAAGCAACCGAACAGCAGCAGAGGTGGCA
>CAVFYB010000070.1:0-9274 GCA_963626845.1 Bacteroidaceae bacterium | reverse complement strand
ACCTTGAAGTCCATGTCGCCCAGGAAGTCCTCGAGGCCCTGGATGTCGGACAGGATGACGATGTCATCGCCTTCCTTGATAAGGCCCATGGCGATACCTGCAACCGGAGCCTTGATAGGCACACCAGCGTCCATCAGGGCAAGCGTGGAACCGCAGGTAGAAGCCATGGAAGAAGAACCGTTGGACTCCAGGATCTCGGAAACCACGCGGATTGCGTAGGGGAACTCCTCCTCGTCGGGCAGCACGGGGATGAGAGCACGCTCAGCCAGGGCGCCATGACCGACCTCGCGGCGCTTGGGTGCGCCCATGCGGCCAACCTCGCCGGTGCAGTACGGCGGGAAGTTGTACTGGTGCATGTAGCGCTTGCCCTCGCACGGGTCGATGGTGTCGAGGCGCTGCCATTCGTTGAGCATGCCGAGGGTGGCAACGGAAAGCGCCTGGGTCTGACCGCGCTGGAACAGGCCGGAGCCATGGACGCGGGGCAGGTAACCTGCCTTGATATACAGCGGGCGGATCTCATCGCTGCGGCGGCCGTCGGCACGCTCGCCGGTCTCGATGACCATGGCGCGCATTGCATGCTTCTCGAGCGACTTCAAGGCTGCTGCGATATCGCTGCCCCAAGCGGAGCGCTCTTCTTCGGTGAAGTCGTTTTCCTTAACGGAAGCCTTCAAGGCCTCTACCTTGCCCATGCGGGAGAGCTTGTCGGCATCCTTCAGGGCTGCGGACATCTCGTCGAAGTGGGCGTCGACGCGCTCAGCGATGGAGGGATCGGCTACGTGGATGGGCCATTCCTTGGGCTGAGGGTTCACCTTCGCCAAAAACTCGGACTGCTTCTGGCAGAAGGCTGCGATGGCTTCCTGGCCGAAGGTCATAGCGGCGAGCATGTCCTCTTCGCTAATCTCCTGAGCGCCGGCCTCTACCATGGAGATATAGTCGGCGGTGCCAGCAATGGTGAGCTCCAGATCGGAGTTCTCTTCCTCTTCATACGTGGGGTTCACGATGAATTCGCCGGTGTCGATGTCGCGGCCGATGCGCACGCAGGCAGCAGGGCCGTCGAAGGGAGCGCTGGCAACCATAAGGGCAGCAGAAGCGCCGGCAACGGAAATGGTGTCAGGCGGATTCTCGCCGTCTACCACGAAGGTGGTGGCAACGATGTGGACTTCCTGCTTGAAGCCGTCCACGAAGCCGGGGCGGATGGGGCGGTCGATCATGCGGGCGGTGAGGATGCCCTTGTCGGATGCCTTGCCCTCGCGCTTCAGATAGCCGCCGGGGATGCGGCCCACGGCGTACATCTTTTCCATGAAGTCAACCGTCAACGGGAAGAAGTCGTAGTCCTTCTCCTGCTCGGAGATAACGGCGGTAACCAGTACGGTGGTGTCGCCGCAGGTGACCTTGACCGCACCGGAAGCCTGCTTCGCAAGCTCGCCGGTGGAAAGCGTGTAGTGCTTCCCGTAGAGGTCGAACGATTCAGTGATTTGTTCCATTCTTTCTTTCACTTCCCTTGCGCCCTATTGCGCAAAGCCTCTTTGCACCCACTTTTCAGGCGCGCGAGCAGCAATGGCCTCCACTGCCGACCGCTTTATATACAAAAAGCCCGCTAGTGCGGGCTGATTGCTTAGATGTTGTCGCGAATGCCGAGCTTCTTGATGAGTTCGCGGTACTCGAGGATGTCGCGATCCTTGATGTACACGAGCAGGCGGCGACGCTTACCTACGAGCATGAGCAGGCCACGACGGGTGTGATGGTCCTTCGGGTGCTCCTTGAGGTGCTCGGTGAGGTTGCGGATACGCTCGGACAGGATTGCAACCTGAACCTCTGCGCTGCCAGAATCCTGGGCGTTCTTGCCGAACTCTGCGATGAGCTCTGCGGTGCGTTCTTTGGAGATGCTAAGCTTGCTGGGCATCTTTCCACCTTTCGACATCTAATACCCTCCAAACCGAGCGAGCAAGCGGGTGGCGCATGCAGGCTAGGCCTGAAGCCTTCTGTTGCTTTTTGCAACCTGCTCAGTATACGCGAGGAACATCCTGGACAGGATGAGAATCTTCGATGTGTGCGAACCGTGAAGATCACTCGGGAAGAGACCGGTCCTCCGTGGACGAACTCGAAACCATGACATAGAGGGAAGTCGGTAGTCGCCGACAGCATGACAACACTTACTCAAAAGCATTCGATGTTCACCGCATGGAATAGCAGAGGCCTTGCTGCCGGAAAATACAATGCGAAAGCAGCTTAAAGCGGGTTGGATACCAGGAAATCAAGGGACTTCAGCCTAAGGCCCAAGTGCTGGCGAATCCAAATCTGAAGGAACCGCATCAATTCAAGGCAGGTGCCGGAATCGGGCCTGAACGATGAGATCTGCTGGAAGGTGCTGAACAACAGTGAGTTAATCCAGCACAGTAGAGTCCGGTCGAGGTACATAACGTCGGAGTCAGCAGAGCAGTCACGGCAGAGCATGCCCCCATCCAGCACCGAAAATGGCACCATTTCGGGTCCTGTTTCCAGCTGAAGCGCTTTCCCGCAGCCAACACAGCAATCCAATCGTGGGCGGAACCCCAGAACGGCAAGCGTCTTAAGCAACTGGGCAGCGGTTATAGCCGGATACGGGCATCCGGCCCCCTCGAAGGCGAAAAGTGCCGCACATGCCATGGGAAACAGACGTCGATCCTGCAGCCCGTCTTGAGAAGCCCTCTCAAGCAGCTCGACAATCGGGGCGGCCGCCTGCATAAGCGAGATATCCTTGCGCAGATGGGCATTGCCTTGGACCAGCCGCGCCTCCTTCACGATATCGAGCGAGCGGCCCTGGCAAAGCAAAAGGTCGCACACCGCATACACCTCCAACCGCGAGGAAAAGGGCGAGCTGGGCTTGCGCGCGCCCTTGGCAATTGCGCGCACCTGGGAGCCGTCTTCAGCGAGAAGCGTGCAGATAGCATCGCTCTCCCCCAGCTTGGTACGGCGTAACACCAGCGCACGAAGGCTGTACGTCTTGGACGCCACCGGGGCTATGCACCCTCGCCGTAACCGAAACGGCGGATCTGATTGAGGTCGCGACGCCAATTCTTGCGAACCTTGACGCGCAGATCCAAGAAGACCTTATGGCCAAGCAGGGTTTCCAGATCCTGACGTGCTTGAGAACCGACCTCTTTGATGGCTGCGCCGTTCTTGCCGATGATTATGCCCTTTTGGCTGTCGCGCTCCACGTAGACCGAAGCATAGATTCGCTGCAGGTTCTTCCTGCGGTTGTAATCCATGGAGTCAACCACCACACCGACGGCATGGGGCACTTCGTCGTGAGCGGTGAGCAGTATCTTCTCTCGGATGAACTCTGCGATGATAACCTCGATCGGCTGATCGGTTTCCATATCAGCCGGGAACCACAACGGGCCCTCGGGTAAACGGGCAACCACCGCTTCGATGAACCGATCCAGCCCTTCACCCGTTACCGAGGAAAGCTCCACCACCTCCTCCCACTTGCCAAGCTCTTCGGCTTTTGCCCGCTGGGCCGTGCGTTCCTCGGGTTCAACCAGATCAACTTTAGAAAGCACCAGAATCTTCGGACACTTCTCTTTGGCAAGCTCCGAGATAACCCATTCGTCACCGCGACCAAACGGCGCAGACGCATCGAGAAGGAAAGCAGCAACGTCGATACCGTCAAGCGACTTCAACGCCGTGGTGTTCAGCTCTTCGCCCAAGGCATCATGCGGCTTGTGAACGCCGGGAGTGTCAACGATAACCATCTGGTGCGTATCGGTGGTATGCACGGCGCGAAAGCGATGACGCGTGGTCTGAGCGGTAGGGGAAGCAATGGCCAGCTTCTTGCCCATCAGGGCATTGAGCAGGGTTGATTTGCCCGAGCTAGGACGGCCGACCAGCGTGACGAACCCCGATTTGAAGGGGGCTTCGGTTTCAGGATTGGAGATGTTGTTCATGGAATCCTATCTTTGGGTAGCGGTTACAGAAAACCGAGGAACGCAAGGATACGCGGCAGGAAGATGATTGCCCCGATAACGAACGAGGCGATGCTGAACAGCAGAACCCCACCAGCTGCGGCATCTTTGGCCTTGCGTGCAAGTTCATGGAATTCGGGGCTCACAAGGTCCACCACAGCCTCGACCGAAGAATTGAAGCATTCGCCGCCCAGAACCAGCCCGAAGCACAGAACGACGATGAGCCACTCGACAGTGCTGATACCGAAGGCAAAACCCAAAACAATGCACAGCACCATGAAACAGCATTCGATATGGAAGTTGCGTTCATGGGAGGTATCCAAGATGCCTTGCAGGGCGCACCGGAACGCGGCAGCCAAGGAAAATCCTTCACGCGTCATGAGCGCATCTGCTCCCACTCGGAAATAAGCTTTTGCTCCAGTGCGTGCATGACCTCATAATCCTCGTCTTCGATGTGGTCGTAGCCGCACAGGTGAAGGAGGCTGTGCACCACCAGAAGGGTAACCTCTTCTTCGAACGTAGTGCCGTATTCCTTGGTCTGAGCCAGCGCAACGTCGGTGGCGATGATGGTGTCGCCCAGCTCGAACTCTTCGACATCGGCCAATTCCTCATCGTCGAAGGGAATGTTGTCACATTCGAACGAGAGTACATCGGTTGGGCGATCGATACCGCGGTAGTCGCGGTTCAGCTCGTGGATGCGCTCGTTGGAAACGAAGCTGATGGTAACGTCAGTGCATTCGGGAAGCTCCATTTTCTTCATGACGAACTTTGCAAGCCCGTCCAAATCGAGCCCTTTAACGTGTTCTGCCCCATGCTCTACCAGCACGTTTACTTCCATGAAAGGTCCTCCTTGTCGAGGTTACAGGCGCAGGTTCATTTCCTCCGCCCGTGCATACGCGGCAACTATCCGGGCGACCAGAGAGTGTCGAACCACATCGGTGTTCTTGAATTCGCAGAACTCGATATCCTCCAGACCGTCAAGAACCTGACGAACGGTCTTCAAACCGGAGATCCCCTTTGGCAAGTCGGCCTGGGTGATGTCGCCGGTGATCACCATCTTCGACCCCAGGCCCAAACGGGTAAGGAACATCTTCATCTGACGCGGCGTGGTGTTCTGAGCCTCGTCCAAAACGACGAAGGCATCGTTCAAGGTTCGACCGCGCATGAAGGCCAAGGGGGCGATCTCAATGGTACCGTCCTGAAGGAGCTTGTTGGCCCGCGCTCCGTCCATCAGCTCGAACAGAGCATCATAGAGGGGGCGGATGTACGGGTCGATCTTCTCGGTGAGCGACCCGGGAAGGAAGCCCAGGTTCTCGCCGGCTTCCACAACGGGACGCGTAAGAACGATACGGCTTACCTGCTTTTCCTCAAGCGCCTTTACCGCCATCGCCATGGCAAGGTACGTTTTGCCGGTGCCTGCCGGACCGATGCCGAAGGTTATGACGTTGCGGCGGATGGCATCGACATAGTGTTTCTGCGTAGGGGTTTTCGGCCGAACCGCCTTCCCGCGATGGGTAAGAACTACATCGTTCTTCATGGAGGAAGGAGCCAGCTCGCCGGTTTTAGCCAAGTCGATGGACCGCTTCACATCGTCGCGCGTGATTTCGCCGCCCGCCTCAAGTTCCTTGATCAGCCCCAAGAACAAGGTGGTCAGGGAATGAAGCGTCAGGGAATCGCCCTGCAGCACAAGCGTATTGCCATGGAGCGTGATAGTGGCATCAAAGCTATCCGCTATCAAACGGACAAACTCATCCTGCGGCCCCAACAGCGCAGTAGGCGCTACTCCGGCAGGGATGGTAAGTGTGGTGTTCTGCGTTTCAGTCATAGTTGCATGATACCGCGAATACGGAGCCTATCAGGATAAGAAGGTGAAGCTCGCCTCATTCAGGCCAGTGAGCTCCCTTTCAACAAGGCTGCCTGCAGAAACGCTCTCGGGCACAGAAACACGATAATAGGATTCCGTCATGCCTACCCCGTCTTGCTCTACGGCAATCCGCTCTACGCTCCCCAGCTGGTTCTGGGCAAAGCGTAAACGTAGCTCATCGCCAAGCGCACTCAAGCGATGCGAACGCTCCTCCTTGACCAGAGGCGCTACCTGATCGGCGCGCTCAGCGGCGGGCGTGCCCTTCCTTTTGGAGTAACGGAACACATGTATCTTGGAAAAACCCACCGTTTCCGCCAGCTGGCAGCTTTGGGTGAAATCCTCTTCCGTTTCGCCAGGGAAGCCGACGATGATATCGGTGGTAAGGGAAATGCCCGGTACGCAAGCTTTCAGGTTTTCGGCAATTTTCAAGAACCGGTCGGCCGAATAAGGTCGGTTCATTTCCTTGAGCACCTTCGAAGAGCCGGACTGCAGAGGCAGGTGCAAATGGCGGCAAACGCGACCATTCGAGGTGGCCATCATTTCGATGAACCGGGAATCAAGCGAACAGGGTTCCACCGAGCCGATACGCAACCGCACGTCGGGGTGCCCCGAATCATCGAGCGAACTCAGCATGCAGCGCACCAAATCACCCAAGCGTATACGGGACGATCCGCCCTCATAGCAATACGAACCAAGGTCTATACCGGTAAGCACGAGTTCTTTCGCGCCCGCATCGGCAAGCGAGACTGCTTCCCGAACAACATCCTCAATGGGCTTTGACCAGGCCTTCCCTCTTGCGACGTGGACAATGCAGTAGGTGCACGAGTGGTTGCACCCATCCTGGACCTTCAACGACACGCGGGAGGGGAAGTAGTCGCCCACGCGGACCAGCGTATCGGAGCGCGCGGCAAGTGCCGATTCCCCTTCGTCCAGGAGATCGATCTTGTCCACCACGCAGATACGCTCATCCAGGCTCTTGAAGAACGTAGGATCGATGGATGCGGCGCAACCCGTTACCAGCACCTTGGCCGTTGGGTTCGATCGAAGCACGCGCCGTATGGTCTTGCGGGTCTTCTTGTCGGCTTCCTCGGTAACCGTGCAGGTGTTGACGACGATAATGTCCGCCTCCTCAAGCCGGCTGAGGCGGTCGCCCTTGCCCTGGTACGAAAGCGCGATGGTGTCGGATTCAACACGGTTCACCTTGCAGCCAAGGTTGACGACGTTCACGTTCACGAACGTGCCTCCAGCTCGTACATAACCAGGGCAGGCGCAACGATGCCGGCGGTTTCAGTGCGCAAGATGGAGGAGCCAAGGCTCACTGCACGGGCATTGCCGCAAACGGAAAGGAACTCCTGCACCTCGGCTGCAGCCAAACCGCCCTCGGGCCCAATCACCACTGCAACGCTGGCCTCAGACGGCAAAACACCGGAGCCGTCCAGCAGCTCGTCCAGCGCCAAGCGAATAGAGGAATCGGTGGTAGCCTCCTCCCAGCAAACAAGCACTGCCGTGGCAGCGCTTACCGCTGTAGCAGCCTCGGAAACGCGCAGCGGCAGGGAGACATCGGGCATGTCGGCTCTGCCGCTTTGCATCGATGCGCTTTTGGCGATGGCCTTCCAGCGAGCTTGACGTGCGGCGGACTTCTTCGCATCGAGCTTGACCACGCTACGCTCACACACCAACGGGATGAACGAGCTGATGCCAACCTCGGTAGCATGCCTCACGATAAGGTCCATCTTGTCGCCCTTGGCCAAACCCTGAATCAGGGTGACGCGGGGCCTTTTGGGAGCATCCAGATGCTGGGCGATGGAAACCGTGAACTCCCCCGGCCCGAACGAGACCACCTCGCACTCGAAATAATCAGAGGAGGCGTCCACCACGGCAATATGCTCACCGGGCTGCAGGCGCAGTGCCTTGGCGTGCTTGGCATCGTCAGGCGAAATGTCCAGGCCAAAGACCTGCTCGGTCTCAAGCGAGAGCATCTGGCTATCCAGGAAGAAATGGGGCAGCGACATATCGTTGGCTCTATACCCTAGTTGTTGAAAGCGTCACGGAGCTTCTGCAGAGGGCTGCGCTGCTCGGTGACATTTTCGCCCATCTCGTCGGCCAGGCGCTCAAGGATTGCACGCTCACCCTTCGAGATGCGAGTGGGTATCTTCACTTCAACATGCACGAACAAGTCGCCACGAGTATCGCTGCGGAATCGCGGCATGCCATAGCCCTTAACGCGGACCACCTGGCCATACTGGCAGCCCTCGGGGATCTTAACCTGAACTTTCTCGTCTTCGAAGATGCCATCGAGCTCGATGGTGGAGCCAAGGGCGGCCTGCACCATGCCGATGGCGGCAGAACAATGGAGGTCGTCACCGTCGCGCTCGAAGAACTCGTGGTCTTCGATGCGGATGGTAACGGTGAGGTTGCCAGGCTTGGCGCCACGGATGCCGGCTTCGCCGTAGCCGGTAAGGCGAAGCTGCTGCCCGTCGCGAATACCAACGGGAATATCGACCGAAACGCGCTGGCGGTCGGGCACCCTGCCCTGGCCGTCGCACTCGGAGCACGGGCGCTCGATGATCTTGCCCGAACCGGAGCAATGCGGGCACGTAGAGGCGGACTGCATGGCGCCCAAGAAGGTCTGCTGAACAGTGACAACGCGGCCCTGCCCATTGCAGTCGGGGCACGTTACTTCTTTGCCGTCCTCGCCAAGACCGGTTCCCTCACAATCGGGACACGGAGCCAAGCGGTCGTAGACGATTTCCTTCTTAAGGCCGGTGGCTGCTTCTTCAAGCGAAATGCGAACACCCACGCCCATGTCTCGACCCTCTTTACGCACATTGGCGCTTCCGCCGTTGCCGCCGAAGAACGAGCTGAAAATATCGCCCATGCCGCCGAAGCCGCCAAGGATATCTTCCAAGTCGACATACTGTGGCCCGCCCGCACTTCCGGCAGCACCGGGAATGGTGCCGAAGCGGTCGTACTGGGCACGCTTGCCGGGGTCGCTCAATACGTCATAAGCCTCGTTGAGCTCTTTGAAGCGATCCTCCGCATCAGGTTCCTTGTTCACATCGGGATGAAGCTTTCGCGCCTTCTTGCGGAAGGCCTTCTTGATCTCATCGTCGCTGGCGCTCTTGTCGACGCCCAGAACCTCATACAAATCGTTTGCCATAGGAGTAATGATCTCGCTTTCGGGAACTTATTTGTCTTTCAAGATGCTTCGGGCGGCACGAACCGCTTTAAGCACCTGCGAATAATCCATACGTGTGGGCCCGACGATCAGGATCAGCCCACTGTGCTCTTCGCCGCCGAAGCGGTTGGCGATAAGGGACACACTGCTCAATGCCTCTGAATCGTTCTCGTGGCCGATGCGGACAACGGGAGCGTCCTGCCCCATCGCCTCTTCGAACACGCGAACAAGCATGGTATCACCTTCGAGCTCTTCGAGCACCGGCATCAAACACGACGAATCGCTGAA
>CAVFYB010000069.1:7759-9465 GCA_963626845.1 Bacteroidaceae bacterium | reverse complement strand
ATCATGTTGATCTTTCGCAGGCTGCGGTTGGAAAGCAGCGCTACTATCACGGCGAACAGCAGCGTAAGCGCGCAGGCGATAAGGTAGCTGCCTGGCTCGATGGTCACCGCGAAGTAGATGCTGGGCATCTTCAGCACGTAGGTAAGCGAGTGGCTGAACGCGTAGCCTGCTGGTATTCCCAACAGCATGCCGATGGCGGTAAGCAGGATGGTTTCCTTGTTCACGTAATGGTTCACCTCGCGCTTGCGGAAGCCCAGCACCTTGATGGTGGCAAGCTCGCGGATGCGCTCCGATATGTTGGTGGTGGAAAGGGTGAACAGCACCACGAAGGCCAGCGCCGCCGCCAGTCCTACGATCACGTACACGATGGTGTTGATCAGCGCGAACGACTGCGCGAACTCGTCGTTCATCTGCTGCGTGCTGGTAACCGAAAGGAACTCCTCGCGCTCCGCCAGGCTGTCGGCGAATGCGCTCGCGTCAGCGCCGTTTGTTAGGTTCAGGTAGAACCCGTTTAGCGTTGTGGCCTGCCCGAACAGCTGCTCGTAGGTGCTCTTGGAAAGGTAGGCCGCGTTGCCCAGGTAGTTGTCGGCAACGTGCGCGACGGCCGCATCTGCTTCGTTGAGCTTGCTGGTTTTCAGGTGTGCGGTTCCGCCGGCCTCGACTCCCAGCAGCTCGGCCGCGTTGCGGGTGAGGATCATGCCGCTGGCCCCCAGCTGGAAGGACTCGCTGCCATCGGCCAGCGAAACGTAGGGCGTAAGGTCGGCGCCGTCGGGCACGACGAACAGCTGCATGCTCTCCTCGTCATCGTTCGCGGAAACGGTGACGGTGTCCACTGCGATGGGCTGCAGCTGGCTCACCTCGGCGTGTTCGCACAGGTAACTCTGCGCATCGTCGAAGTCGTCGCTGGAAACCACGGCCTGCACGTCGTAGCGGTACACGTCGCCGTACTGCATAGGCGATAGGGCATGTACGGAATCTCTGATTGCAAAACCGCAGATCAGCAGCGCCATGCAGCCCATGATGCCGAAGATGGTCATGAAGAAGCGCTTCTTGTAGCGAAGCAGGTTGCGCGCCGTGACCTTGTTCAGGAACGACATCTTCTTCCAGATGAAGGGGATGCGCTCCAGGAAGATGCGCGAACCCGCCGGCGGCGCCTTGGGGCGCATCAGCATGGCCGGGGTCTGCCGCAGCTCGGAGTGGCAGGCAAGTACCGCTGCTCCGGCGATGCCCACGGTGAAGAACGCGATGCCGCCGATGCCGTAGAGCGCATCGAACGAAAGCAGGTAGTTCGGCAGCAGGTACATCACCTGGAACACGCTGAACAGGAAGGCGGGGAACAGCACGAACCCGCACACTTCGCCCAGAGCCCCGCCAATAAGGCAGGCCAGCAGCGCGTACACCAGGTACTTGCCCAGTATCGCGCGGTTGGAATAGCCCAGGCTCTTGTAGGTGCCTATGAGCCCGCGCTCTTCTTCCACCAGTCGGGTGATGGTGGTAAGCGCAATGAGCACGGCCACTACGATGAACACCACGGGGAACACGTAACCGATGGCCTCGATGGACCCGGCGTCCGACTCCACGCTGGCGTACCCGGTGTTCGACTCGCGCGTCTGCACGTACCAGCGCGCGTCTTCCAACGTGTCGACGTCGGCACGTGCATCGGCGATCTTCTGCTTGGCTTCGGCCTTCTCGCTCTCGAACGTGGC
>CAVFYB010000069.1:5638-7534 GCA_963626845.1 Bacteroidaceae bacterium | reverse complement strand
GGCGGCAAGCGCCTGCGCGCGCTGCTGCTCGATGGCCTGAACCTGAGCGGCGTGCTCTTCCTCGGTGATGGCCCCGGCGGCATACGCGGTGTCCACCTGGGCAATCGCCGCATCGAACTGGGCGTTGGCCTGGGCTTTCGCCTGCTCAAGCTGCTCGCGCCCGCTGGCGATCTGGGCAAGCGCGCCCTCTATCTGGGAATAGCCGTCCTTGATCTGCGTCTCGCCCTGTTCCAGCTGGCTTTCCTGTTGGGCAATCTGCTGACGCGACCGCTCTATCTGCGCCGCACCGCTTTCAATCTGCGCCTTGTTGGCGGCGATTTCCTGCTTGCCGGAATCGATCGTTGCCTGCGCGCTATCCAGCTGCTCTTCGGCGCTGGCGAACTCGTTGTTGGCGGTCTGCTCCTGTTCGTCGATCTCGGTTGCTGCATCCTGGCGGATCTGCTGGCTGCGCGCCTGCTCGCGTTCGGTCTTGATGCCCTGGACCTGCTGCTCAACCTGGCCGAGCAGCGCCTTGTACTCCTCGGAATAGGCGGCCGCGCCTTGCGGGTTCTTCGCGTGCACGTACACGGCGGTGAAAACGTTGGCGCTTACGGCATCGGTCGTGGTGAAGAACTGGTAGTCGGGGCTGGCGCTGGCGCGCACGGCGATGGACCCGTTGGGGTTGGTGAGCTCGGTGGGGTCGATCACCGTGCCAACGATAATGTAGTCGGTGCGCTCGAACACCTCGGCATCGCCCGGCTCAAGCGAAACCGTGCTGCCGATCTGCGCCCCCGAATCGGTAAGGTAGTTCTCGGTAACGGCCACCTCGTTGGCGGCTTCAGGCAAGCGCCCTTCCAGCAGGTAGGGCTGGTTGAAGCCGCCCTGCAGCGCCTTCACCCCGACGCTGGCGCGCTTGCTGCCCAGCTGCGTGTAGGTGGTTTCCTCGTAGGCGCCGGCGGCCTGTTCCACCCCGTCCAGCGCAGCCACCGCGCTCACGTC
This sequence comes from Bacteroidaceae bacterium, assembly GCA_963626845.1. Lineage (GTDB taxonomy): Bacteria > Actinomycetota > Coriobacteriia > Coriobacteriales > Eggerthellaceae > Anaerotardibacter. The sequence goes on along the minus strand of CAVFYB010000069.1, from coordinate 6,556 downwards.
TTGTGCGGTAAGCCCCAGGGTGCTCTGAATCCGCAGGTCATAGAGGCCCTGCTGGGTGAAGAACGAATCGGCTGATTGCCGAAGGTCCACGCATGCCGCGCGCAGGCCGCACACCATGGTGGTGCCCAGCACGCAGATAAGCAGGATGGAGATGAAGCGTTTCCGCTCCCGCACGATGGTTCGCAGGGTGTCTTTCCGCAGCGCGCTTGCCATGGCTACCACTCGATGTTCGCGATGGGCGTGGGGCTGGGGTTCAGCTCGGTGCTGGTCACGCGCCCGCTGTTCACGTGTATCACGCGGTCGGCCATGGGCGCCAGCGCGGCGTTGTGGGTGATGATCAGCGCGGTGATGCCCTCGTTTCGGCAGGTGTCCTGCAGCAGCTGCAAGATCTGCTTACCGGTTTTGTAGTCCAGCGCGCCGGTAGGCTCGTCGCACAGCAGAAGCTTCGGGTTCTTCGCAAGGGCGCGGGCGATGGCCACGCGCTGCTGCTCGCCGCCGGAAAGCTGCGCGGGGAAGTTGGAAAGGCGGTTGCCTAGGCCAACGCGGCGAAGCGTTTCCTCGGCGTCCAGCGAATCGGGGCATATCTGGCTGGCCAGCTCCACGTTCTCGATGGCGGTAAGGCTGGGCACCAGGTTGTAGAACTGGAACACGAAGCCCACGGCGGCGCGGCGGTACTCCACCAGCTGCGATTCGCTGCAGCGGGCGATGTCGTGCCCGTCTACCACAACCCGCCCCGAAGTGGCGCCGTCCATGCCTCCCAGGATGTTCAGCGCGGTGGTCTTGCCGGCACCCGAAGCGCCCAGAATAACGGCCAGCTCGCCGCGTTCCACCTGGAAGCTGGCGCCGTTGAGCGCATGGATCTGCGCGGCGCCCTCGCCGTAGGTCTTGGTTACGTTGTCGAACTCTATATAGGCCATG
>CAVFYB010000069.1:0-5386 GCA_963626845.1 Bacteroidaceae bacterium | reverse complement strand
CGCCTTCAGGTTTTCCGCAGAAAACGTGAAGATTCGCGAAAGGCAGCGAAATTGCCCGCCTGCGGCGATTGCGCCGCGTTCGCGTACACGCTAAACTGCAAAAGTTCGCTTTCAAAAGCCCCGTACATGCTTGCGATTCGAACTCCAGCGAAGTGGAAACGGCGCCCGCCGCGCAAGGTTGTCCAGAACCTAGTGCAGCAACGCCCGGAAGCATAGTTGGAGCTGCGGAGTAGGATCCCGCACCTCGGGTTGGCAGCAACTTTTGAAAAACGACACTTGTTACTTTATTGGAGGAACACTGTGAAGACCTATTACGCAAAGCCCAACGAAGTTGAGCGCGAATGGCTTCTCATCGACGCAGAGGACCAGGTTCTCGGCCGCGTCGCTTCGAAGGCCGCTCACATCCTTAAGGGTAAGCACAAGCCTACCTACACGCCTCACGTCGACACCGGCGACTTCGTCGTCATCATCAACGCCGACAAGATCAAGATCTCTGGCGTTAAGGCTACCAGCAAGGAATACTATCGTCACAGCGGTTATCCCGGCGGCCTGAAGTGCGAAACCTTCCAGGAGGCAATGCAGAAGCACCCCGAGCGCGTCATCGAGCACGCAGTTAAGGGCATGCTTCCCAAGAACACGCTCGGCCGTGCAATGGGCATGAAGCTCAAGGTTTACGCTGGCGCAGAGCATCCGCACGCAGCTCAGCAGCCCCGCGAGATCAAGATGGAGGATAACTAATGGCAGGCGAAGCTATGTATTACGGCACCGGCCGTCGCAAGAACGCAATCGCTCGCGTTCGCATCGTCCCCGGCACGGGCAAGGTTACCGTTAACGGCCGCGAGGGCGTTGACTACTTCGGTCGTCAGGCTCTGCTTGACTACGCCACCACTCCGTTCGTGGTTACCGATACCAAGGATCACTTCGACGTTATCGCTCGCTGCAACGGCGGCGGCGTTTCCGGCCAGGCTGGCGCTCTTCGCCACGGCATCGCTCGCGCTCTTCTGGAGGCTGGCGACTACCGTGCAGAGCTGAAGAAGGCTGGCTACCTCACGCGCGACTCCCGTATGGTTGAGCGCAAGAAGTACGGCCTGAAGAAGGCTCGTAAGCGCCCGCAGTTCTCGAAACGCTAGTCGGCTTACTTTGGGCGGCACCTTGCCGCTCCAAGATTTGCTCACGTACTTAAGTACGCTACGCAAATCTTTCACGGCAATCTGCTCGCCCAAGCGCAAGCCTTTGTAGCGTTTCGAAACGAAGCGCTATTGCTCGAGGGGACTTCCTTTTGGAAGTCCCCTCATTGCGTTTGGACCTCGATCCGACTTGGACTTCAAGTCTTCAGCACCCGCTTCCTCACGTGCCTTAGCACGCTGCGGAGCGAGTGCTTCGCTTTCAGCTCAATTCGACTCGCCGGAGGGCCCCTTGTCTTTCTGGGTTGAGCTCATGTGCCTCGGTACGTTGCACAGAACTTCCACGGCAATCTACTCGTCCAAGCGTAAGCTTTTGTAGCACTTCGAGGCGAAGCGCTGTTGCTCGAGGGGCAGTGCAAGGAGCATGGACGTGCAGCCTGAAGAGTTTTATGGGAAAGGTGATCGAGGCGAAGGGGTAGGGGCACTACCCGAATCGGGCCGCAATCCGTGGTGTCAGGTTTGCGGAGCGACCCCTAAAAAGTCGGGGAAGCGTGAGGTTTCCTATTTATCGGGGTTATAGGTATCAGCTGGGTACGTGAAAAAAATGAACATGTTCCAGCCATTTCACGTGGGCTTTTACGCTATGATTTTTCAGGGGTCTCGTCTGAGGAGGGGAAGATGAGAGTAGAGGATCTACGTTATTTCGAGCATCTTGCCGAAGTGCTTAACTATACGCGCGCATCGAAAGACCTGAACATTTCCCAGCCCACGCTCTCGCTGGCAATCAAGCGTTTGGAAGACGAGTGGGGCGTTCAGCTGTTTTCCCGCAACCGCTCAACGGTAGAGCTCACCGAGATAGGGCGCGATATCTCGGACTGCGTCACCGGCGCTCTGCGAAGCTTGGATAGGGCACGTACCCTGGCGGAAGAATCGCTGGGTACCGAAAACGCCGTTATCAACCTGGGCACCATCCATGCCATGCAGGGTAAGTTCTGGTCACAGGCTCTCTTCGAGTTCCGTAAGCAAAGTTCCTATGAGCCTCACATCACCGTTACGCAGGCGTACTCGCGTGAACTGTTGCGTCGCCTGCGCACCGGCCAGCTTGACGTGGCCTTCGCCAGCCGCATCGACGACTCCTCCGACCTGCGTTACAACCTGTGCTGGAGCCAGCCGTTGGTATTGGGTGTCAACCGAAGGCACCCCTTGGCCAAGAAGAAGGAGATCTCGCTGAACGACCTGAAGGGCCAATCGGTGCTTTCCTACAACCCAGCATCTCCGGTGTATCACGAGGTGTGCAGCCTGATAGAGGGGCACGGGCTTAACGTGAGTTTCTCGTATGACGACGAGATTACCCTGTCGTCATTGGTGGCGGCCGATGAATCGAAACTTGCCCTGTTCTGCTATTCGCTCATGATCAACGCGTTCGACGACGTGGTGTGCGTGCCTGTGCGTGAGGCCCCGGTCGACTTCCACAAAACCTATGTGGTCAGTCGCGATGAGGGGCGCCAGCCGAAGGTTGTGCAGGAATTTATAGATTTTATGAGCGCATATAGATTTCCAAGGCTTCTTAGTTAATAATAGAACGCGTTCTAAAACATGTTCAAAACGCGTTCAGCGTAGAGCGAAGAAGCCTTGGAGGGAAGCCCATGTCGTACAACCAGCACAGCCAGAACGGCAACACCAAGCTTTCTGCCCCCACTCAGGCAAACGCCAGCATCAAGGCAGCTCCCATGCCGCCTGCTGCACAGCAGCAGGAAGTGCTTCCGTTCGCCCGCAAGGTTCGCTGGTTCGCGCTTGGCCTTCTGGGCGGCATTTTCGGCATGATGGGTGCGCTCATCTTCCAGGGCAGCCTTACCCAGGGCAATCGCAAGCAGGCCGAATGGGCCACATGGGCGGGCTTCGCCATCAACACCTTCGTGCTGGTGGTGCTCATCAACACCGGCTGCATCGATGCGGCAATTCAGTCGCTCACCGGCGCGGGCGTTGCCTCGGCTCCGGTTCAAACCTCGGTGGCGTTCGGCTAGCAACGGCACGTGCCAAGCCCGGCTTCGGCCGGGCTTTTTTTGTGTCTGGAGACGGCTCCATAGAAACAAACCCGTTGCCCCTCTGAAAACTGTTCGAAACAAATGCTCATTAGGGTTGAGACATACGTAAAAGGCGAGCGGCTTATGGCACAATTACCCATAGCTAACAGCTCGTTAAAAATGCCGCTTTGGCGGCGTGATCCTGAAGGAGAGAAGATGGCCCACGTTTCTGACATCTACGGATCGATGGTGTTCAATGAGCATGTAATGAAGGAACGCCTTCCTTCCGCAACGTACAAGAACCTTGCCAAGACCATTAAGGAAGGCAAGGCACTCGATATCGAGGTTGCCAACGTTGTTGCTCATGCCATGAAGGAATGGGCCATCGAGCACGGTGCAACGCATTACACCCACTGGTTCCAGCCCCTTTCCGGTATCACGTCCGAAAAGCACGACAGCTTCCTAGATCCGGTGGGCGACGGCACCGCAATCATGACGTTCTCCGGCAAGGAGCTTATCCAGGGCGAGCCCGACGCATCCAGCTTCCCCTCCGGCGGCCTGCGCGCCACCTTCGAGGCCCGCGGCTACACCGCATGGGATCCCACGAGCTACGCCTTCATCAAGGACGAGGTGCTGTGCATCCCCACCGCATTCTGCTCCTACACCGGCGAGGCTCTCGACAAGAAGACCCCGCTGCTGCGCTCCATGAGCGCCGTGAACGAGCAGGCTCAGCGCGTGCTGAAGTTCTTCGGCGAAGACGGTCATCGCGTGGTTTCCACCGTCGGTGCGGAACAGGAGTACTTCCTGATCTCCGAGAAGGACTACGTAAAGCGCCAGGACCTTATCGTCACCGGTCGCACTCTGTTCGGCGCCGCACCGCTTAAGGGCCAGGAGCTCGAAGAGCATTACTTCGGCGCCATCCGCCCCACCGTCAACGAGTTCATGAAGGAAGTCGACGACGACCTGTGGGCACTTGGCGTTTCCGCCAAGACCAAGCACAACGAGGTTGCCCCTGCTCAGCACGAGCTGGCACCCCTGTTCACCAACTCCAACCGCGCCATCGACGAGAACCTGCTCACCATGGAAAAGATGCGCCTGAACGCTTCGCACCATGGCCTGGTTTGCCTGCAGCATGAAAAGCCGTTCGAGGGTATCAACGGTTCCGGCAAGCACAACAACTGGTCGCTTTCCTACGACAAGGTGAACCTGCTCGATCCCGGCGACGACCCCATGGACAACCTGCGCTTCCTCATCTTCCTGGCTTGCGTGGTTGAATCTGTGGACGAGTACCAGGAGCTGCTGCGCATGTCCGTTGCCTCCGCTGGCAACGACCATCGCCTGGGCGCCAACGAGGCACCTCCGGCCATCATCTCCATCTTCCTGGGCTCCGAGCTGGGCGCCATCGTCGACGCGCTGATCTCCGGCGACGAGTACCACTCCGCAGAGGGCATTGCCATGGACCTGGGCGTTGCCGTTCTGCCGAAGTTCATGAAGGACAACACCGACCGCAACCGCACCAGCCCGTTCGCCTTCACCGGCAACAAGTTCGAGTTCCGCATGCCCGGTTCTTCGGTGAACCTGTCCGACTGCAACATGATCCTGAACACCGCAATGGCAAAGAGCCTGAAGGGCTTCGCCGATGCACTTGAGGGCACCGAAGGCGCCGACTTCGAGAAGGCTGCAATCGCCTACATCAAGAAGACGCTCACCGACCACCAGCGTATCATCTTCAACGGCAACGGCTACTCCGACGAGTGGGAGAAGGAAGCCGAGGCTCGCGGTCTTGCCAACAACCGCAACACCGCAGAGGCTCTGCCCTGCTTCGTTTCCCAGAAGTCTCTGGATCTGTTCAACGAGTTCAACGTGCTTACCGAGCCCGAGGTTCGCAGCCGCTACGAGGTAAAGCTCGAAAAGTACAACAAGCTTCTGAACATCGAGGCCCGCACCATGATCCGCATGGCTCGCCGCACCTACCTGCCGGCCATCAGCGACTACATGGCTGCACTGGCAAGCAACATCACCACGGTGAAGGCTGCTGTTGCCGGCGCTGACATGACCGAGACCGAAAAGGTTCTGCAGGTTATCATCGACGGCAGCAACAAGGCCGCTGCTGCAACTCGCGAGCTTATCAAGCAGCACGACGCTGCCGAGGCTATCGAGGATGCACAGGAGCAGGCAAATGCCTACGCCAACGACGTTATCCCGGCAATGGAGGCTCTCCGCGCCGAGATCGACGCC